>NZ_JBLIZW010000012.1:0-44598 GCF_048860245.1 Aquabacterium sp. | reverse complement strand
ATGCGCCCCCTGACCGACCACACGCCCAAGCCCCTTCTGCACGTGCAAGGCAAGCCACTGATCGAGTGGCACCTGGAAGCCCTGGCACGCGACGGCGTGACGCAGGTGGTCATCAACACCGCCTACCTGGAAGAACAGTTTGAGCCCACGCTGGGCGATGGCACACGCTGGGGCCTGCGCATTCACTACTCACACGAGGGGCGCGACCACGGTGGCGCCCTCGAAACCGCTGGCGGCATGGCCAATGCCCTGCCGCTGCTGGGCGACGCCTTCTGGGTGCTGGCCGGCGATGTGTTCGTGCCCGGCTTCCGGTTTGATCCGCAGGCCGCACGCGACTTTGCCGCGCAGACGGATTGGGGCCGTATGTGGCTGGTGCCCAATCCGGCCCATGTCCCCACGGGCGATTTCGCCTTGAACGCAGAAGGTCGCATCCTGCGCAAAGACCAGGCACCCAGCGGCACGCCGGCCTATACCTACTCGACGATTGGGCTGTACCGCCCCGCGATGGTGGACCACCTCACCGTGGGCCAGAAAGCGGCCCTGCGCCCCAGTCTGGAACGCGCCATTGATGCGGGCCGACTCAGCGGCACCCTCTACACCGGACCCTGGGTGGATGTGGGAACACCGGAGCGTCTGGCTGAACTCAATCGCCGCCCCACCTCCCAGGGCTGAAGATTCCGCCACAGCAGCCAGGGGCACGGGTAAAATCGGCAGCCTGATCAACAGCCCCTGGATCTACACCATGCCCCGCTGTCTCTCGATGGCCCTGGCCACCATGGCCTTGGCCATGCCAGTCCTGGCCAGTGCCCAAATCGCCCGTGCCCTGCCCCTCAACTCGCTGCGCGGCGAAGTCACCTTCGGTCAACCGCCCGAGGTGACCCTCAACGGCACAGCCATGCGTCTGGCACCTGGCGCCCGCATCCGCGACACCAACAACATGCTGGTCCTGTCCGGCACGCTGGCGGGGCAAAAGCTGAAAGTCAATTACACGCTCGACCCCTACGGTCTGCTTTTCAACGTCTGGGTGTTGCGCAGCGACGAAATCGCGCGCCTGTGGCCCACCACGGCCGAAGAAGCCGCCAAGTGGACCTTCAACCCCCTCACCTCCACCTGGACCAAGTCCTGATCCCCGCCCGCACATGAGTACCGACGCACAGACCAAGAAGGTCTACATCAAGACCTATGGTTGCCAGATGAACGAATATGACTCGGACAAGATGTCCGACGTCATGAATGCGGCCAAAGGCTACGAGCCCACCGACAACCCTGAAGAAGCCGACCTGATCCTCTTCAACACCTGCTCCATCCGCGAAAAAGCGCAAGAGAAGGTGTTCAGCGACCTTGGCCGTGTCAAGCACCTCAAGGAAAAGGGTGTGATGATTGGCGTGGGCGGTTGCGTGGCCAGCCAGGAAGGCGCGGCCATCATCGAGCGCGCGCCCTATGTGGACGTCGTGTTTGGCCCGCAAACCCTGCACCGCTTGCCCGCCATGCTGGAAAAGCGCCAGCAGCAAAAGCGCCCGCAGGTCGACATCAGCTTCCCCGAGATCGAGAAGTTCGACCACCTGCCTCCGCCACGCAAGGAGGGGGCATCAGCCTTCGTGTCCATCATGGAAGGCTGCTCGAAATACTGCAGCTACTGCGTGGTGCCCTACACCCGCGGCGAAGAGGTCTCACGCCCGTTTGAAGACGTGCTGACCGAAGTCGCCGACCTGGCCGACCAAGGCGTGAAGGAAGTCACCCTGCTGGGCCAGAACGTGAACGGCTACCGCGGCAAGATGGGCGACACCGCCGAGATCGCGGACTTTGCGATGTTGCTGGAATACGTGGCCGAGATCCCCGGCATCGAGCGCATCCGCTTCACCACCAGCCACCCCAACGAGTTCAGCCAGCGCCTGATCGACGTCTATGGCAAGACCAGCAAGCTGGTCAACCACGTGCACCTGCCGGTTCAGCACGGCTCGGACCGCATCCTGATGGCCATGAAGCGTGGCTACACCGCGCTGGAATACAAGAGCACCATCCGCAAGCTGCGCGCCGTGCGCCCGGACATCAGCCTGTCGACCGACTTCATCGTCGGCTTCCCCGGTGAAACCGATGAAGACTTCGACAAGCTCATGAAACTGGCCACCGACCTGGAGTTCGATGCGTCCTTCAGCTTCATCTACAGCGCCCGCCCCGGCACGCCGGCCGCCTCGCTGCAAGACGATGCCCCGTATGAGGTCAAGCTCAAGCGCCTGCAAACGCTGCAAGCCTATCTGGAAGCCAATGTGCTGCGCTACAGCGAGGCCCTGGTGGGCAAGACCCAGCGCATTTTGGTGGAAGGCCCCAGCCGCAAGGATCCGTCCGAACTGATGGGCCGCACCGAGTGCAACCGCATCGTCAACTTCCCGGCCGGCCCCACGCAAGCCCTGCGCGACCGCCTGGTGGGTCAGCTGATCGACGTGAAGATCACCAAGGCATTCCCGCACTCGCTGCGCGCTGAAATGATCGTGGCCTGACACCCTCAGCATCCGTCACACCCAAAGGGGCTCCTGCAGGAGCCCCTTTTTCATGCGCGCAGCTCAGCGGTTCCACGCTGCAAACAGCCCCTCACGGGCCGCTTGGGCGATGGCGGCTACACCGGGATGGGTCAAGCGGCGATCCACGGTGATCACGTAAAACTCTTCGATGAGGTCTTGCGCCTCCCCCACCAGATGCACGCCATATTGGCGACGCACTTCCTCATCCAGCACCATGGGGGCCATGAACACGCCGTGACCATGCTGACCCAATGCCTGCAGCAAGGCCCCGTCATCGAACTCGCCCACCACCTGGGGTTTGAGTTTGTGCTTGCCCAACCATTGCAGCAGCTTGACCCCCAGGGCCGACTCGGTGCCCGGAATCAGCAAGGGCACGTCGTCCAGACACGCCGGAAAGCCCCCCTTGATCTTGGGCAGCAAGGCTGGCGTGGCATAAAAGCCCACGGTTGAACCGCCCAACCGGTGATTGAAGCCCTGTACGCTCAGCGTCGGCGGCAAGGGCGTGTCAGACAGCACCAGATCCAGCCGGTGCACCGCCAACTCGGCCAACAAGCTGTCGAGCTTCCACTCCCGGCACACCACCTTGAACCGCTGCTTGCTGTGCAACACCGGCTCCAGCAGGCGACAGGCCACCAACTTTGGCACCGCATCGGCCAAGCCCACACGCAACTCGATGGGGCGCGCCACCCCACGCGGTTGCCGCACCACCTGATCCAGCTCAGCCCCCAGGTTGAAGATGTCCTGGGCATAGCTGAAGGCCAACTGGCCGGTTTCCGTCAACTCCAGCTTGCGCCCTTTCTTCTGAAACAGCGGGCGCCCGAAATGATCCTCCAGCAACTGGATCTGTCCACTGATGGTCTGAGGCGTGACATGCAGGTGTTCACTGGCTTTCACCACGCCCCCCATTCTGGCCACGGTCCAGAAGTACTGCAGGTGCTTGTAGTTCATATCGGTTTTATCGAATGATCAGAGTCATAAATTCGAATTTACCCGAAATGATGAAATCCTCACAATGCCAGTCATCCGGAGTGGTTCCAGTGCGAGCCACCCGTGTTTGAGGAGAAGACACCATGTCCTACGACCATCCCAGTTCACGCACCCTGTCGATGGGCGACGTCACCACCGTGATGCCGGCCAGCGCGCAACGCGTGCTGCGCAACACCTATGCTCTGCTGGGCCTGACCCTGGCCTTCAGTGCCGCCACCGCCGGCGCCGCCATGGCTTTCAACTGGCCCGCGCCCGGCCTGATCCTGACCCTGGTGGGCTTCTACGGCCTGTTCTTCCTGGTCAACAAGTTCGCCAACAGCGGCAAGGGCGTACTGGCTGTGTTTGCGCTGACCGGCTTCATGGGCTACACCCTGGGCCCCACGCTCAATGCCGTCATGGCGATTCCCGGCGGCGCCTCGGCCATCACCAACGCCCTGGCCGCCACCGCGGCAGCTTTCCTGGGCTTGTCGGCTGTGGCCTTGGTCACCAAGCGCGACTTCAGCTTCATGGGCAAGTTCTTGTTCGTGGGTTCGCTGGTCGGTGTGGTGCTGGGTCTGGGCGCGATCTTCTTTGAAGTGCCCGCCCTGAGCCTGGCCGTGTCCGGTCTGTTTGTGCTGATCGCCAGCGGCATGATCCTGTTCGAGACCAGCCGCATCGTCAACGGTGGCGAGACCAACTACGTGATGGCCACCGTCAGCCTGTTTGTCTCGATCTACAACCTGTTCACCAGCCTGCTGATGCTGTTCGGCCTGGGTGGTCGCGACGAGTAAACGTTTGGGGTCGACCGCCCCTGCCTGCTCAGGGGGCGGTCTGCAGCGCAGAGAGGCTGGTCGCCACGCTCTGCGCCTGCTTCATGACGCGGTCCACGATGTCGGCCACACTGGCGATGTCGTGGACCAGTCCTTGTGACTGACCGATCAGTTGCACGCCATCCTCGTGGTTCGCCTCGTGGATGGCTTTTCTCATGGCGAGGGTGGCTGCGCCAAAGTACGCCACCTTGACTGCCCCCACCAAACCTTGCCCCATGGCATCTTTGGCCAGCGCGGTCAGCGGTGTATTGAGTTCGCGGGCGGCCGCCAGAGAACGGGTGATGGCCACAGGCGGACTGAGCTTGCGGGCCGTGTACTTGCGCCCGCCGGGCGTGCGCATGACGCGGCACGGGAAGGTGTCGAAGTTCGACGAGTAGATGGTCTCTTCCGCCTCTTTGCTGAGCACCAGTTGCTTGGTATCGGCGTGCATGGGGCTTTCCAATGAACTGGCAAAGCGCGTCCCCATGGCCACCGCATCGGCACCCAGCGCCAGCGCCGCCATCAAACCTCGGCCATCGGCAAAACCACCCGCCGCGATGATGGGCAGATCGGTCATGTCCCGCACCGCCGGGATCAGCACCATGGACGTCACCTTGCCGCCATGGGCTGCCGCCTCATGCCCGGTCACGATCAGGCCATCCACACCGGCCGCCAGCGCCGAACGGGCGTGGGCTTCGGTAGACACCGTGGCCACCACCTTGCCACCATAGGCATGCGCGGCTTCTGTGACCCACTCGCCTTTGCCCATTGACACGTTGATGACGGGTACTTTTTCTTCCAGGGCGACCTTGGCACACTCGGCAGCGCCCGGCAACATCAGGCTGCACCCCACACCAAACGGCTTGTCGGTGAGGCGGCGCACTTCGCGGATGGCCGCGCGGCACTCTTCGGGCGACAGCGCCCCCGATGCCAGAATGCCCAGGCCACCGGCATGGCTCACCGCCGCCACCAGACGCGGCACGGCAATGTAGGTCATCCCGGGCAGGACGATGGGATGTTGAATGCCGAGCAGGCGCGTCAAACGGGTTTGCATGGTCAATCGGGTTTCAAGGCAAAGTCAGTCGGTGCGCCAGGTCCGCAGGTGCGGCCAATGGGTCCCAAGGCCAATGGGCCAGCATGGGGGCGCGCAAGCGGGCTTGCAAGGTCGCCAGGTTGGCCGCCTGTTCGGGCATGTCAGGATCGACCACATTGGCCACCCAACCGGCAAAGTGCAAGCCACGCGACAAGATGGCCTCTTGCGTCAACAGGGCATGGTTCAGACACCCCAACCTCACCCCCACCGCGAGGATGATGGGCAGGCGCAAACGTTGAGCCAGATCGGCGCTGGTGGCCCAGTCGCCCCCCAGATCCGGGTCGGGTTCGCAGAACGGCACGATGAAGCCGCCCGCGCCTTCCACCACCACAGCATCCGCGTGGCTGCGCAGCGCATGGAAGGAGGCTTCCAGATGATCCAACTCGATCACCACCCCCGCACGCCGGGCGGCGATGTGCGGTGAGACCGCATCGGGCAAGGCATACGGATTGTCGAACGACGCAGGCACCTGCAAGCTGGCGGCAGCACGCATGGCCGCCACATCTTCATTGAGCCAGTGACCAGGCTGAGCAACGGTTTCGTCCACCCAGTCGCAACCGGCCGCCACGGGCTTCATGCCCACCACCTTGGCATGACCCGCGTGCCGCAGGGCATGGATCAGGGCACAACTGGTGCGGGTCTTGCCCACGCCGGTGTCCGTCCCGGTGACGAAATAGGCCGGGGGAAGTGCGTTCATGGCAACTCCAGCAAAGAGAATGTGGACAGACGAGAGATCAAGGCACCGGCACCACGGGCGCCTGGGCCTGCGGCAAGGCGTCGATGTCGGCCAGCACACGGTCCAGCACACGCACCAGGCCGTGTGCCAGATGGGTTTGGTCCGCTTCCGTCAGCACGTACGGGGGCATCACATACAAGGTCGTCCCGATGGGGCGCAACAAGAGGCCCGCGTCCAGTGCCGCCCGGTGATAGCGTGCAGCAAACGTAGGCTCCTGACAGTCGATGTCCCACGCCCAGATCATGCCCAGGTGCCGATGCCCCTTGACCCGTGGGTGTGCACGCAAGGGGGCCGTCAAGGCATGAAAGCGTTCGGCCGCCTCACGGTTGCGGCTCAGCACATCACGGCCTTGCGCATCTTGCTCGGCAAAGGTGTCCAGCACGGCCAGCGCAGCCCGGCAGGCCAGCGGGTTGCCTGTGTACGAGTGCGAATGCAAAAAGCCATGCACCGTGCGATCGTCGTAAAACGCTTGGTACACGGCATCCGTCGTGAGCACCGCTGACAAAGGCAGGACCCCACCGGTCAGCCCTTTGCTCAAACAGATGAAATCGGGCTTGACGTGCTCGCCATCCGCACGACGCGCCTGCTGGTGGGCAAACAAGGTGCCCGTGCGGCCAAAGCCCACGGCAATCTCATCGGCGATCCAGTGCACCTCGTACTGATCACACAAGTCACGCACGGCGACCAGGTACTCGGGGGCATACATGGCCATGCCGGCAGCGCCTTGCACCAGTGGCTCGAGGATCAACGCGGCGGTCTGGGCGTGATGGGCTGCCAAATAGTTTGCCAAGGCCTCGATGGCATGGCGCGTGTGAGTCGGCGCACTGACACCCGGTGCCGCATGACGGGGATCCGGCGATGGCAGTGTGGCGCTCAGACGCACCAGAGGCGCATAGGCTTCGCGGAACAAGGGGATGTCGGTCACCGACAGCGCACCGGCCGTTTCACCGTGGTAGCCGCCTTGCAGGCCGATGAACTGGTTCTTCTCGGCGCGCCCACGGTTGCGCCAGCTGTGGGCACTCATCTTCAGCGCGATTTCGGTGGCGCTGGCGCCATCGCTGGCATAGAAGGCATGGCCGAGCCCGGTCAACGCAGCCAGACGCTCCGACAGTTCAACCACCGGCGGGTGCGTCAAACCAGCCAGCATGATGTGGTCCACCTTGCCGAGTTGATCGGTGATCGCCGCCTTGATGGGCGCAAAGTTGTGCCCAAACAGGTTGACCCACCACGAACTTACCGCGTCCAGAATGCGATGCCCCTGGTCGTCGATCAGCCACGGGCCGTCGGCCGCGACGATGGCGCGGGGCGGAAAGTGCTCGTGCACCTTCATCTGGGTGCAAGGGTGCCAGACGGCCTGACGACTGCGTTCCGCCCAATTCATGTCGCGTGACTCCGGGGCTCAGCGAATGCCAAGGGATTTGTGCGTTTGCACGCTGAGCATCCAGCGTGGATGGTCGAGGCACCACTGCACGGCCCACTGCATGGCCTGACGACGGGCCTCGGGCTGGGCGCTGTCCATCGCTTGCACACGCAGTTGCTGAAAGTCCAGTTGCTCAAAGGCCAGCAAGTCGGCCTCGGTGAAGCCGGCTTGGGGCACGACCACTTTCAGTTCATGACCGCGCGTCTGAATCAGCTTGGAACCCGCCTTGGGGCTCACACAAATCCAGTCCACCCCCTCCGGCGCCACGACGGTGCCATTGGTCTCCACCGCGATCTCGAAACCCTGCGCATGCAAGGCGTCAATCAAGGGCGTATCCACTTGCAGCAGGGGCTCGCCCCCGGTGATCACCACAAAGCGCTGGCCTCGCTGTCCCGCCGGGGTGTCAGGCCAGAACGAGGCGATGCGCGCGGCCAGCGCCTGGGCCGTGTCGAACTTGCCGCCCCCCAAACCATCGGTGCCCACGAAGTCGGTGTCGCAGAACTGGCAGATGGCGCTGGTGCGATCTTGCTCACGGCCCGTCCACAGATTGCATCCAGCCATGCGGCAGAACACGGCGGGGCGACCTGCGTGGGTGCCCTCGCCTTGCAGGGTGTAGAAAATTTCTTTGACGCTGTAGGTCATGTCAACGCAGTCCTGTCCACCAGACCATCAGGGCCGAACTCAGCACCAAGGCGGCATAAGTCATCATGGCACCGTCTCGCCCCAGCACCAACAGCCCCAGGATCAGCACCACACCATTGGCCAGCGCGGTGCGCGTGACCTGCAGGGTCCAGCCCTTGCCCTTCAGTTCCTTCCACCAAACCAGCCTCGCTAGGGAGGGCACGAGCACGGCCATGCCCAGGGCGGGCAAGAGGAAGTTGACTAGGTGGTCGAGTGCGTCGAGAAAACCCATGGGCAGATTGGTCCGGCAAGGCAAGCGGGCGGAAAAGGGGCTCTTGCCATTGCGCTGCATCAAAAAGGCAGCGATCTCGTGGCGAGGTACCCGAAAATTCCTGCAAAGGGCAAAACCAGGTTCGTCCCCAATGCAAACGGGGCGATTTTATAATCGCGGCCTATGACCGTCTTGACCCTGGGCCTCAACCACACCACTGCCGCTGTTGATCTGCGCGGCCGTTTCGCATTTGCGGTGGATCAGTTGGCCCCGGCGCTGCAAGCTTTGCATCAGCAACTGACGGGCACGCCTCATTCTGAAGCCGCGCTGCTGTCCACCTGCAACCGCACCGAGTTGTACGTCGCGGCGGGTGGCATTGGCGGCCCCATTCACCAGTTGCGCCATGCGGCGGTGGACTGGCTCAGCCGCACCGGCGGCGTGTCGGCCGATGAGCTGATGCGCCACACCTATGTGCTGGAAGGCGGACAGGCCGCCCGCCATGCCTTCCGCGTGGCCAGCGGGCTGGATTCCATGGTGCTGGGCGAGCCCCAGATCCTGGGTCAGATGAAGCAAGCCGTCCGCGAGGCTGACAACGCCGGCACACTGGGCACGACGCTGCATCAATTGTTCCAACGCAGTTTTGCGGTGGCCAAGGAGGTTCGCACCTCGACCGAAATTGGTGCGCACTCCATCAGCATGGCGGCCGCAGCCGTTCGCCTGGCCTCGCAACTGTTTGAAGACCTGAGCAAGACGCGCGTGCTCTTTGTGGGCGCCGGCGAAATGATCGAGCTCACCGCCACGCACTTTGCCGCACGCAACCCGCGTGGCATGGCCGTGGCCAACCGCACACTGGAGCGTGGCGAGAAGCTGGCCACCCACCTGGGTGCCCAGGCCATGCGTTTGGCCGACCTGCCGCAACGCCTGCACGAATTCGACATCGTGGTGTCCTGCACCGCCAGCAGCCTGCCCATCATCGGGCTGGGCGCGGTCGAGCGCGCGCTGAAAGCCCGCAAGCGTCGCCCCATGTTCATGGTGGACTTGGCAGTGCCCCGCGACATCGAACCCGAAGTGGGCCGACTGGGTGACGTCTACCTCTACACCGTGGATGACTTGTCGACCATGGTGCAAACCGCGGGCGAAAAGCGCCAAGCGGCCGTGGCCCAGGCCGAGGCCATCATCGAAACCGGGGTGCAAGGCTTTGTGCACTGGCTGGACCAGCGCACCACCGTGCCGCTGATCAAGGCCCTGCACGCCCAAGCCGACGACTGGCGCGCCACCGAACTGGCCCGCGCACGCAAGATGCTGAGCAAGGGCGACGACATCGAAGCTGTGCTCGAAGCCCTGTCACGCGGCTTGACCCAAAAGATGCTGCACGGTGCCATGGCCGAGTTGCACAGCGCCGATGCACACACGCGCCCTCAGGTGGCGGCCTCCTTGTCGCGCCTGTTCCTGCGGGGAGAAACCGTGCTCGCGAGCCCGGCTACCGAGCGCCCTCCCGTGCGCCCTGACACGTCGGACGAGGGCGTCGCGTGAGCGCCGTGCTGGCGCCGTCTCTCGCCTCCTCGCTCGAACGCCTGGCCCACCGCCTGCAAGAGCTGGACATGGCGTTGTCCGACCCGGTCGTTGCGGCCGACAACAAGCGTTTCCGTGAGCTGTCTCGCGAGCATGCCGAAGTCAGCGGGGTGTGCGACCTCGCTCGCCGCCACACCCAACGCCAGCAGGATCTGGACACGGCGCGCGACATGCTGGCCGATTCAGGCGACGACGCCGACATGCGCGCCATGGCGCAAGACGAGATCACGCAAGCCGAGGCCGATCTCGACCGCCTGGTGGCCGAACTGCAAACCGCCCTGCTCCCTAAGGACCCCGACGACGTCCGCAACGCCTTCATCGAAATCCGTGCGGGCACCGGTGGCGACGAGTCGGCGCTGTTTGCAGCCGACCTCGCCCGCATGTACACCCGCTATGCCGAACGACAGGGCTGGCGCAGCGAGATCATGTCGGCCAGCGAGTCCGACCTGGGTGGCTACAAGGAAGTGGTCCTGCGCTTTGAAGGCGATGGCGTCTACGGCAAGATGAAGTTCGAGTCGGGCGGACACCGTGTGCAGCGCGTCCCCGCCACCGAGACCCAGGGCCGCATCCACACCAGCGCCTGCACCGTGGCCGTGATGCCGGAGCCCGACGAGGCCGCCGCCATCACCCTGAACCCGGCCGATTTGCGCATCGACACCTTCCGGGCCAGTGGTGCGGGCGGTCAGCACATCAACAAGACAGATTCGGCCGTGCGCGTGGTGCACTTGCCCACCGGGTTGGTGGCCGAATGCCAGGATGGCCGCAGCCAGCACAGCAACAAGGCCAAGGCCCTGCAGGTGCTGCAAGCCCGTCTGCAAGAAAAAGAACGCAGCGAGCGTGCTGCCAAGGAAGCGGCCTTGCGCAAAGGCCTGATCGGCAGCGGCGACCGCTCTGACCGCATCCGCACCTACAACTTCCCGCAAGGGCGCCTGACCGACCACCGCATCAACCTGACGCTTTACAAGCTCCTTGCCATCATGGAAGGTGATCTGGACGACGTGGTCGCCGCCCTGCTGGGTGCGCAGGCGGCCGACCAGTTGGCGGAGCTGGAGGCATCAACCGGTGTCTGACGTCAACATGACCGTGGGCGGTGCGCTGGCGCACGCTCACACCTTGGGTGTGGACCGCCTGGACGCGCACCTGCTGCTGTGCACGGTGCTGGGCTGCACGCGCACGTGGTTGCTCTCGCACGATCAGGACGCCATGCCGGAAGGGCCCCTGACCCGCTATCTGTCCTGGCTGAGCCGTCGCGCCGACGGCGAACCATTGGCCTACCTGCTGGGCGACAAAGAGTTTTTCGGTCTCACCCTCAAGGTCACGCCCGACACCCTGATTCCCCGCCCCGACACCGAAACACTGGTCGAGTGGGCCTTGAGCCTCATCCCGGAAGCCGGCCCCGCCCGTGTGGTGGACTTGGGCACCGGCAGCGGCGCCATTGCCCTGGCTTTGGCCCATGCTCGCCCCCAGGCAAACATCACAGCCGTGGACGCGAGTGCCGGTGCGCTGGCCGTGGCGCTGGACAACGCCCGGCAACTGGGCCTTCGAGTGCGAGGCCTGCAGGGATCCTGGCTGACACCGCTGGCGGGTGAGCGCTTTGATCTCATTGTCAGCAACCCACCCTACATCGCCGAGGGGGATCCTCACCTCCCCGCGCTGCGGCACGAACCCATCACGGCGCTGACCTCTGGCCCCGATGGACTGGACGACATTCGCCTCATCGTGGCGCAAGCCCCCGCGCATCTGGCCCCAGGCGGCTGGCTGCTGCTGGAGCATGGTTACAACCAGGCCCCCGAAGTGGGTGCCCTGCTGCGCCAGCAAGGCTTTGAAGAAGTGAGCACCCGCTTCGATCTGGGCGGGCAGCCACGCTGCACCGGCGGCCGCCGGCCTGCCTGAGTCCTCCCCCCTCCCACTGGGAAAGCCCTGCTACCGGGGGCATTTCCAGACACTGAAAATGGGGTGACGAACGCTCACATCTCTCACACACAAAGGTCAGGCCGGGGCGTAGCATCCAGACGTCCCTGAGGAGATCGCCATGGCACACACCACGACCACACCGCCCTGTCCGCACCCGATGCGTGGCGCGCTGCCGGCGCTGTGCCTGAGTCTTGTGGCACTCTCAGCGGCCCATGCCCAAATGGTGCCCCGTCCCGAACACGCCCTGCGTCAGGCCACCTCCGGCAGCCTCACCACCGTGCGCATTGGCTGGCAGCAAGTGCAAGGCAAAGAGGCCGCGAACGGCCTGCAGGCGGCCGGCCAGACCTTGTGGCCACAATGGGAAGGCCGCGTCGGGGTGGTGATCGATCGACCGGTCAACCCGCTCAAGGACAGTTTCGTGCTGACCCAACCCGTTCCGGCCGGCCTGCGCATGCGCAGCCTCCACATCCTGTCCGACTACTACATGGAAGGTGGGTTCCGGGCCACTGCGGGCGTGGTGCAAGGCGACGCCAGCCAGGCCTGGTGGTCGGGCTCCGATCATGGTGGGGGACTCAACCTCAGCTTGCAGCGCCTTGACAGCCTGTCTCTGGGGCATGCTCAAGCGGGTGACGCCACCAACCAGCCCAGCCCCTACATCGGCGCGGGCTACTCCGCCAGCTTTCAGAAACCGGGGGCCAGCACGGCCTGGCAGTTCAACGCCGACCTGGGTTTGATCGGCACCCGCTCAGGCGCCCTGAATCGTCTGGGCGATGCCCTGCAGGGCAACCTCAACACCAGTCAGTTGGTGCAAGGGCTGGGCCTGCGCCCGCTGGTGAAGGTTTCCGTGGGATACGCCTTCTGAACTACACCTTCTGCCGCATCAATCAACAGCCCCACTCGCCCCGAAACCCCGCAGGCCTGATATAACCGGGCCTGTTTTCTTTTTTGACATTGGTTTCTTATGAGCGACGTTCAACAACGCATCGACGAGTTGGTCAAGGGCAATCACGTGGTCCTGTTCATGAAGGGCACCGCACAGTTCCCCCAATGCGGCTTCTCGGGCCGTGCTGTCCAGATCCTGAAGGCCTGCGGCGTGACCGATCTGAAGACGGTCAACGTGCTGGAAGATGAAGCCATTCGCCAAGGCATCAAAGAGTACGCCAACTGGCCCACCATCCCTCAGCTGTACATCAACGGTGAGTTCATCGGTGGCTCGGACATCATGATGGAGATGTACCAAGCTGGCGAACTGCAACAAACCCTGGCTGGCGGCCAATAAGCCACCATGACACGACCCCGCCGACTGATCGTCGGGATCACGGGTGCCAGCGGCGCCGTCTATGGCGTGCGCCTGCTGCAGCGCGCCCGTGAACTGGGCGTGCAAACCCACCTGGTGGCCACGCCCGCAGGCATCCTGAATGCGCACCACGAACTGGGCCTGGACCGCACAGCCCTGGAAGCCTTGGCCGATCAGGCCCACGCTCCGGGTGATGTGGGCGCCTGCATTGCCAGTGGCAGCTTCATGACCGATGCCATGGTGATCGCGCCGTGCAGCATGAAGACGCTGGCCGCCGTGGCGCATGGCCTGGGCGACAACCTCCTGACCCGCGCGGCCGATGTGACGCTGAAAGAGCGCCGCCGCCTGGTGCTGATGGTGCGAGAAACGCCCTTCAACCTTGCGCACCTGCGCAACATGACGTCGGTGACCGAGATGGGCGGCATTGTGTTCCCGCCTCTGCCAGCGTTCTACCACCGCCCGCAAAGCATTGACGAACTGGTGCAGGACACGGTGGAGAGGGTGCTCAGCCTCGTTCAGATCGAGCAAGCCCAACCACAGGCGTGGCAGGGGCTCTGACGCCGTTCAGCGACCAGACCAGGCGATGGTATTGACGCCCGCACCGCTGCGGGCGTCTGCCACGCGTGTGCCCACCAAACCGTCAAGCTGACGCCAGCCTCGCGCCGCCGCAGTGACCATGTTCGGATACTCGGCACGCCCACGGCTGCCGTTGTATCGGCCCAGCGCATAAAAGAGATTGCCCTTTTCGCGATCCAGGTAATGCCGCAAGATCACACAGCCAAACCGAATGTTGGTCTGCATGTGAAACAGGCTGGCCGGATCGCCGTTGCCAATGGTGCGCGCCCAAAACGGCATGATCTGCATGTAGCCCCGCGCCCCCACAGGCGAGATGGCGTACTTGCGAAACCCACTTTCCACCTGAATCAGGCCCAGTACCAGCGAAGGTTCCAGCCCCGCGCGTTTGGCCTCGTAGCACACGGTGTTCAGGAACTCCATGCGCACCAGTTGCTCGGGCTTGCGTTTGATGAGGCGGTCTTCCTGCGCCACCGACCAGCGCTCGCACTGGCGACGCTGAACGTCATCGGCAAACACCAGCTTGGGCGGCTCGCCCCGCCCCACGGCCGCCGACAGGGCCGACCGCACCGAGTCGGCCAAGGGCTCTTCAATCTGGGCGCCAGCCCAGGCATGCGGCAGCCCACCTGCGATCCACATCGAGGTAAGCAGGGCCGCGCGCCACGCGCGCATCACACGCAAAACTGACACCATTTCCAGATGGTACGCCCAGGTGGCCGCCTTGTCAGGCGTTCTGCAGGCGTGCCATCAAGTGACCCAGCACATCGCCCACAGGCAGCTTGCTGGCTTCGGCATCCTGACGGCCTTGGTACTCGGCCACGCCTTCCTTGAGGCCCTTGTCGCCAAAGACCACGCGGTGCGGCACGCCAATCAGCTCCCAGTCGGCAAACATGGCACCGGGGCGCTCGCCACGGTCATCCAGGATGACGTCCACGCCCTGGGCCAGCAGTTGCGCGTGCAACTCATCGGCCGCCGCCCTGACGGCCTCGGAGCGGTCGTAGCCCACCGGGCAGATCACCACGGTGAACGGGGCGATCGAATCCGGCCAGATGATGCCGCGGTCGTCGTGCTTCTGCTCGATGGCCGCACCCAGGATGCGGGTCACACCGATGCCGTAACAACCCATTTCGAAATGCTTGGGCTTGCCATCCACATCCAGGAAGGTGGCATTCATGGACTTGGAGTACTTGGTACCCAGGTAGAACACGTGCCCCACTTCGATGCCACGCTGGATGGCCAGCACGCCCTTGCCGTCTGGCGAAGGATCGCCCTCCACCACATTGCGGATGTCGGCCACCAGATCGGGCTCGGGCAGGTCACGCCCCCAGTTCACGCCCTGGATGTGGAAGCCTTCTTCGTTGGCGCCACACACCCAGTCCGACATATTGGCCACGGTGCGGTCGGCGATGACCTTGACGTTCTGGACACCAATGGGGCCCAGGTAACCCGGCTTGGTGCCGAAATGGGCCACGATTTCCGACTCGGTGGCAAAGCGGAAACCCGCCTTGAGGCCCGAACCATCGGCCAGCTGGATCTTGCCCGCCTTGACTTCGTTGAGGTCGTGGTCGCCACGCACCAGCAGCAGCCAGATGGTGGACTTGACGATCTCGCCTTGCTCGTTGGTGTCGTCGGTGGCCAGTACCAGCGATTTGACGGTCTGGCTCAGGGGCAAGCCCAGCAAGGCTGCCACATCCGGGCAGGTGCTCTTGCCGGGGGTGGCCACCTTTTGCAGGGCCACGTTGGCGGCGCCACGCTCGGCCAACAGGCCCACGGCTTCGGCCAGTTCGATGTTGGCGGCGTAGTCGCTGGTGGGACAGTAGACGATGGCGTCTTCACCCGTGTCGGCGATCACCTGGAACTCATGCGAACGATCGCCCCCGATGGCGCCCGTGTCGGCAGCCACGGCACGGAACTGCAAGCCCAGACGCTCGAAGATGCGGGTGTAGGCCGCATACATGGCGTCGTAGGTCTTGCCTGCGCTCTCGACATCACGGTCAAAAGAGTACGCGTCCTTCATCGTGAACTCGCGGCCACGCATCACCCCAAAGCGAGGGCGACGCTCGTCACGGAACTTGGTCTGAATCTGGTAGAAGTTCTTGGGCAACTGACGGTAGCTGCGCAGCTCCTGGCGAGCAATGTCGGTGATGACTTCTTCGGCCGTCGGCTGGATGACGAAGTCGCGGCCATGGCGGTCCTTGAACCGCAGCATTTCCTCGCCCATCTTCTCGAAACGGCCGGTTTCCGCCCACAGCTCGGCGGGCTGCACCACCGGCATGGTCAGCTCGACGCAGCCAGCCTTGTTCAGCTCGTCGCGGATGATGTTTTCCACCTTGCGGATGGTGCGCAGGCCCATCGGCATGTAGTTGTACAGACCGGCGCCCAGCTTTTTGATCAGGCCGGCACGCATCATCAGCTTGTGGCTGACGATTTCTGCGTCAGCGGGAGCTTCCTTGAGGGTGGAAATGAAGAACTGAGAGGCTTTCATGGCATGAAAACGCACCGCAGGCCGCCTGTCAGGGCAATCGCTCTAGTCGAGCACGGCAATGCGGTGCAATAATGAATCTAGTTGAAAATTTGGAGTTGATTATGCTCGACCGTGAAGGCTTTCGGCCGAACGTCGGCATCATCCTGCTCAATCACCGTAACCAGGTCTTCTGGGGCAAGCGCATTCGCACCCATTCCTGGCAGTTTCCTCAGGGCGGCATCAAACACGGTGAGTCGCCAGAGCAGGCGATGTACCGCGAGCTCCACGAAGAAGTGGGCTTGCTGCCCGACCACGTCCGCATCATCGCCAGAACCCGTGATTGGCTGCGCTATGAGGTGCCTCAGCACTTCATTCGCAAGGATGCACGCGGCCATTACAAGGGCCAGAAACAGATCTGGTTCCTGCTGCAATTGATGGGTCGGGATTCCGACATGAATTTGCGTGCCACCAGTCATCCCGAATTCGATGCCTGGCGTTGGCACGAATACTGGGTGCCGCTGGAAAGCGTGATCGAGTTCAAGCGGGGCGTCTACGAGATGGCCCTGCAAGAGTTGGCTCGCTTCCTGCCTCGCCCTCAGCCACACACCAACCGCTTCTTGCGCGGCCATGTGCGCATGGGCATGCGACGGGACACGGACTTGCTGATGCCCGACGACGCCCACCCCGAAGAGGCGAACGCCCTGCATCTGGACCATGATCACATGGCCGAGCGCTGAACCTTCGCTGACACCGCCCCAAAAACAAGAGCCCGGTCATCGCTGACACGGGCTCTTTGTTTGTCAGGGGCCGGGCCTTGACCCGGCACACCCGGCTGACTTATTCCACTTCACGTGGGGTGGCGCACTCGGCATCCGAGGGGTTCACGCTGCAGCGGGCCTTCTTGATGATGTTCAGACCGGTCTTGTTGTAGAAGCCCAGCTTGGCAATCTCGATGCGCGACTCGCGGAACATCAGCGCGTACTTGGGGATGCTCTCGGCAGGCAGGTCTTGCCACATCGATGCGGGAATGCCCTTTTCGGCCGTGCGCACGATGCTCAGCGCGCGGTCGAACTGCGACAGCCAATACTGACGCGACTTCTCGCCAAAGCCTTCGGGGAACTTGGCCTTGTTGAGGATCACTTGCACCGTGGGGATCACGATGGGCAGGCGACCAATGCCACCCTGGCTGCCAATGCCCTTGGACAACTCGAAGGGCTTGAAAGCCACGGCCGGCAGGGTCACCATGTCGACAAAGCCATTGTTGAACTTGGGACCGATGTTGGTCACATCCACCGACACCGGCTGCGCGCCAATGCGCTGAATCATCACGCCCTGGGCCTTGTCGTAGTCAAAGGCAGCGATCTTCTTGCCCGACAGGCCTTCGACGGTGTTGATCTTGCGGTCACGCACCATGGGGTACGCGGCGCCCAGCGGGAAGATGCCACCGACTTCGTAGTTGCCTTCGACCATCAGCTTGCCAGCCTTGGGATCAGCAAACACCTGGATGACCTTGCGCACGACTTCGTAGCCGGCGTCGATGTCCACCTTGCCGTTCTTGACGATGGTGGTGGAGCCGATGCTGTCGAGCGTGGCAGCCACGCTGTTGAACGGACGGGTGCGGAAGGCGGTGGCGATCACGGCATCACATTGGCCGGAGCGGAAGTCCTCGATGGCAACGCGTTCGTCCACGTAGCTCTTGAGCTCCAGATCGGCGCCGTTCTTTTGCATGGCCACGGCATAGTCGGTGGCGCCAGCGTACACGTCACCGGTTTTACCAGCCACGTCCCACACACACACCAGGCTCTTGGCCTGTGCGGCACCGGCGCTCAGGAGCGCAACAGCAGCCAAGGCCAAGGGAGTCGAACGAAGAACAACGCGGGTCATCAGGGACATGGAGAGCCTCCTCGGGCAGGATCACGTGAAATAAGCACGGATGGCTTTTTACGTGGAGAAGTGGCGCTCACAGGGCAGGATCTACCCTGATATGACCCTGTTCCGGGGGGATCAGGCCAGGACGAGGTTGTCCCGATGGATCATTTCAGGCTCATGGCTGAAGCCCAGCGCCGCCTCGATCTCGCCCGACGCCTTGCGCGCGATCAGGCGTGCCTCGCTGCTGGCGTAGTTGGCCAAGCCACGGGCCACGTCCTGCCCTTGGCTGTTACGCACGGCGATGACATCACCACGGAAGAACTCGCCCACGACCTCGGTCATGCCGATGGGCAGCAGGCTGGCGCCTTCGTCGCGCAGTTTGCGCACCGCGCCATCGTCCACGATGACCGCGCCACGCAATTGCAGGTGATCTGCCATCCATTGCTTGCGTGCGGTCAGTTTGGCGGTATCGGCCACGAACAGGGAGCCAATGGCCTCACCCTGCGTCAGGCGCACCAGCACGTCAGGTTCACGCCCCCAGGCGATGACCGTCGAGGCCCCGCTGCCAGCCGCGCGCTTGGCCGCCAGCACTTTGGTGATCATGCCGCCCGTGCCCACACGCGAGCCTGCTCCACCGGCCATTTGCTCCAGAGCGGGGTCCCCCGCCGTGCAAACGTCAATGAACCGGGCCGCCGGGTCCTTGCGAGGATCGGCGCTGTACAGGCCCTTCTGATCGGTGAGGATCACGAGGGCATCGGCCTCGACCAGGTTGGCCACCAGGGCCCCCAAGGTGTCGTTGTCCCCGAACTTGATCTCGTCGGTGACCACGGTGTCGTTTTCGTTGATGACCGGCACCACCTTGTGCGACAGGAGCGTCAGCAGGGTGGAACGGGCATTGAGGTAACGCTCGCGGTCGGCCAGGTCTGCGTGCGTCAGCAGCACCTGAGCGCTGCCCATGCCGTGTTCACGCAGCTTGGTTTCGTACATCTGCGCCAGCCCCATCTGGCCCACGGCGGCGGCGGCCTGCAGTTCGTGGATTTCCTTGGGACGTGTGGCCCACCCCAATCGCTTCATACCTTCGGCAATGGCCCCACTGGAGACCATGATGACCTCGCGACCATCGTGGGCCAGTGCCGCCATCTGCCGGCACCAGGTGCCGATGGCTTCGGCATCGACGCCCTTGCCTTCATTGGTGACCAGACTGGAACCCACCTTGACCACAATGCGGCGGGCGTTCTTCAACACATCGTTCATGGGCGGGACTCGGTCGGGTCAGGCAAGGATCAGGGACAGGGGATCAGCGTGCGGTCTTCTTGGTGGCTGCTTTCTTGGCGACCACCTTCTTGGCAGCGACCTTCTTCACGGCCGCCTTCTTGACTGCAACGGCTTTCTTCGCGGCCACTTTGGGGGCGGCTGCCTTTTTCGTTGCCACCTTGGTCACCACAGCCTTCTTGGCAGCCGGCTTCACTGCGACCTTCTTGGCGGGCGTCACAGGCTTGGCTGCGGCCTTCTTGATGGCTGATGCCACCTTCACAGCCGCCTTTTTGGCCGGTGCGGCTTTCTGGGTCGCCACCACCTTCGGCGCGGCAGCCTTCTTCACCACAGCAGTTTTCACTGCGGCCTTTTTAGCGGCCACCTTTTTGGCGGGGGCCTTCTTGGCCGGGGCCTTGTCCGCAGCCGGTTTGGCCACGACCGGGGTCACCGCTGCGGCCTTCGGCGCTGCTTTTTTGACAACTGCCGTCTTGGCTGCAACCTTCTTTGCCGCGACCTTCTTGGCGGGCGCCTTCTTCGCAGCAGGCTTCTTGGCAGCGGCCTTCTTGGTCGCACCGGCTGCCTGTTTCGGCTTGATCAGAGCGGTCAGATCGTCGTCGTACTCCAAGCCGGCACGCGCCACCAGATCGCTGGCCATGGGCAGGCTGGCCTCCACGTCAAAGCGAATGTCCGCTTCTTCATGGTGCTCCTGCATGCTGGCCACGTGCTGGTAAATGGTCTGCACCAGCTGCTCGCAACCTTGACGGGTCAAGGCCGAGATCTGGAAGACAGGGCCCTTCCAGCCATAGCGGCGCACGAACTCCAGCACGCGCGTCATGCGCTCGGCTTCGGGGATCATGTCCAGCTTGTTGAGCACCAGCCAGCGTGGCTTGTTGTACAGCTCATCGTCGTAGATCTTGAGCTCGTTGACGATGGCGCGGGCTTGCTGCACGGGATCGGTGTCGTCAAACGGAGCCAGGTCGATCACGTGCAACAGCACGCGGGTGCGCTGCAGGTGGCGCAGGAACTGGTGACCCAGACCAGCCCCCTCGGAGGCGCCTTCGATCAGACCAGGAATGTCGGCAACCACAAAGCTCTTTTCCGGCCCCACGCGCACCACACCCAGGTTGGGGTGGAGGGTCGTGAAGGGGTAGTCGGCGATCTTGGGACGGGCGTTCGAGATGGCAGCGATCAGGGTCGACTTGCCGGCATTCGGCATGCCCAGCAGGCCCACATCGGCCAGCACGCGCAGTTCGAGCTTGAGCTTGTATGCCTCGCCAGGCCAGCCCGGCGTCTTCTTGCGGGGCGCACGGTTGGTGGCGGTCTTGTAGTGCAGGTTGCCGAAGCCGCCGTCACCGCCCTTGGCCAGCAGGCGCTTTTCGCCGTGCTCCAGCAACTCCATCATCAATTGGCCTGTTTCGGCGTTGCGGATGATGGTGCCCACGGGCATGCGCAGCACGATGTCTTCGCCGGCGGCACCAAACTGATCGGAGCCACGGCCTTGTTCGCCGTTGCGGGCTTCGTGACGGCGCGCGTAGCGGTAGTCAATCAGCGTGTTGATGTTGCGGTCTGCGACCACATAGACGTGCCCGCCTCGCCCGCCGTCGCCCCCGTTGGGGCCGCCGAAGGGAATGAACTTCTCACGACGGAAGCTGATGCATCCGCTACCACCGTTACCGGCGGCCACATCAATGGTGGCTTCATCGACGAATTTCATGAGACGGGTGTCCTTGCTTGAGCAGAAGCTGGGATTATCCCGCCTCTGACAGAGAGAAAACAGAATCGATGCCACAGAACGTGGCACCCAAACACAAAAGCCCCGGCATGCCGGGGCTTTGGTTCAGCAGCCCACTGAAGGGCCACTTGATCGCCGAGATCAGACGGGGGTCACGATCACGGTCTTGCGGTTCAGAGAACCCTTGGTCGCGAACGACACGGTACCGTCGACCAGTGCGAACAGCGTGTGGTCGCGGCCGGTGCCGACGTTAGCACCAGCGTGGAAACGGGTGCCGCGTTGACGGACGATGATGGAACCAGCGGAGATCACTTGACCGCCGAAGGCCTTCACGCCCAGCATCTTTGGTTGCGAGTCACGGCCGTTCCGCGTGGAACCGCCGCCTTTTTTCTGTGCCATGGATCTGCTCCTTGGTGACTGAAGTTAGACGATGAAGGCGCGAGATCAGGCGTTCACGGAGCTGATTTGCAGCTCGGTGAAATTCTGACGGTGGCCTTGGCGCTTTTGGTAGTGCTTACGGCGGCGCATCTTGAAGATGCGGACCTTGTCGTGACGACCATGAGCCACCACGACTGCCTTGACGGTTGCGCCAGCCACCAGAGGCGTACCAACCTTGAGTTCAGCGCCGGAGCCGACTGCCAGAACCTGGTCGATCACGATCTCTTGGCCAACTTCCGCAGCAATCTGTTCTACTTTAATCTTTTCGCCAGCAGCAACCTTGTATTGCTTGCCACCGGTTTTTACGACCGCGTACATGTTGAGACCTTTCAGGAAAGAACTAATCCTCGCCTTTACAAAGCGAAGCTCTCTACTTTAGCACTGTCTCAATCCCATGTAAAGGGGCCGCCTCACCTTGGGGCTGCTCCTGCCGCCAACCAAAGAAGCGCTCCACCTCATCGCGGCGCGCCAGGGCGTCGGTGAAGCCCAGGTGCATCAGCTCGCGGGTGAAGGACGACTCGAACAGCAGGTAACTCGCCAGGGCTGTGCCGCGTGCGGTCTTGCCCTGCCCATACACACCCACCGCACGCAGCATGGCACGCACCGCTGGCGGCAGGGCCCACAAATGTTTGGCGGCGATGTCGTCAATGCGCTGACTGGGTGCAATCACCAGGATGTCCACCGGACGCAAGCTGGTCTGCGCACGCTGCTCAGGCGTCAGCAAGCTCAGGGTGTGATTGATGCGGCGCATGCGCTCGATGTCGACCGCCAGTGCATCCAGAAAGATGCTGGACATGGCGTGACCGGCGATCTGCGCGAGGTTGGGGTACTCGGCCACGGTGGGACGGGTGGCAGGCGGCTCGTGCAAGCGCCCTGCTCCCACGACCAGGATGCGGTCGGCACCCAGATGAATGGCCGGCGAGATCGGAGCGGCTTGGCGCATGGAGCCGTCGCCAAAGTACTGAGGCTGCCCGCCCACCGTCAGCGGCACGGAGGGAAACACGAACGGAATGGCGGCCGACGCCAGCAGGTGGTCAACGGTCAGTTGGTCACGCACGCTCATGCGCTGGGATCGGGTCCAAGGCGACACTTCGCTCGCGCAGTCGTAGAACGTGACGTGCTCCCCTGTGGTGTAACTGGAGGCCGACACGGCCACGGCATCCAGGTGTCCCTCAGCCATGAGCTTGGGCAAGCGGTCGACCTGCATCAACTGCGGCAACAGTTCTTGCAAGGGACTGTTGTCCAGCAAGGACCGAGGCCGCATGCGCCGCCACCGCGCCACCGCCCACCCTAAAGAGAACAGCGCCAGCCACTTGGCACCCGTCTGCATGATGCCAAGCGAGTCGGCCCGATAGACCTGCTCGGCACGGAAGTCGCGCCACACATCCACCATGGTGCGCAAGGCCAATTCGTAATGATCGGCCTGACACGCCAGGGCCATGCCATTGAGGGCCCCAGCCGATGTCCCGCAAATGATCTGGAAGGGGTTGCCCCGCCGACGCTCACCCACGTCACGGCGAATCAGTTGCAATGCTTGCAAGACCCCGACCTGATAGGCCGCACGCGCCCCACCACCAGTGAGTACAAGGGCTGTTTTGGTATTTGAGTGCATGCTGTTTGAATCGGGTCGGCCAGCCCGAACTGAATCGGGAACGCCCCTCAGGATCGACGACGCATCAAGGTGGACTTGCCGAAGAGGCTTTCCACCAAATCCACCACCAGTTCCGCCGTTCGGTTCTGAATGTCACGCGCCGGGTTCAATTCAACGATGTCCATCGACGCCACCCGTCCGGTATCTGCCAGCATTTCCATGCAGAGCTGCGCTTCGCGGTAAGTCGGCCCGCCTCGCACGGGCGTCCCCACCCCCGGCGCGATGTCCGGATCCAGAAAGTCGACATCGAAACTCACGTGGAGATGCGTGTGCTCATCGACGCCGAGCAAAGCCTGCTGCATCACGTGGCGCATGCCCACTTCATCCAGATGCCGCATGTCGAACACCTCGAGCCCTGCCGCATGCACAAAGCGGCGCTCCAGCGGATCCACGCTGCGCACACCCACCTGCCGGATCTGCTCCGCCGCCAAGGCAGGCGACAAATCCGCATCCCGGTCCATCACACCCGCCGCCACAGCCAGCAATTCACGCGGGCCATGCCCACACAAAATGGCCACTGGCATGCCATGCAGGTTGCCACTGGGGGTGATGTCACTGGTGTTGAAGTCGGCGTGCGCATCCAGCCAGATCACCCGCAGGTGTTGCCCGGTGGCGCGGCAATGCTGCGCGACCGCGCCAATGGAGCCCACCGCCACGCTGTGATCGCCCCCCAGCACCATGGGGATGTCTCGGGCCGCCAAAGCTTCTGCGACTTGCTGATAGACGCCCCGATTCCAGGCCACACATTCAGCAAGATGGCGATAGCCGTCCTGGGGCGGGTGGCATGGATTAGGGGGGCCCTGGACATTGCCTGCGTCCTGTACGGACAGGCCCAGCCGGGCCAGTGCGTCCGGCAAGCCGGCCACGCGCAACGCATCGGGCCCCAGCGAGGCCCCGCGCATGCTCGCGCCGATGTCTGTCGGCACCCCGATCAATCGTACGCTGGCAGCGTCTGGCAAGTGGATCTGTGTCACGGCGCAGGACGTCTCAGTCAAGACGCCTTCACCTTACCAGCCGCAGGCGATATCCGCATCGGGTTGACCCAGGCCGTAGACCTTCTGCAACGTTGCCCAAGCCTCGTCGGCGGTCTCGACGTAGTGGAAAAGTCCCAAGTCTTGGGGGCTGATCATGCCGGTTTCGACCAGGTAATCGAAGTTGATCAGTTTGGTCCAGAACTCGCGCCCGAACAGCAGCACAGGACGCTTGCGGCATTTGCCGGTTTGAATCAGGGTCAGGGTTTCAAACAGCTCATCCAGCGTCCCGAAGCCACCTGGGAAACACACCAGCGCGACCGAGCGCATCAGGAAGTGCATCTTGCGTAGGGCAAAGTAATGGAACTGGAAGCACAGTTTGGGGGTGATGTAAGGGTTGGGCTCTTGTTCGTGGGGCAGCACGATGTTGAGCCCAATGCTCTTGCCACCGACTTCGTGCGCGCCACGATTACCCGCCTCCATGACACCTGGCCCCCCGCCCGTCACGACGTAGATGGGGTTGTCGAGCTTGGCGGAGTTGTTGGTGACCAGCGCCGAGAAGGCTCGGGCCTCCTCGTAGTAGCGCGACATGTCGACCTGACGCTGTGCCTGACGAACAGCCAGATCTCGCTCAGGTCCGTCCGGCAGATCCATGGCCGCACGCAAGCGAGCTTGTGATTCGTCTGCGGGGAGGATGCGTGCGCTGCCAAACACCACGATGGTGGACTCGACCCCCTCCTCACGCTGAACCATTTCTGGCTTGAGCAACTCCAGTTGCATGCGCACAGGACGCAGATCGGGGTGAAGCAGAAAGTCGCTGTCCGTGAAAGCCAACTCGTAACTGCTGTCATCACCGCCATACAAAGAAGGGCGACTGGCGTTGAGCGCATCCTGGCCAGCGGTGGGGAAGTTGCGGCCGTGCAGTTCTTTGGGATTGTTCATCGTCTGCCTCTCTTCTTGTAGTGAAGTCAGTCTCGGGTGGGCGGCGGCGTGCCACACACCGGACACATGGGGTTCCGGCGCGCGCGCATGGCGGTCCAGGACCAATCGCGTCCATCGAATATCAACAATCGGCCCGCCAGACTTTGGTGATGACCGGGCGCCCCCGCCTCGGTCAACCCAGCCAGCAGTTTGATGGCCTCGCCCGCCTGCATGACGCCCATCATGCCGACCACGGGCGCGAACACGCCCAACATGGCACAACGGGTTTCTTCCGGTGGCGCGTCAGGAGGGAACAGGCAGGCGTAGCAAGGGGCCTCGGGCACCCGCGGGTCAAACACACTGATTTGCCCATCAAAGCGCACCGCAGACGCCGACACCAGAGGCACCCCCGCCTGACGGCAGGCGCGGTTGATGGTCTGACGGATGGCGAAACGGTCGGTGCAGTCCAGCACGACATCGGCCTGCGGCACCCATTCGGCCAGCAAGGCGTCATCCGCCGCTTGCGCGATGGCATGCACCCGCACACCCGGATTGAGTTGCGCGATGGCCAACTGCGCAGACAGCACCTTGGCCTGCCCCACGCGGTCGGTGGTGTGCGCAATTTGTCGCTGCAGATTGGTCAGGTCGACCGTATCAGGATCCATGACCGTGATACGTCCCACACCGGCCGACGCCAGATACATCAATGCCGGAGCACCCAGGCCGCCCGCACCGATGACCAGCGCATGCGCGGACAACAGGCGCTCTTGCGCGGCCTCCGACCACTCATCCAACAGGAGGTGGCGGCTGTATCGAAGCTGTTGATCGTCGTCCAACAATCTCACCCCGTGCGCAGGCACGGGTCCATGGTGATTACTGAGCCTTGCTGTCCTCAGGCTTGCGCTCGGTCATGGTCTTGGACACCTGAACGGGCTTGCCCTTGAGTTGATTCAACGCTTGCTGCAGCGGGAAGTCTTCGGCAGAGCCAAACTCAGGCAGAGGCTTGGGTTCGGCCTTCTTGCTGGTGGACTCTTCCAGCTTCTTGATGGCTTCTTCACGCGCCTTTTCGCGCGCTTCATCCTTCACTTCGGTGCCTTGGCCGCTGCCGATGTGCTTTTCAAGGTCGGCTTCGCGCACGCGCAGGGCCGAGTACAGATTGCCGTCGGCGCTTTCATCCACCATCACGTCAGGCACGATGCCCTTGGCCTGAATGGAGCGGCCGCTCGGTGTGTAGTAACGCGCCGTGGTGATCTTGAGCGCGGTTTCGGCCGTCAGTTGACGCACGGTCTGCACCGAGCCCTTGCCGAAGGTCTGGCCACCCATAATGACGGCGCGCTTGTGATCCTGCAGCGCGCCGGAAACGATTTCGGACGCCGAAGCAGACCCTTCGTTCACCAGCACGACCAGCGGGATGGACTTCAACGCGGCGGGCAGCTTGGCCAGCGGGTCAGAGCCGTAGCGGCGCGAGTAGTCTTCGGCTCGCGCCTTGAAGATCGCCTTGGACTCTGGCAATTGGCCGTTGGTCGACACCACGGGCACATCCTTGGGCAAGAAAGCCGACGAAATGGCAATCGCCCCTTCCAGCAAACCACCCGGATCATTGCGGAGGTCCAGCACCAAGCCCTTCAGCTTGGGATCTTCCTTGTACAAGGCATTGACCTTGGCCACGAAATCTTCCACCGTGCGGTCTTGGAACTGACTGACACGGACCCAGCCATAACCGGGCTCGACCATCTTGGCGCGCACGCTCTGAACACGAATCTCTTCGCGGACGATGGTCACGGGGAAGCTGCGGTTTTCAGCCTTGCGGAACACCGTCAGGATCACCTTGGTGTTGGGCTCGCCGCGCATGCGCTTGACGGCCTGATCCATGGTCAGACCCTTGACGAAGGTGTCGTCGATCTTGGTGATCAGGTCGCCCGTCTTGAGGCCTGCACGGAAAGCCGGGGAGCCTTCAATGGGCGAGACGACTTTGACCAGACCGTCTTCCATCCCGATTTCGATGCCAACCCCGACAAACTTGCCGGTGGTGCCTTCACGGAATTCCTTGAACGAATTCTTGTCGAAATAGACCGAGTGCGGGTCCAGCCCCGACACCATGCCACCGATGGCATCGCTGATGAGCTTCTTCTCATCCACCGGTTCGACATAGTCGGTCTTGATCATGCCGAAGACCGCCGCGAGCTGCTGCATTTCTTCCAGCGGCAGGGGGGCCACAGAATTTCGGGCGGTCGCCCCGAACTGCATGGTGGTCAAACCACCGGCCAGCGCACCCAGCGCAACCCAGCCTGCAATCTTCAATTTGGAAGTCATGGCGTTTGTCAGCCCTTTGGAACCCGCGCAACGAGCTGTCCGCACGAGCCCGTCTTCTTGAGCGGTCAGTATAGGACCGCGCTGCGCCCCTCACAGAGGAATAACGAGAGAACTTGCCCCTAGTTGCAAAGTTTCACGTTGCTCGGACGCTGCATTGGGGGCGCAGGCGCGGCAAAGGGGCGCCAAGCGCCCCGCTGGTCACGGCTGAATCGGTGCGAAATCTGCCGGTACCCAGCTGAAGCGATGACGTCCGTCGGCACGGACGTGCCCGATTCCCGGGAACGGCAAATGCGCCCCCGCCACCATGAGCGCGTCCTTGGCCGTCCAACCCAACACCTTCAGCCGGGTCGCCAACGCCTGCTTGGGATAGGTGTCGAACTCGATGGTGACCTCCGGCTGCGGCATCTGAACGGCGACGTTGTGAACGATGTCACCCCAGACCAGCAACTTTTGTCCACGGGACTCAAACAGGTAGCTGGTGTGTCCAGGTGTGTGGCCGTTGGTACTGATGGGCTTGATGCCAGGCAGGATCTCAGCCGTCCCTTCGTAGGTGGTCAGGCGACCGTCTTTGGCGTAGGGGGCCACAGCGGTCTGCGGGATCTGAAAGAACCCTCGCGCAGACTCAGGGGCTTTGGCCATGTTGTCGGCGCTCAGCCAGTAATCTGCATCGGTCTTGGCAACGAAGACACGTGCCTTCGGAAACGCCACCTGCCCCTCGGGGGTGAGCAAGCCACCCACGTGGTCACCGTGCAAATGGGTCAGCAACACGGCATCAATTTGAGCGGGGTCGTAACCTGCCGCCTTGATATTGGCCAGCACATTCCCCAAGGTCGGACCAAACACCTTGGCCGCGCCCGCATCCACCAACACCAGTTTGTCGCCCGTGTTGACCAGGTAGGCAATCACGGCCGTGGGGGTCGGCGACGTGCGGAAGGCGTCCTGCAAATGCTGGCGAATCTGGGCGGACGTCGCGCCCTTGAGCAATTTGGTATCGAGCATGATTTGACCGTCGTAGAGCGCGGTCACCTCGAACTGCCCCACCATGTGACGGTACCAGCCCGGCACCTGCGTCTTGATCTGGGCGGCGTCGGCCAAGGCCAGGGTAGGCGCCCCCATGGTTGCCAAAGCCAGAATCAGCGTGGACAAACTGCGGTTGAATCTCTTCATGCTTGCTTCTCCTCCTTCAATCAGAGCGGCCCAGTCTAGGTGTTTAACGTGATATGCGTCAGTTATCACCTCAAATCCCTACAAAGAGAGGCCGTTACAGGTGCTAAGGTATGTCCTGAAAACAGGTAGTCACCTTGCCGCCGCACATGGCACCGCCCCGCATGCCCTCGAAGTTCGACTCCAAGCTATTTCGGTTCGTGATGGCCGCGACGACGTGCGCTGCCACGGGCATGGTCTGTGTGTCACTGGCCGCCCCGAACGGCTACGTCTCGCCGGTGTATCTGGCGGCGGGCCTGGGGGTGGCTTATGCACTGGGCTGGGGCGCCAGCATGTTCTGGCCGGTCTGGCTGGCCGGCACGATCGTCACACTGCACTTCAGCTGGATGAGCGGCGCCACGGATCTGCTCGGTAAACCGTTGTGGCAGGCCCTGCTGATCGGAGGCGGCGCTGCGCTGCAGGTGCTGGTGGCGCGCGCGCTGGCACGTTGGGTGGAGCCAGGCCCCCTGGATTTGACCCGACCTTCACGGGCCGTGCGGTTTCTGCTGCTGGTCGGACCGATAGCGTGTCTGACCAGTGCCAGCGTGGCGTGCATGACCATGGTCATGCTCAATGGTTTGCCTTGGCAGGCTGCCCCGCACATTTTTGTCGGCTGGTGGGCGGGCGATGCCTTGGGCGTGCTGGTCGGCGTTCCCATCATGTTGCCCTTGGTGGCGCAGCCTGCTGAAGTATGGCGACCTCGTCGTCGGCGCGTAGCCCTGCCACTGGCCATCACGGCGCTGGCCCTGACCTTGTCCATCCGGCAGGTACAAGACTGGGAGATCGAACGCAAGGATGCCGTCTTTGCGCAAGCGGTTGATTCAACCGCCAAGGCGGTGGAGCTGCGGCTGACCGGCTACCTGCATGCCTTGGAAAGCATGGCAGGTTTGATGGAAGCATCGGACGAGGTGACGCGCAGCGAGTTCAAGCAAGCGTCCCACTATTGGCTGAACTCCTTGGGCGGCGTGCAAGCTCTGGGATGGGAAGCGCGGGTCGCGGCCTCGGCATTGGCTTCGTTTGAAGCGCGTCAGCGACAGTCTGGCTTGCCGGACTATCGGACCTTTGACGAAGGACGGGTGCCGCCGGCGGGCGATGAGGTGGTCGCGATCACCTACGCCGAACCTCAGGACAAGAATCTGCGCGCGTTTGGTTTCAATCTGCTGTCACGACCTGCCTCCCGCGAGGCTTATGAGCGGGCGCGTGACACCGGCATGGCGGTGGCGTCGCAGGCCATGAAACTGGCGCAGGAAAGCGGGCATCAGCGGGGCATGGCTGTCTACCGAGCGATTTACCAAGGGAAAACAGAGTCGATTGAAGAGCGCCGTCGCGCGGCGATCGGTGCGGTGTTTCTGGCTGTGCGCATGGACGACATGATGCAATCGATGATGGAGGGCGCACCGGCGTACATCGATGCCTGCCTCTTCGAGTACGCCGAAGGTCAGCGCCAGTTGCTGGGCGGCGATGCGGCATGCCATGCGGGCGTTCCCGCCAGTGCCAAAGTTCACCGCACCGTTGTCCCCATTTCGTTTGCGCAGCGGACATGGGAATTGGACATCTGGGCCAAAGGACCGATCCCGATTCCGGGTGGCGGTGGCACCTATTGGTTGGCGGCGGCAGGAGGGGCATTTCTCAGCACGGCACTGGCGGCACTGCTGCTGGCCATGACCGGTCACACGCGCCGACTGGAACAGGCGCGTGACGAGGCCAAGGAGTTGGCACGTCAGGCCGAAGCCGCCAATCGCGCCAAGAGTGACTTCCTGTCTCGCATGAGTCATGAACTGCGGACGCCGCTGAACGCTGTGCTCGGGTTTGCGCAGGTGATGGAACTGGACAAGCAAAACCCGCTGGAGGGCGCGCAGTTGCGGCGCACCAAGCAGATCCAGCAAGCCGGTTGGCATTTGCTGGACATGATCGACGACGTCCTGGATCTGTCGCGCATGGACACCGGCACCTTGCGGCTGGAAACCACCGCCATCCCGCTGACAGAGGCGCTGCAATCCGTTGCCAACCTGTTTGACGAGATGGCCCGCAAACAAGGCATCCATCTGAATTGGCCCGACCAGGTCCCGGCGAGTTGGGGCGTGCAGGCGGACGCCACCCGGCTCCGTCAGATCCTGACCAATCTGGTGAGCAACGCCATCAAGTACAACAAGCCGGACGGCTCCGTGACAGTCAGAGTTCAACAATCTCGTGATGCCCAGGGACACCCGCTCACACACTTCATCGTGGCGGACACAGGCTTGGGCATGAGCGATCAGCAGCTGTCGTCCTTGTTCCAGCCGTTCAACCGCCTGGGCCGTGAACGCAACACGCCGGATGGCACCGGCATCGGCCTCGTCATCAGTCGGCACCTGGCCGCGTTGATGGGCGGCACGCTGGAGGTCAGCAGCCAAGATCATGTTGGCAGCACTTTCACGCTGACGCTGCCTGCTGCCAACGTGCAGATGCCAGAGACGCCTGCCACAACAGCCGTGTTTCAGGACGCCACGACCGCACCGCGTGCCGCGCCAGCACCCAAGCATGTGCTGTACATCGAAGACAACCAGGTCAATGGCGAGTTGATCCGCGTGGCCCTGATGACGCGCCCCGACCTGACGGTCACCGTCACCCCCACGTCAGAAGAAGGCCTGGCCTTGCTGAAACAGCACACGCAGACACGTCGGCCAGACCTGATCCTGCTCGACATGCACCTGCCCGATGTGCCGGGCATGGAGGTCCTGCACATCCTCAAGTCCCAGCCGGAGACCAGCAAAATTCCGGTTCTGGTGATTTCAGCCGATGCGCTGCCCGCCCAGATCGAAGCAGCCAAGCAGGCCGGCGCCCTCGACTACATCACCAAGCCGGTCAACATGCCCAAGCTGCTGGCGCAAATCAACGACCTGCTGGATCACTGATCAGCGAGGCGCGTATTCGGGCACCAGGTCGTGCAAGCGGGCACGCAGCACCGAGGGTGTGGCGGCCGCATCATCCGACGCCAACGCCATGAGACGCTCCATCCAGTCGGCAGGCAACTCACCGCGCAACTGCGCCAGACGCAGGCGGGGGTGAGGCGTGGGCAGCGTAGTGTCGGCATCGGCCAGCAGTTCTTCGTAGAGCTTTTCGCCCGGGCGCAGGCCGCTGAAGACGATGGGGCTCTCGGCCTCGGTGTGACCGCTCAGGCGAATCAGCTCGCGGGCCAGGTCGGCGATCTTGACCGACTGCCCCATGTCCATCACGAACACCTGCCCCGACTCGGCCAGGGCCGCTGCCTGCAAAACCAATTGCGCGGCTTCGGGGATGGTCATGAAGTAGCGGGTGATCTCGGGGTGCGTGACCGTCACGGGTCCACCCTTGGCGATCTGTTCTTTGAACTTGGGGATGACGCTGCCGCTGGAGCCCAGCACGTTGCCGAAGCGCACCGCCATGTAGCGGGTGCCGGGCGCTTTGGTGGCCCAGTGCGACACCACCATTTCGGCGGCACGCTTGGTGGCGCCCATGACGTTGGTGGGGTTCACGGCCTTGTCGGTCGAGATCAGCACAAATCGCTTGACCCCGCACTCGGCTGCGGCCTGCGCCGCCAGGTAGGTGCCCAGCGTGTTGTTGCGCAAGGCCATCCAGGCGTTGTCGTCTTCCATCAAGGGAACGTGCTTGTACGCCGCGGCATGGAAGACCAGATCCGGCTGATGCAATTGCATGGCGCGACGCAAGGCCGACAGGTCCTTGACGTCACCGACCAGGCGCACCAGGGGCAGGTGCGGGAAGCGCTCGCCGAGGTCTTGCTCGACCTGGTACAGGGCAAACTCGCTGAGTTCAAACAGGATGATGCGGCTCGGACCGAACCGGGCGATTTGCCGGCACAACTCGGACCCGATGGAGCCCCCTGCCCCGGTCACGAACACAGCACGGCCGCTGATCAGACTAGAGACCGCGTTTTCGTCGAGCTTGACGGGCTCACGCCCCAGGACATCTTCAGGCTCGATGTCGCGGACCCGGTCCACGCGGGAGCGACCTTCACGCAACTCGTCAGCCGATGGCACGGTGACCACGGGCAAACCGGTGGCTGAAGCCAGCGCCAGCACCCGCTTGCGTTGCTCGACACTGGCCGAGGGCATGGCCAAGACCAAGTGGGTGGCGTCTTCAAGGTTGCGGGCATCGGTCAGCAGGTCCAGGCCGCCCAGCACGGGCACCCCGGCAATGCGGGCGCCCTGCTTGCGTGGATCGTCGTCGAGCAAGCCCACCACCGTCCAGCCACGGTGCTGGATGCCGGCAATCAGCAACTTCCCCGCAGCGCCAGCCCCCAAGACCAGTGCCCGCTGGCCGTTGGTGTGCGCCCCGGTGCGCCGCGCCCGAGACGATTCGCTGAGCATGCGCACCGTCATGCGCGCCAAGGCCAGGTTGATGAGGGTGAGCACCGGATGCAAGGCCAGCACCGCACGGGGCACCTCGACCAGTTGCGCCATCAGCACCACCACCGCGCTGGCCAGACCCGCGCCCAAGCACACCCAGGCCAAACGCGTGATGTCGTGGAAGCCGACGTAGCGCCAGCTGGCACGCGGCACGCCCAGGGCCCAGGATACGGCGCTGTAGACAGCGATCACGCCCAGCACCACAGCCCAGTCGTAAGCCGGACGCTCGTACAGCCAGCGCTCGACCCCCATGCGAAACAGGTAGGTGGTGTGCCAGGCCAGCAGGATCAACAGGGCATCGGCCAGCATCACCGCCAACTGGCGACGGGGACGCAAATGATCCAGCAAACGGTCAATAGAGGTCCAAAACATGGTGGACAAGAGGGTGAAGACTTCAGAACACGAACGCCAACCTGCCATTGTGCCTGCTGTGGCAGGCGCCTGACGTCAGACCTGCCGCAAGACCAGATCGGAGTCGGGTTCGGCCACGCAGGGCAGCATGCAGCCCCATTCCTTTTCCTCCGGGCTGACGCCGGGCCATTCCATGCGGTAGCGGACACGCCCCGATTCGATCTGACACATGCAGGTACGGCACGCACCCGACCGGCAGGAGCGGGGCCAGTTCAGGCCAGCGGCCAGCGCGGCCTCCAGAATGGTCTGCCCGGGCTGGACCTCGAACACCGTCCCAGCCGGCAGGATCTGAACCCGATGGCGCACCGGCATCGCCCGCTCAGTGTGCTGCAGCCGGGGACTGTTCGTCAGATCGCGGCGCCTCATTCGTGCCGGTCGCGGCCTTGACGCCTGCAGCGGTCACATCCACCGCCGTGCCCACCACGGTCGCCCCCACGCTCACGGCGGTCGACGCGACACTGACGGCGGCATCGGCCACGCTCAGGACCGAGCACGCTGACAAGGCGGGCAACATCAACAGGCACAAGCTCAGTCGTTTCATGGGAACTCCGATCACCAGGGAATCAAGGATTGTCGCCCATGGCGGGCTCGAACAACGGCAACTCGGGCGTCGGGTCCACGTCGGCTTCGGCCTGTGCGGCATCGGCCTTGAGCAACCCTTCCATCTTCACCCCCAGCAAGCGCAGGCGCTGGTCCAGGGGCACCGTTTTGAGGCAACGCCCCGCCCACTGCCGGATGACCGACGCCTCGCGAGTGGGCGTTGGCATCGTGAGGCTGCGGGTCACCGTGCGGAAGTCGTCGTACTTGAGCTTGACCCCGACGGTGCGGCCCACATAGTCCTTGCGCGCCAGGTCAGCGGCCACCTGTTCACACAAGCGGGTGAAGATGGGCGTGAGCAAGGCACGGTCCTCACGGGGATGCAGGTTGCGCTCAAAGGTGGTTTCACGGCTCATGGATTTGGGCTCACGCCAGGTCACCACGGGCCGGTCATCGCGCCCATGGGCGGCATCGTGCAGCCAGTGTCCGTACTGACTGCCGAACTCGGCCAACAAGGTGTGCAGCGGGGTGGCGGCCAGCTCGCCGATCGTGTGGATACCCAGGGCCGCCAGACGCTCGTTGGCCTTGGGACCAATGCCGTTGATGCGGCTGGCGGGCAGCGGCCAGATGCGGGACGGGATCTCATCGGCCATCAGCACCGTGAGGCCATCGGGCTTATCCAGGTCCGAACACAGCTTGGCCAGCAGCTTGTTGGGCGTGACCCCGATCGAGCAGGTCAGGCCGGTGGCCCGGGTCACCGCGTCCTTGAGCCGTCGGGCCAGTTGGCGTACACCGCCCAGCGGGTCACCGTCGATGGCGTCCTGCGCGCCCGGCACGTCGGTCAGGTCAATGTAGATTTCGTCGATGCCCCGATCTTCCACCACGGGGGCGATCTCGGCCACGGCCGCTTTGAACAGGCGCGAGTGGTGACGATAGGACTCGAAGTCCATCGGCAGCAAGATGGCATCCGGCGCCAACAAGGCCGCTTTCATCAAGCCCATGCCTGAATGCACACCGAGCGCACGCGCGGGGTAAGTGGCTGTGGTGATGACCCCGCGCCCGGCGTAGTCACGCAACCGTGCGTGCTGAACCGGTTCGCCGCTCGGGCTCGATGCCCCACCCGCTTGCCGACGGCTGCCCCCAATGACGATGGGCTGGCCTTTCAGTTCGGGGTAACGCAACAACTCGACCGATGCGTAAAACGCATCCATGTCAAGGTGAGCAATCAATCGGCGGGGCGCGGTCACGGGCCAGACATTCACAGCAATGAGGCTGTCGATTCTGACGCATCACCGCGCAACTCGCCGGTGAGGCCGCACCGCGGGCTCAAGCTTTGATGTCGAGCAGGCTGCCCATCATCTGTTCTTCGGTCTGGATGCTGCGCAGATTGGCCCGGTAGGTGTAGCTGGCCATCTTTTGTTCGACCAAGTCGGCCGCCAGATCTGCGCCCACCTCATCGGCCTGTGCAACGGTTGCCGTCACACCGCCCGACTCCTGGCTTTGCTGGTTGACCACCTGACGGTGGAATCGCTCGGTTTGCGTGTTCGCAATGTTGTGCGAGGCCGCATCGAGCCGGGTCGAAGCCGCCTGCACACCCGATAAGGCAATGGATGAAATGGCACTCATGATGACCCCAAGGGATGGCTTGCAGTCATTATCGGCAGCGGCGCACCAAGAGGAAAGTCCCATCCCCGCAAGACCCGACAGGGGCCGTGCGGTAATCACGCCCCACGCCCGGCGGTCATTTCATCATTTGATATCGAACTGCACCCGCGAGCTGGGCCCCTTGTCTTGGGCCAATCCCTCGACCCCGACCTTGGACGCGGTCAGCAGCACACGCTCAGGCGAGATCCGCGCGGACAGGTAGGCCTTCACGGCATTGCCCCGCGTGTCAGCCAGGTCCCGCAACACCTCCGGCCCCACCGGGGCAGACGCCTTCAGCAAAGCCAACATGTCAGCCGAGGGTAGCGACTTGGCCAGGCCCACCAGATTGCGCGGCTTTTTGATGTCGGCCGCCTTGTAGGCAGCGGTCAGCCACGTGTCACGCTCGTCCGCGCCCACGCTCACGTCATCGGGCGACTGCCCGGTCGCCTTGGCCTTGGCCACGCGCATCAGCCGGTCCACATGGGCTTGCCGCAAACCGTCCACATCCACGGCCGGATCGGCTCGACCCGTGGCCTCCAGCTTCAGCGCCGGACGGTCATTGAGTTTGCCCGCCAGGGCATCCAGACGTTGACGCGCCGCATCGGACAACACCGCCGAACCCGCCTCAAAGGGCACGAAACCCAATTCGTCGCCCCCGCCACCGGAAAGCAGCGAGAACGGGGCCGTCACGGCCTTGGTGATAAGGTTCACGAACACCCGCCAGATGATGCCGCCGACCGAAAACTGTGGGTCATCCAACGAGCCCGAAATGGGCAGGTTGATGTCGATTTCGCCGCGCGTGTTCTTCAACAGAGAGACTGCAAACAGCACGGGCAACTTGGTGGCATCCGGGCTGTCGGTCTTGTCGCCAAAGGTCAGTTGGTCCAAGAAGATTTTGTTGTCGGCCTCCAGCTTGCCGCCGTCCACCTTGTAGTGGACATTGACCGACAGCGAGCCTTTCTCGATGTTGTAGCCGGCATAGCGGGCGGCATAGGGCGTCAGGCGCGTCAGCTCAATGCCTTTGGCACTGCCCTGAATATCGGTGTACAGCCGAGGCCCCAAGGGATGCAGTTGACCGGTGATTTGCAGGGGAGCTCCGTCGTCCACGGCGCCCGCCACACTCACGGTGGCGGGTTCTGGCTTGTCGGACGCCACCGCAGAAATTGCCCCCTCGATGCGCGTCAGGTCGGCCGAGTAATTGGGCTTGATGAAGTTGTCAGTGAAGTCAATGCGGCCCTTGGACAATTGAATGCCTTGCCAGCGCAGCTTCATCGGTGCGGCAGCAGGGACCGCCGGCGCCGCGGCCGAAGACGCAGACGACACGGCTACGGGGGCGGGTGCGGCAGGCTCCGGCGTGGTCAGGGACTTGGGCGCAGCACCGGCCTCGCGCTTGGCGATGCTGGCCAAATTCAGCTGACCGTTCGGGTTGATGATCACCCGACCGTAGAAGGATTGCAGCGCCATTTTGCCCAGGTCGGCATCGATCTGCCCATCAGCCCAGCCCAAATTGGTTTTGTCCAGGGTGAGGCTGCGCCAGCTGAGAAAGTCCGCATCGTTCACACGGTCCAACACGCGCAGATCGGTCAAGCCCAGACGCCCTTGGTAGCGCGCAGACAAGCCCTTGCGCGCATCGTCCTGCAAGACCAGGCGTCCGTCGGCTTGCGCCTTGGCCGCTGCCAGTTGAATGTTGACGTGGGGATCGATGTAGGACTGCAGAGCACGCAAATCCACGCCCGCCACGCCCAATTTGGCCTTGACCAACAAGGGCTGCGGACGCACATCTCCTTGCACGTTGATGCGACCCTGCCCTTGGGCCAGCGCGCGCAGGTCCACGGTCAGCGTCTGAGACAAATCGGTGGACAGGTTCTGAACGGACAGATCCGTCTTTTGCACCGACAACACCGCTGCAGGCGTCACCGTCTGGTCGGTCACTTGTACACGGCAGGTCTGACAGCGCAACAACTTGAGCGCCACCACCGGCGAAGCCGCCTTGTTCGCGGCGGCACGACTGGCCGGTTTGGCCGGGCTGGCAGGCATGCCCAGCCACGTTCCTTGGGCTCCGCGTGTGAGCTGAGCATCCAATTGGTCCAAGGTCACCGAGGCCACGTCCAGTCGCTTCAAGCCCTTGGCCTCCGACGCCAGAGACAGCTCACCCGCCAGGCCATCGACCGCCAAGCCCGCCACTTTGATCTGGTCCTTGACACGCGATGACGAGGCTTGGGTCTGCACGTTCTGCAGGCGGATCACGCCATCTGCCCACTGGATGGCTGGATCCCGCTGAAAGCGGGCATCCACCTTGGTCTGCACGGCCAACTCGCCCTGCTGAATCTGGACCGGCAGCGCCAAGCCGCGTGCGATGGGCGCCAGCCAGGCGGGGATGTGGGCATGATCCAGCGCCAACGCGGCCACCACGTGCTGCTGTGCCACCTGAATCTGGCCCTGCCCGTGCAGCTTGGCCCCATGCTGATCGGCCACATCCACCTGCCAAGTGGCGGGGGCGGACTTGGGATCCGAGGTCAACCCGCCGGCCTGAACCTGAATGCGATCCAGACGAGGCCAAGGCGCATCGGCCTCGGTCTGCACATCCACCGCATCGGTCACCAACTGAAGTTTGGCCACCGACCAACGCCAAGCCGGCGAGGAGGAGGAAGCCGGGGGCGAGACCACCGGCGCAGCCTTGTCAGACGCGGGCGACACAGCGCCCACGACGGGCCGCGCCTTCAACGTCAGACCATCCAGCATGACCGAGGCCACGCGGGCCTGCTGCTCCAGCGGACGCGCATCCAGACCGTCCAGCTTGAACTGGCGCCAGCCCACCTCCACCTGACCCAAAGCCGGTGCATGCGCGACGGTCAGGGCCAACTGGCTCAACTGCACGCCCCCCTGGATGGACAACGAGGCAACGGCTGGCGCGGGGCGCTGCTCGAATCGCACGGTCAAGGCGGTGTCCAGCTTGCCTTGCCCAGGCTTCAGGCCCAGTGCAGCAGGCAGGAAGGGCTGCGCCGCACCCAGCCAATGCGCCACGTCCACCGACTGCCAGTCCAGCTTGATTTCGGAGCGGTGCCCTGCCTGGAACGGCAGCACCTTGCCCTGAAGGCTCAGCGGGCTGCCATCGATGCGCGCCTTCAACTCCGGCACCACCTCCACATCGATCTGACTGGGCAGATTGGACACAAAGGGCACGCCCAGGTGCAATTGGTCGATCACATGCTCTTGCTTCAGCACCCGATCGGTGTAGCGGATGACGCCATCGGTCAGCGCCACATTGAACACAGCGAACCGAACCGGCTCACCCGCCGGCTTCGGCTTGGGTGACGGCGCCATCAGCTTGTCGATCACCGGGCTGATGTTGAACCGCTGCGCGGACTGCCGCTCCAGCCAGAACTCGGGCGCCGTCAGCTGAACACGACGCACCACTGGCGCCAGACGCCACACCGATTCCAGCGAGAGTTGAACGTGTGCCTGCTTGAGCTTGAACCACTCCGCCCCGGGCGGCCCCATGACCACATCGTCGGCGGACACGGACAAGGTCCACGGCTGAATGTGCAGCGCACCGATGTGTACCGGTGTCCCGAGCGCGTCGGTGGCAGCCACTTCGGCCTTGGTACGAACAAAGCCAGGCAACCAGACACCCACCCCCACGGTCCAGACAGCGGCCAACGCCCCCGCCAACGCCAGTGGCTTGACCCATCGGGCAGACAAAGCAGTGATTTTTTCAGGGGCACGCATGGGCACACAAGCAGCAAACAGTCAGATTGGGAATGGTACCCCTCACCCCCGGTGCGCATGATGAAGCTTGAGTCAACTCAAAAGATTCTTTTCAAATGAATCTTATGATGCGGACCATGAAGCTCACCCAGTTCACCGACTACAGCTTGCGCGTGTTGATCTACCTGGCCACCGACCCGGAGCGTCGCGCCACGATTGCCGAAATCGCTCGAGCTTTTGAGGTGTCCGAAAGCCATCTGACCAAAGTCGTACACCACCTGAGCAAGAGCCAATACCTCAGCACGGTACGCGGCAAAGGCGGTGGCATGGGTTTGGGGCGCGCACCGTCAGACATCCGCATTGGCGACGTCGTGCAAAGCACCGAGGGTGCATCCATGCCCGCCGAGTGTTTCGATCCGGAACGTCACACCTGCGTGATTGATCCGGTCTGCCTGCTGCGTGGCGCCCTGCGCGAAGCCACTCAGGCTTTTTACGCCCAACTGAATCACTACACCCTGGCCGACATCACGCGTAACCGCGCGGCACTGCACGAAGTGCTCTTCTTCCCTCGGGAAACAGCATGAGCGAGACCCCATCACTCACCGACGCACCGCGGTTCGCCTACGAAGGCCCTGAGCACTGGCAAGAACCCATCGCTCGTGCGCTGCGCAAGGTGGTGGACCCCGAGGTGGCGCTGTCCATCCTGGATGTGGGGTTGGTCTATCGCGTCACCGTACAGGAGACCCATGCCCACATCCTGATGACCATGACGTCGGCAGCCTGCCCGGTGACCGACGTGATTTTGGATGACGCCTATGCCGAGCTGGAACAGGTCCTGCCGCTCGACATGGACATCGAGATCGAGTTGTGCTGGGACCCAGCCTGGACGCCTGAACGCATGAGCGCCCAGGCCCGCCGCTTCATGAAGTGGTGACGCCATGGTGGAGACTGCTCGACGTCGCGCCCAGCCCGCTCACCACGCGCATGCAGGGATCTGGCGCCTGGTGCTGATGGCATGGGTGGCCATCAGTCTGTTCAGCGGCATCATCGGTGGCCTGCTTCGAGCGGGCGTGTCATGGCCGCCATCGCTGGCTTCATCCGCCTGGGGCGGGCAAGCCGTGGCCCTGCATGCCGCCCTGATGATGTGCGGCTTCTTCGGCACGGTGATCGGCGTGGAGCGTGCGGTCGCCCTGCGCCGTCCCTGGGCCTTTGCTTCCCCACTCCTGACTGCTGGAGCGGCAGGCGCCTGGTTGACCGGTCAGGTCACACTGGGCACCACCGCCGCCCTGCTTGCCAGCGGGATGTTTGCCGTGGTCAACGCCGCCATCGTGCGCAAGCAAGCCGCCACACACACCTGGTTGCTGCTGATCGCAGGAGGCATGTGGGGCGCCGGCAACCTGTGTTTTGCCTGGCTCGGACTGCAGGATGTCACCGTGGCCAGTTGGTTCAGCTTTCTGACCCTGACCATCGCCGCCGAGCGACTGGAAATGTCGCGACTGCTCAAGCGGCCAGCCTGGGCATCACCGCTGCTGATGCTGATCGTTGCCATGCAGGTCCTCAGCGTGATCACCACACTGTACGACCCCAGGCAAGGTGGCGTCGCTTTTGGCCTCAGCCTCGTGGCGCTTGCCGGCTGGCTGGGATGCTTCGACATCGCCCGGCAAACCGTGCGCGCACACGGGCTGAGTCGCTACATGGCCATTTGTTTGCTCGGCGGCTACATCTGGCTGCTCGCGGCGGGTCTGAGCTGGATGACCTACGCCAACGGCGCCCCCACCCGAGACGCCGCTTTGCATGGGCTGGGCCTGGGGTTCATCGTCAGCATGGTGATGGGACACGCGCCGGTCATCCTTCCGGCGGTGGCAGGCATCAAGCTGCACTTTGATCGCCGCTTCTATGTCCCGCTCCTCGCCCTTCACTTGTCGCTGCTGTGGCGTTTGGGGGGCGGCGCACTCCGGCCCGAATGGAAAGCCATGGGCGCCACGCTGAACGCATTGTCGCTGCTGCTATTTGCCCTCACGGTTGCCAGTGCAGCCCGGTCTTGGCAACAGCGACACCCACGCTAGCCTTCCCTGACACCTGCCTGGAGTTTCCTGCCATGTCGTCCGCCAACACCGATTCACTCACACTGGTCTACGCCTGCTCGGGTTGCTCCAGCGCCGCGCAATTGGCCAATCATCTGGCCGTCCGGCTGGACCGCGAGGGCTACGCCGAAATGTCATGCATCGCCGGTGTCGGCGGAGGCGTCCCCAGCTTGGTACGCAAAGCCCAGGAAGCGCAGCAAACCGGCAGACCGGTGATGGCCATCGACGGTTGCATCCTCGGATGCGCCAGCGCCTGCCTGGCGCGTCACGACATCCGGCCAACCGTCCACATCCAGCTTGGCCAGGAAGGTGTGAAAAAGGCGTATCACGCGGACTTTGACGCGCAGCAGGCAGAGGACATTCTGGCCGACCTGCGTGACCGCGTACAAGTCATGAATGAGCTGTACCAACACCCACACCACAGCCAGGCCTCTGGCGGATGTGGAGGCACAGGACAGTGCCGATGCAGCGGTTAAGGGCTTGGTTAAGGGCCGGGTCAAGCCCCACGCGCCACGAAGCGCGTGGACACCACGCCCAACCCCATGAAATGCACTTGCACTGACTTATCGACAGGCACCCAAGGCGCACCGGCGTATGAACCAGTGATGACCACTTGCCCGGCCTTCAGGGTCAGGCCCCGTTCGCACAGGTGGTTGACCAGCCAATACAGAGGGTCCCTTGGCTGCGGGGCAGGATGCACGCCCTTCACCACCTCTCCGGGGCAGTCGTCCACATCCATCCGGATGTCGATCTGATGCGCCTGCACGCCCTGTTCGGATGGAATCGCTGGCCCCAACCACAAGCCCTGATTGACCAAACCATCGGCCAGGCGATCCGCAAACTGTGCGCCGGCATCGGCCGCATAGCGGTCATGGATCAATTCCAGGGCAAGGTGCGTGGAGGCAATGGCAGCGTCAATGTCTTGCGGTGTGTACGCTCGCCCACAAGGCGGCAAGTCGCGCCCCATCAGAAATGCCAACTCTGGCTCAATCTTCACTTGCGACTGCGTGGCCCACACCAAACAAGGCTCGTGATGTTGCAGACTGTGTCCGTAAATCGGGGCAACCACCACCTTATCGGGAGAAGGTAGGCCGCACTTCCAGCCGCAGACCCCATCACCCGTTTCAGCGGCGAGCAAGTCGGTCACGGCAGCCTGCACTTGCAGCGCTGCCTCCAGCGTCTGAGGGCGGCAAGCTGGCGGCAACACGTCACCAGCCATACCGTGGCGACGACGCGCCACCAACACTTGTGCGGCCTGGTTTGCCATTTCGATCGTGTAAGCCATGTATCACCTTCAACCGTTCATGAAGGATTATGCGAGACTGACCGGATGACACTGCATCTGCCAACCCTGCTGCTGCTCCAGATCACGGTCAGCCTGACCGTGGGTTTGGCGTTGCTCTATGTGTTGCGGGGGCCTGCTCGCCGCAGCCTGACCCCGATCGCCTGGGCGATGCTGGGCAATGCCGTGGCGTACATCCTCTTCATCCTCCGAGACCAGATCCCGGACTTCTTGTCCATCGTGGTGGGCAACACTGTGCTGGCCATGGCGGTCAGCGGCATTCTGGTCTCGCTGCGACTGTTCTACGGTCAGCGCCCCCGGCGTCTTCCCATCGTGGGCATCCCGCTTCTGTTCTTGGTGCCCGGCCTGATCCTACTCATGGACGATGCGCCCAACCGGGTGATCCTGACCTCGTCCGTGGTGCTGTGCGAGCACCTGGCCATCCTTGCCACCCTGTTTCAATACGGGCGCCAGCAACCCAGCCGCGGCGCCAATCTGGTGGCGCTGGGCACCCTGGTGATCAGCGTAGGCTTGCTGGTACGCATCTCCACCGCCATCACCGGTCCGGCCCGTTTGTTCACCCTGCTGACCAGCGACTGGCTCCTGATCATCACGTTCGCATCCAGTTTCGTGACGTTGACGCTCTACATGACCGGCTTCATCTTGATGGCCGAGGAACGTGCCCGCGAATCCACACGCACCCTGGCGATGGAGGATGTCCTCACCCGTTTGCCCAATCGGCGCGCCATCCTGGATGCCTTGCGCCGTCAGCTCGCACTGGCCGAGCGGAGCCAGCATCCGCTGACCATCCTGATGCTGGACGTCGATCATTTCAAACAGGTCAACGACACCTACGGACACCTCGCGGGCGACCATGTCCTGACCACCGTCGGGCAAACCATCCGCGAACGCCTGCGCACGCAAGACCTGGTCGGACGACTGGGGGGCGAAGAGTTCCTCATCGTGCTGCCCAACACCGATGAGGCGGGCGGCAAGCTGTTGGCAGAAACCTTGCGCGAAGCCATCGCCGAGCAAAACGTTCACCACGACGGCGAAGACATCGGCGTGCGCGTCAGCATCGGCATGTATTGCCACCATCCTGCAGCGCAATCGGAGCCTCAGGACCTCATCCGTGCCGCCGATGCAGCGCTCTACTCTGCCAAGAGCATGGGCCGCGACCAGGTGGTCATGGCCACCCCCATGTCAGCGCACTGAGGCCGCGGCAGGCTGCTTCGCCAGGATATCGGCCAAGGTGGCTTGTGCTGCGCCCAGCCACTCTGGCTCTGCTGTGCGTGCACGCGACACGGCGCGCATGGCCGCATCGTGAGCTGCGTCCCAATCCCCGCGTTCGCTGAGCAAGGTGGCCCAGTTGTTCCAGGCTGCGGCACTGTCATGCTTTTGCAGCACGCGTTGGTATTGCTGCGCCGCAAGGTCTGTTTGCCCCGCCGCATAGAGGCTGTTGGCGCGCCCCAAGCCCAGCAGCAAGCTGTCGGGCCACTGGGTCAGGGCCGGCTCATAGGCACGCGCAGCTTCGGTCGCCGGCGCCACGCGCTCAAAGGCCACCAGTGCTTCGGTGACCGCCGCCTCGTCCGACGTCACGGGCAACTGCCCTGGCGGCAACACCACAAATGCCCAGTTCCCCGAACGCGCCCAACTGAACTCCAAGGTCGACAAAGGCAGGATCTGTCGTTCGGTGGTACCGGAGCGCAGCACCGCTTCACCCGCGCGCAGGTCGTATCCCACGACCACGGCGTAATGCCACAGTGGCTGAACACTCAAGCCCAGATTGAGCAGCACCACGGGGGCATGGCCCGCAGCCACTTCACGAAGCAAAGAAGGCAGATCACTGCCGATGCGGGTCGCGACCAACGCATGACGCCGCGCGGCCGCCAGCATCTCGACTTGCAAGCTCCCCTGCCGCGCCGGCAAAAACACGGCAC
>NZ_JBLIZW010000011.1:0-14438 GCF_048860245.1 Aquabacterium sp. | reverse complement strand
CACCTTTTTGTACGGCTTGAGCTCACCGCGCGCGGCTTGCGCTTCGTAGGCCAGATAGGCTTGCTCGAACTCTGTGCCGTACTTGTCGTGCAGGTCGGGCACGTTGTTGGGGCTGAACAGGCTCCACTCTCCACGCTCCATCACGCGTTTCATGAACAGGTCGGGGATCCAGTTGGCCGTGTTCATGTCGTGGGTGCGACGGCGATCGTCACCGGTGTTCTTGCGCAACTCCAGGAACTCTTCGACGTCCAGGTGCCACGATTCCAGATAGGCACAGACGGCGCCCTTGCGCTTGCCGCCTTGGTTGACGGCCACGGCCGTGTCGTTGACGACCTTCAGGAATGGCACGACACCTTGCGACTTGCCGTTGGTACCCTTGATGTGGGCGCCCAGAGCGCGCACTGGGGTCCAGTCGTTACCCAGGCCGCCTGCAAATTTGGACAGCAGGGCGTTTTCCTTGATGGCTTCGTAGATGCCGTCGAGGTCATCGGGCACCGTGGTCAGGTAGCACGAAGACAGCTGCGAGCGGCGTGTACCGGCGTTGAACAGTGTCGGGGTGGACGACATGAAGTCGAAGGACGACAGCAGTTCATAGAACTCGATGGCGCGGGCTTCACGGTCGATTTCGTTCAGCGCCAGACCCATGGCCACACGCATGAAGAATGCTTGCGGCAATTCAATGCGCACGCCGTTGTGGTGCAGGAAGTAGCGGTCGTACAGCGTTTGCAGACCGAGGTAGTCAAAGTTCAGATCCCGCTCATGCTTGAGTGCGGCGCCCAAACGGGCCAAGTCGAACTGCCCCAGTTTGTCGTCCAGCAACTCGGCTTCAATGCCACGCTTGATGAACTGCGGGAAGTAGTCGGCATAGCGGGTGGCCATCTCGGCATGGATCACCTCTTCGCCCAGGATTTCGCGGCGGATGGTGTGCAGCAGCAGGCGAGCGGTGGCGCGTGTGTAGGCGGGATCGTGCTCGATGCGGGTGCGGGCAGCCAGGATGGCGGCTTTGTAGACCTCGTCAATCGACACGCCGTCATACAGGTTGCGCTGGGTTTCAGCCAGGATGGGGGCGGCTTGAACGTCGTCACCCAAGCCAGCACAGGCCGACTCGATGAGGGCTTGCAGGGCGCTCAGGTCCAGCGGCACGCGCTGACCACGGTCCATGACGTGCAGGGTGGGCAAGGCCGCGGCTTGTTGCTCGGCAGCTTGTTTGGCGCGTTGCTGTGCGCGGCTTTCGCGATACAGCACGTAAGCGCGGGCGATTTCATGGTGGCCGCCACGCATCAGCGCGAGTTCGACCTGATCTTGAACGTCTTCAATGTGGAACGTGCCGCCGCTTGGGCGCGAGCGCAGCAGGCCACGCACCACGGCTTCGGTCAGTCCATCGACGGTTTCACGCACGCTGGCCGATGCGGCGCTTTGCGTGCCGTGCACCGCCAGGAAGGCCTTCATCATGGCCACAGCGATCTTGCTGGGCTCAAACGCCACGACCGAGCCATTGCGGCGGATGATGTGATAAGCCGAGTAGGCCGACTGACGAGCTTCCAGGCTCGATTCCACCGGGCCTTGCGCAGGCTGAACGGACAAAGAGGCGGTGCTGGACGTGGATGTTTGCATGTGCTTCCCTTGAGAGCGTGCCGCGGGACACAAGTCGGCTTGGTCGGGCACGCGATGTACGGTCAGAAACGAGTGGTGGCCTGGTGGCGTCTCGTTCTGATGGGCACTATATCTGGTGTCTTTTGTGTCCGCAAGCGCTACCAGTAGTGTTTTTGTCCGCTGTGGGTTCTTTTTGTGCGGTACAGTACTGTCTATCAGGAAAGACCCTCAAATGGGCTTCGTGTACGCATCGTTTCCCTAGAGGGAATCGGCTTCAGGCTTGGGTTGTTGCAGGTGGAAACATGCTGCTTTCCCAAGCAGTCATGGTCTGCAATTTGGTCCAGTCAAAAGCCTTTCCCGGATCTTGTTTGCGGCCGGGGGCGATGTGCTCATGTCCGGCGACCTGCGTGATCGGGAACTGCGCTTGCAGATGGCGCAGCAGGGTCGCCAGCGCGTCATATTGCGCAGGCTCGAAGGGGTGGTTCTCCAGCCCCTCCAGCTCAATGCCCACCGAGTAATCGTTGCAGTTGTCCTTGCCTTGCCAGCTGGAACGCCCAGCGTGCCATGCGCGGTCCAGCACAGACACAAACTGGACCACTTCACCGCAGCGTCTGATGACGAAGTGCGCCGACACCTCCAGTCCCCGAATCTGTTCGAAGTAGGGGTGTGCTGACCAGTCGAGTTGATTGGTGAAGAGCTGCTCGATCTCCGGGCCACCATACTGGCCCGGTGGAAGGCTGATGGAATGGATGACGGCCAATGAGATGGCCGTCCCTGACGGCCGCGGGCCAAAGTTGGGGGACGGTGATGAGCGGACGGAAGTCAGCCAGCCGTGGTCCCACAGGCTGACGCCGGACAATGTGGCGTCATTCGCAGTCATGGTCGGGATCGAATCGTTCGCCAATGGTCACCCCTTCCGGGCCAACGTTGACGCCCAGTCTAGCCATGCGGTAGCGCATCTGGCGCAGTGACAAGCCCAAGCTTGCGCCCGCTGCGGTTCGATTGAGCCGATGCTTTTCCAGCGCACGAATCAGGATGTCGCGCTCAATCCTGTCCAGATGGGAGGCCAGGTCAGACGGAAGTGGTGCTGCCTCGGGCTCCGTGTGCGCTGGCGTGACATCGGCGGTGGTTACGGCAGCAGGAATGTCTGATGTGGGTTCGGCTGCCACGGCGGCGGCTGGATGCACCGGCAATCCAAGATCCTCTGCCTCCAGCGTGTTGTGATTGGACAGCGCCACGGCGCGGTGCAGCAGGTTCTCCAACTCTCGGACGTTGCCGTCGAAGGCGTGATGGGTCAGCGCATTCAATGCGTTCGCACTCAATGTGGCCGGGACATCCATTCCAGCATCATGAGAGATGCGATCCAGGATGCGCTGGCACAACTGCGGCAGGTCTTCTTTTCGATCACGCAGCGAGGGCAACGTGATTTGAATGACGTTGAGCCGGTAGTACAAGTCCTGGCGGAATCGGCCAGCTTGCACCTCGGACTGAAGGTCTTTGTGGGTGGCGCTCACCACGCGCACGTCGACATGAATTTCGTTGGTGGCGCCGACGGCTCGGACGGCCCTCTCCTGAATGGCACGCAGCAGCTTGGACTGCATCGGAAGTGGCAGGTCACCGATCTCATCCAGAAACAGTGTTCCACCGTGCGCAGCCTGGAAGAAGCCGTCCCGGTCTTCGTTGGCCCCGGTGAACGACCCCTTGCGATAGCCAAAGAATTCGGCCTCGAGTAATTGCTCGGGGATGGCGCCACAGTTCACCGCGATAAACGGCTTGGATGCCCGGCTGCTGACGTCGTGAATGGCGCGTGCAGCCAATTCTTTGCCTGTGCCTGATTCGCCCCAAATCAAGACGGGGGCCATGCTGCGCGCCACCTTGTCGATGAGGATGCGCACTTGCTGCATGGCCTGGCTGGTGCCCACCAATCGGGCCAGTGCGCTGGAAGCCTGACCGCTGGCCGACAGTTGCGTCGGCTGGGGTGTGGCCTCTGTCGGGGGGCGCAGCGTGTGGCTGATTGCTGCGGGGGCGGAGGCCGGGAGTTGCGGCTGGGCCAATGCCGAGGCCACCACCTGCCTGAACTGCTTGAGGTCGACGGGCTTGGTCAGGTAGTCGTACGCGCCAGCCTTCAATGCGCTGACTGCGTTTTCTGCAGAGCCGTAGGCCGTGATGACGATGGACCGCTCAGACCGTCTGTCGGCTTCCAGCTTACGGATGAGGTCCAGTCCCGTACCGTCGGGTAACCGCATGTCGGTGATGACCAAACTGTAAGCGTGCTCCTGAAGCAGCAGCAGCGCGTCGTCGACGCAACCGGCGGTATCGATGTGATAGCCCTCGCGCAACAGCGTGAGTTCATACAGCGTGCGGAGATCCGGCTCGTCGTCGACGACCAAGAGGCGATGTTGATGGGTGGCACTCATGCGGATGGGAGGCTGCTGCTGTTCGACTCGATGGGCATCGTGATGAAGAATTCGTTGCGATGTCGCAGAGGGGGCGGGTGCAGCCGGTAGTCGATGTTGGCGCCGTGGCGCTCGCAAAGTTCTCGGGAAATATACAAGCCCAGACCGGATCCTCGGCTGCGCGTCGAGAAGAACGGTTCAAACAGAGATCGCTCGGTCTCGGCGGTGATGGGCTCGCCATCACTGGAGATGGAGAGCACCACCAGACCATGCCCAATCGCTGCCGGCATGTACTGAATGCGAACCTCGATCGCCCCTTGGGTCTGACTGCCATGTCGCAAGGCGTTGTCGAGCAGGTTGATCAGAACGCGTTGCAGGTGTTCTGGCTCAAATCTGACGGAGATGGTGCCTTCTCCATGTGGCCGGTCTGCGCAGACATCCATGTGCAGGACATCCTCTGCGCTGGCCGGCAGCCCTTGCGTTCTGCACCAATCGAGGCAGATTTGCTCGGTGGTGGCGATCAGGTCGATGACGGGGGCTGGGGGTCTGGCGCCTGGCGAAACTGCCAGGATGTCGTCAACGATGTGCTTCAGCCGGTTGACGTTGTCTTTGACCATGGTGGTCAAGCGTGCCTGAGTGGGGTCTGTGGCGTCCTCGGCAAGCAATGCGTTCGCTTGAGCAATGGCTGCCAAGGGGTTGCGGATCTCATGCGCAATGCCCGCAGACATGCGCCCCATGGCCGCCAGCTTGTCTTGTCGCTGGCGGGCGCGCACCAGACGAAGGTCCTCGAGCCAGACCACGCACATGTCTTCTGCGCTGCGGCTGGACTGGTTGCGGGTGAAGCGGGTTCGAATGCGCAGATCTCGAGTGGTCTGATCGTCAAACAGAAGCTGTAATTCTTGCCCGTGTTCGCCTTGAACCGGAGATGCCATGGCCTGCTCAATGGCTTGAACCAACGGGATCCAGGCGGGAACGCCCCGCAGTTGGAAGGGCGGCGCAGAAGTCTGTGCATGAGACGAGAGAAGGCGTCGCGCAGCAGGGTTGGCCGTTCGCACGCACCCCTGGCGATCCAGCACCAGCACCCCTTCACTCATCTCCTCGATCACAAGTCGGTTGAGTTGGGCTTGTTGTCGGGCGAGCTCCATGCTGCCGCGTGCCGAGCGTTCTTCGTTGGCCAGGCGTGAGGACAGTTCACTGGACAGCGCCGCAATGGCGAACAGTCCGAAACCGGTCAAGCCGGTTTGCGTCAGCATGGATGTCAGCGAACTCAGGTCCGTCGACTGGAGCCAGGCTTCCGCCAACAGGTTGATGGTCGCGGCTGCGGCGACGCCCAAAGACACCAGGCGTGGCAACAAAATGCCGGCCATGAGAACCGGCAAGACGAGCAGCGCCGTCGTGTTGACGTTGCTGATCGTGACGTATTGCAGCACGGAGAAAAACAGCAGGTCCAGTCCCACGGTGGACAAGGCCTGACGCTTGCTCAGTTTGCGCTGTCTGGGGTGACGTAGCTTGCGTTGAGAGGGCCACAGCCACAGCAGCAGCGTGGTGGCGGCATAGAGCAGGGTGACGGGGACCCAGGCAGACGTTCGGTTACCGATCAGCCAATTGCCCGCCAGCAATAGCAGCATCACGATGGCGAGCAGGGCACGGGCGCTCAGAAACGCCCGGTAGGTTCGCAAAAAAGTGCCAGCCCCGACATGGGTGTCCGGTGGCGTTGTGTCTGACGCCGCCGTGTCTTGCAAGACACTGTCATCCAATGTGCCAAACCAGGACAACCCGCTTTGTGCGTCGTCGAGCATGCTCGGGGTGTCGAGAGGGCGTTTGGACTTGGGCACGACAGATCTGTGATGAGGTCGGACTTAATGGCTCGGGCCGGAAGCACGATGTTCCTTGGAACAATAGGGGCGGCCTTCGCCATCCCTGTGCGCTTCCGATGCAGGGAGATGCACGTCGCAGTGTGCGCAACGCAGCATCTGCTCGGTTTCTTGTGTGTGCGGCTTGGCGCTTGGTCTTGCCTGTTTGCCCAGCAGCTTTTTGACTGCTGGGGAGTGATACAGCCAAATGATCAGGCCGACCAGAATCAGAAACTTCAGCATCGTCGCTGCTCAGTGCGTGCCGCGCTGCAGAATCACTTCCAGCACGAAGCGGGATCCCACATAACCTAGCAGAAGCAAGGTCGAGCCTGCAATCAGCCAGCCCACGGCCTGCCGCCCTCGCCAGCCGAATCGCGCCCGTCCCACCAGCAAGGTCGCAAACACGCCCCAAGCCAATACGGAGAACACACTCTTGTGATCCCAATGCCATGGGGTGGTCAGCCAAAAGCCGAGCGCCAACGTCAGCGTCAGCATCACGAAGCCTGCGGACACAAATTTCAACGTCAGTCGCTCCAGTCGCAGCAAGGGCATGCCCAGTGCCTGCCCGCGTACCGGTGCCGGAATTTGCCCGGATGCGCCTGAGTTGGCGCGCATTTGTCGCTCAGCGTGCCGCAGCAAAGCCGCGTGCAGCAGTGCCGCGCCAAACAGTCCGTAAGACGCAAAACCCAACAACCAATGCAGTGGCAACCAGTTGGATTGATTGACCAGCGGGTAGGGGCGGCCCGGATAAACCCATGCCAAGCCCACGGTGATGGCGGCCAGCAGGGTCAGCAAACGACGCACGCTGGGTAGTTCCAACCGGTGACTTTCCAGCGCGTAAACCGCGATCACCAGCCATGACGTCACGGACAGCGCAGGCGCAAAGCCAAATCGAGCCCCTGACAATTGCCCGTCAATGATGAGCGTGTCGAGGACAATAGCCACTCCTTGAGTCAGCCAACCCAACGCAAGCAAGGCCCAGATCCGGCGATCCGGCAGGGGCGTTGAGGCCACTGGATGGTCTGATTGAGGTCGAGAAGGCAGACCGCTCCCGAGCAAGTAAGCAACGATGGCTACCGCACTGGGCCAGAATGCGAAGGGCAGGGACGAGGCGGGCGATAAAATCATCCTTCAAGTTTAAGAGCACAAAGCAGCGATTTCATGGCATCCAACCTCACTGAACGACTGAGTCGCCTGGTCAAGACCATGCGCGGCCAGGCCCGCATCACCGAAACCAACGTGCAAGACATGTTGCGTGAGGTCCGCATGGCCTTGCTGGAGGCCGACGTGGCGTTGCCCGTTGTCCGTGATTTCATTGCTCGGGTCAAAGAAAAAGCGTTAGGTCAGGAGGTGGTGGCCTCGCTGACACCCGGGCAGGTGCTGGTCAGCATCGTGCAAAAAGAGCTCGCCGCCACGATGGGCGAGGGCATTGCTGACATCAATTTGGCCACGCAGCCTCCCGCGATCATCCTGATGGCGGGTCTGCAGGGGGCGGGTAAAACCACCACCACCGCCAAGCTGGCCAAGCACCTGATCGAAAAGCGCAAGAAAAAGGTGCTGACGGTGTCTGCCGACGTCTATCGTCCTGCGGCCATTGAACAGCTCAAAACCGTGACCGGTCAGGCCGGAGCGGAATGGTTCCCGTCCGAACCCAATCAGAAGCCGGCTGACATCGCTGCCGCAGCGGTGGACTATGCCCGTCGTCACTACTTTGACGTGCTGCTGGTCGATACGGCGGGCCGTCTGGCCATTGACGAAGCCTTGATGGCCGAAATCAAGGCCTTGCACGCGCAGCTCAACCCGGTTGAAACCCTGTTTGTGGTAGATGCCATGCAGGGTCAGGACGCCGTCAACACCGCTAAGGCGTTCAAGGACGCGTTGCCGTTGACCGGCGTGGTTTTGACCAAGCTGGACGGTGACTCGCGCGGTGGTGCGGCGCTGTCGGTGCGTCAAGTGACGGGCGTGCCGATCAAGTTCGCCGGTGTCTCCGAAAAGATTGACGGCCTGGAAGTGTTCGACGCCGATCGCCATGCGGGCCGCGTGCTGGGCATGGGCGACATCGTCGCGCTGGTGGAAGAGGTCCAGAAGGGCGTTGACATGGAGGCCGCGCAAAAGCTGGCCGAGAAAGTCAAGTCAGGCGTGGACTTCGACTTCAACGACTTCCTGTCCCAGATCAGCCAGATGAAGAAGATGGGCGGCTTGTCCGGCCTGATCGACAAGCTGCCCACCGAAATCGCCGCCAAGGCGGGGCAGGCTGACATGGACAAGGCCGAGCGCGACGTGCGCCGCATGGAAGGCATCATCAACGCGATGTCGGCCAAAGAGCGCCGTCAGCCCGCGCTGCTGATGGACGGCAAGTCCAAGGCCAGCCGCAAGCGCCGCATTGCCCAAGGTGCGGGCGTCCAGATTCAGGACGTCAACCGTCTGCTCAACCAATTCGAGCAGATGCAGACCATGATGAAGAAGATGCGCGGTGGCGGTCTCTTCAAGATGATGAAGCGCATGGGCGGGCTCAAAGGGGGCTTCCCCGGGATGGGCCGTTAAGCCAGCCCGTGTCGTCCAAAGCCGCCATGTAAACCACATTGCGCGACGGTGAAGTGACTGTTAGCGTATGTGAATGATGTTTGCATGTGCGACCAGAGGCTTTATCCGGTCGTCAGCGTGCCGACAATAACGAGGAGGCAGGGTGTTGTGTCCCGCCATCCTGGAAGTCATAGGGAAACGCGGCATGATCGATATGGTCTCAATGTGGCCTGTGGTGGCTGGTGGACTGGGTTCACTGGGCGTTGCAGGTGTCTGGTTGTACCGACGCAAGCTGGTTCACGGCGCCTCGGGTAGTCGCCCAGATGGCGCTGAGCGCAGCAAATCAGAAAAGGCAGACACCAAGGTTCGGTCTGGTAAAAAGCACGCGGCCATGTACGACAACCTGGATACGGTTGCGGACTGGGAGCCGGTTGCGACCCGGGTGTTGACCGTTCCTGAGCGCGAGGCTTATGCCATTTTGCGCAAAGCCCTGCCCGAGCACATCATCTTGGCGCAGGTACCTTTGGCGCGATTCGTGAAGGTGCCCACCCGCAACTCTTACAGCGAGTGGCTGCGCCGTGCTGGTTCGCTGTGCGCGGATCTGGTGGTGTGCGACATTTCGTCGCAAGTCATTGCCGTCATCGAAGTGCGTCAGCCCGCCTCCAAAGAGAAGGAGCGCAGCCAGCGTCGTCATGTCCGCATGGATCGTGTGCTCACAGCGGCACGCATTCCAGTGCACGTCTGGCTTGAGGGGGCTTTGCCAGGTGCCGTGGTGGCGCGAGAAGCCATTTTGGGCGCCGCAGCCAGCACGGGACGCACGAGCATTGGCGACCTCAACATGGCCCGCCGCGATGCAGAGGCCGCAGCCGTGGTGGCCGCCATGCAAACGGGCGGCAGCATGCATGGCATGTCGGTGAAGGAGTCAACGCCTGTTGACTTCAATCTGGACGAGTTGTCAGGTCGTTCTGCTCAGGCAGAAGACGAGGATGACGACGAGATCAACCGCAAGGATCCGCCGCCATCCACGTGGTTTGATGACCTCGACACGACCAACCCATCACCGCTGGACGAGACGCCGGCCCGTCATCACTGAGTGCCCGATCAGGCCAGCAAGGCCTGTGCGAACTCGCGCGCTTTGAAGGTCTGCAGGTCTTCGAGCTTTTCGCCCACGCCGATGAAGTACACCGGCACCGACTTGTGGCGCTCGCGTGACCACAAGGCGATGGCGGCCAGCACACCACCCTTGGCGGTGCCGTCCAGCTTGGTCACGATCAGGCCGGTCAGTCCCAGCGCATCGTCAAAAGCCTTGACCTGCGACAGCGCGTTCTGCCCCGTGTTGCCGTCGACCACCAACAGCACCTCGTGCGGCGCGGTGTCCATGGCCTTGCCGATCACGCGCTTGATCTTGCGCAGCTCTTCCATCAGGTGGAGTTGCGTGGCCAAGCGTCCGGCGGTGTCAGCGATCACAACATCACAGTTGCGTGCACGACCTGCCTGAACCGCGTCAAACGTCACCGCAGCGGGGTCTCCACCTTCCTGGCTGACGATCTCCACGTGGTTGCGGTCAGCCCAGACTGACAACTGCTCACGTGCGGCCGCACGGAAGGTGTCGGCAGCAGCCAGCAGCACCTTTTGCTCTGCGTCGGCCAGATGCCGTGTGAGCTTGCCAATGGTCGTGGTCTTGCCGGCGCCATTGACGCCCGCCACCATGATGACGGTGGGCGTGTGTTGCCCGACCGCCAGCGATTGCTCCAGCGGCGTCAGCAACTCGGTGATCGAGTCGATCAGCAGATGCTTGACTTGCTCGGGCGCGGTCGCTTTGGTCTCTTTCACCCGGCGCTTGAGGTCGTCCAGCAGGTATTCGGTGGCCGCCACACCCGCATCGGCCATCAGCAAGGCGCTTTCCAGCTCCTCGTACAAGGCGTCATCGATCTGTGTGCCCGTGAACACCTGAGCGATGCTGGAGCCCGTCTTGCGCAGACCTGCGCGCAGTTTGTCCAGCCAGGAACGGCGTTCAACGACGGGGGCAGGTGCTGCCTCCGGTTCAGCGGGTGCTTCGGCGATGACCGGTGCAGCCTCAGGGGCGAGGTTTGCCTCAGGCTCGGCCTCGTGGGCGACGACCGGAGCCTTAACAGGTGGTGTGGAAACGGGCGCGGCAGCGGCGGCTTCCGAGCTGTCAGACGAAGGTGCGGGCACATCGGCTTGCTCGTCCGACTTGGCACCCCATCCCAGCTTTTTCTTGATGAAACTGAACATGGCTGACATTGTAGAGGGCAGGGTTTCTACAATGCGCGTTTTGGCAGGTAACCATGACGCGTCGCAATCCATCTTCTCGCTTGACCGCCGCCGCTGCTGACGGCGGCAAGGCTGGACAAATCAAAGCTGCACAGTCTGTGGCGCGCACCGCCGCCCAAGAGGTTCGGATTCTGGGCGGACAGTGGAAACGCACGCCTTTGCCCGTTCCGGTGTCGGCCGGTTTGCGTCCGACGCCCAGCCGCGTGCGAGAAACCTTGTTCAACTGGCTGGGTCAGGACTTATCGGGGTGGCGAGTGCTGGATGCCTTTGCCGGATCGGGTGCCCTGGGCCTGGAAGCTGCCTCTCGGGGGGCTGCAGAGGTGTGCCTGATCGAGCGAGATTCCCAATTGGCGCGTTCGCTCCAAACTGTGGTTACCCGATTGAAAGCCTCGCAGGTTCAGGTCCAGCAAGCCGATGCGTTGAGCTGGATGCGCCAGCCCGCACGTGCACAGGCCTTTGATCTCGTGTTTTTGGACCCGCCGTTTGACGACGATATGTTTGTGGATGCTTTGCGTGCCGCCATGCCGTGTGTGGTCGAGCAGGGGTGGATTTATCTGGAAGCGCCCCGCGCGATGGGGGATCAGCCCGAGTTGTTGGCAGAGTTGGGCTTGCGCTTGCACCGACACGGGCAGGCCGGCATGGTGCACTTTCACCTCTTTCAGCGCGTGGCCGTTGCCGTGGCTTGATGCATCGTGAATCTGGCGCCGTAAACTCTCGCCTGCGTTCTGAACGGACGCCACCCAGTCGTTGAATGGAGTCCCGATTGAGCTCGTCTACCTCTCTGACCGCTGTCTACCCTGGCACATTTGACCCCATGACACTGGGGCACGCCGACTTGATGCGTCGTGCCAGCCAGTTGTTTGGTCGCTTAATTCTGGCCGTGGCGGCAGGGCATCACAAGAAGACGATGTTTTCTTTGGACGAGCGGCTGGCCATGGCCCGAGAGCTGGCGGCCGACTATCCGAATGTGGAAGTGATGGCCTTTTCCGGTTTGCTGCGCGACTTCGTGGTGGCGCAAGGCGGCAAGGTCGTGGTGCGCGGCTTGCGAGCTGTCAGCGACTTTGAGTATGAATTTCAGATGGCTGGCATGAACCGCCAACTCATGCCCGATGTGGAAACGGTTTTCCTGACCCCGTCGGACCAGTATCAGTTCGTGTCGGGCACATTCGTGCGTGAAATTGCCATGTTGGGTGGTGATGTTTCCAAGTTCGTCGCGCCCAACGTGCTGGCGCGCTTGCACGACCGTGTGGCCCAACGTCAGGCGTGACGCCTGGCAGCAATCATCCAGAGCAGGACAAGACCGTGGCGCTCAAGATCACCGAAGAATGCATCAACTGTGATGTGTGCGAACCCGAGTGCCCCAACCAGGCCATCTCGATGGGCGAGACGATCTACGTCATCGACCCCAACAAGTGCACCGAGTGTGTGGGGCACTTTGACGAGCCCCAGTGCGTGCAGGTTTGCCCCGTCGAGTGCATTCCCGTGGATCCGGATCGCACGGAAACGCGTGAGCAACTCATGACCAAGTATTTGAACCTGCAGCAGTTGGCCAAGCAGGTTCAGCAAGCCTGATCGCTTCAACGGCGGCTGGATGTGTGGCTGCCCTTGTTAGCCTTGGGAATCACAGCCGTGAACGGGCGTGGCGGGCGCTTGACAGGGTGCAGCAACGATGACGCTGGCGACGCGCTTTTCGCGGTGCGAGGGGCCGTCCGACTGGCTGCGACAGTCAGCGGCATGGCTGGCAGTGAGCTCGCGGCCTGATCGTCGCGGTGTTGCGTCTGGCGCAGTTGGCGCTCAAGTGCACGTTCTGCCTTGAGCGCATGAACGCTTTGTGCGTGCTGAGCCGGCGTGCGTCGATCGGCAAAATCTTGGCTGGCCGAAGCCTCACCTGCGCAGGGCGTTTGGCTGTATGTGACGCTGCCATCAAGCGGGTTGCGGCACACATGGCTGCGCGTGGTGCTTTGCTGGGCGCAGACGCAGCTGGCGCTCAGCACCAGCAGCGAAGCCAGGGCCTGACGAACCGGCCACTTGCCGGGGAAGGTTGATGCAGCCATAAATCCTCCTTGTTTTGTGTCATGGCTGACCACCTGTGGGTCGGCTCACCTCATGAGGCGGGCGAGTCCGATGCAGGTGTATCGGTGGCGCCGGGCTTGGCCGACGCCGGATCTTTGCGCGGTGGCTTGGGTCGCTGTGGCTGAGCGTGAACCAGCGCCACGGCTTTGTTCAAGTCTCCCAGCAACATGGGCTCGGTGGCCGTGAGGGCCAGATCAATGCATTTGAAGATGGCTTCGCGTTCGCTTTGAGGCGGCTTGCGCAACACATAGTTGGCCACCTCATGCTTGACGCCAGGGTGGCCAATGCCCAGCCGCAAACGCCAGTAATCGGGGGTGCCCAGTTGCGCGTGGATGTCGCGCAGGCCATTGTGACCACCGTGGCCGCCGCCCTTCTTAAGTTTGACCTGACCGGGGAGCAGGTCGAGTTCATCGTGTACGACCAGAATCTCGTCAGGATTGATCTTGAAGAAGCGAGCCAGTGCCGACACCGACTTGCCAGACAGGTTCATGTAGGTCTGGGGCTGCAGTAGCCACACCGGGCCTTGCGCAGTGTTTGCGCGTGCAACCAGCCCGTGATACGCGCGATCGGGCTGAAGGTACACACCCAGCTTGCGCGCCAGATCGTCGATGTACCAGAAGCCGGCGTTGTGGCGGGTGTCTTCGTATTCGGGGCCAGGGTTGCCCAGGCCGACAAAGAGTCGAATCATGATGGCTGGCGATTATCGTGAGTGGATCCCACAAAAGAAAAGCCCCGCCGAGGCGGGGCTTGACGCAGAGCCTTGCGGCTCTGAGGGCAGCATCTGCGAGCAGATTACTTCTTGCCCTTCTGGCCCTTGGCGGGTTCGGCAGCAGCTTGAGGAGCAGCGATGACTTCCTCGACCGGCTCGACCACGGTGGCGATGACGGGGTTCTTGCGACCATGGGTCAGAACCTTGATGTGGCTGTCCAGCTTCAGGTCTTCCACGTGGATCGATTGACCCTTGACGACGTTGCCCAGGTCAACGGTCAGGAATTCAGGCAATTGCTCAGCCAAGCACTCGATTTCCAGTTCGGTCACGACGTGGTTGATGATGCACTTGTCGATCTTGACAGCGGTGGACTCGGCTTCGTTCACGAAGTGCAGAGGCACCTTCTTGTGGATCTTGGTGGTGGCGTCGATACGTTGGAAGTCGACGTGCAGAACCAGCTTCTTGAAGGGGTGGACTTGGTAGTCGCGCAGCAGAACCTTCTCGACTTGGCCGTTCAGTTCCATTTCCAGGATGGAGGAGTGGAAAGCCTCTTTGCGCATGGCGTGGTACAGCGCATTGTGGTCCAGCTCGATGTTGGCAGCAGGCTTGCCGGCGCCGTAAACGATGCCAGGGGTCTTGCCGTCGTTGCGCAGGCGGCGGCTCGCTCCGGTCCCCTGCAGATTGCGCTCGAAAGCGGTGAATTTCATGGATAACTCCAGGTTGGTATAGCGCCCGCGACCAGGCGCTTGAAAAAAGACCGGGCATTGTACCCGGTCAGCAAGACGGATCAGAAGTTGTTGTTCTGTTCCGAGAAGAGAGAGGTCACCGATTCGCCGTCGGTGATGCGACGGATGGTTTCGGCAAACAGGAAGGCGGTCGACAGTTGACGGATCTTGGGGGTCGACTTGGCTGCCTCGGTCAGGGGGATCGTGTTGGTGACCACCACTTCGTCGAGGTGCGAAGCCTTGATGCGCTCAATGGCGGGACCCGAGAACA
>NZ_JBLIZW010000010.1:0-53173 GCF_048860245.1 Aquabacterium sp. | reverse complement strand
GCGCAGGAGGCGCAGGCTATCCTTGCGCAGATGCCCGATATCAATCTGCTCCTGTCCGACATCATGATGCCCGGTGAGATGAACGGCGTAGGCTTGGCTCGCCTGGCGCGTTTGCAGCGTCCGCAGATGCAGGTGTTACTGATGAGCGGTTGCGCCCCCAGTGGGGACGAGCTCATGGACCTGCCCGTCTTGCCCAAGCCCTTCAGCACCCGCGATCTGGCGGCGGCCCTGGAAGGGCTGACCGCGTGAGCATGCCCCCGGCCCTGATTTACGTCATTGAAGACGAGCTCTCGATCGCCCGTCTGGTGCAATCCGTGCTCGTCGAATTCGGCTTCGAGGTGGAGTGTTTCCACACCGGCGCCAGCGCACTGAGCCGTCTGCCGGTCCGTCGTCCCGATCTGTGCATCATCGACTTGGGCCTGCCCGACATGGACGGCATCGACCTGGTGCGTCAGATCAGCCAGCAGTCTCCCTGTGGCCTCCTGATCCTCAGTGGTCGAGGGCACACCGCCGACCGCATCATGGGTCTGGAGTTGGGCGGAGATGACTATGTCACCAAGCCTTTCGAGCCGCGTGAGCTGGTCGCCCGTGTGCGCAGCATCCTGCGCCGTCGCGGCCAGGTGCCGGGCGGTGGCCAAAGCGAGTCGCGCCGCGTGGCACGCTTTCTGAACTGGACGCTGGACTGCTCGGCCAACACCTTGCGCTCCGACGAGGGGGGCGAGCATGTGCTGGGCGTGGCCGAAGTGCAGGTGCTGCGTACCTTCCTGGAGCGTCCGCACCAGATCCTCACCCGTGAACAATTGGTCGGACGGCGTGGCTTATCTCCCCTGGATCGCAGCATTGACGTGAGGATTTCACGCCTGCGCCGCAAGATCGAAGATGACCCGCTCGACCCGCGTATCATCAAGACCGTCTACGGCGCCGGGTACGTTTTCTCGGCGACTGTCATCTGGGGTTAGGTGCCTCGCTGCACCCGCGCGATGAGAGGGTCTCCATGCGATCTGCCAAGAAGGCTGTGAATGTTTCTCGACTTGCCGCTCGCTGCGGGATGGCCTTGGCGCTGGCGGGCGTGCTGTCTGCGTGCACCTCGCTGTCCTTGCCTTGGTCTGAGCCCACAGGGGGCAACCGCCCCGAAACGGTCTGGGCGGTCACGGCCAACCACGAACTCATCCACTTCAATGCGGGCCAGCCTGGCAAGCTGCTCAGTTCCCGTCCACTGCAAGGCCTGAGTGAGGGCGAGGTCATCGTTGGCATCGATTACCGTGTGGCCCGTGGGGTGCTGTATGCCCTCAGCAGTGCCGGGCGCCTGTACACACTCGATACCGTCCAGGCACGTTTGAACTGGGTGCCGGCTCCGCTGCTGTCCTTGTCACCGCAACAGGCCCACGGATTCGATTTCAATCCCACCGTCGACCGCATCCGCGTCATCAGCGAAGATGGGCGCAACATGCGTGTGCACCCCGATACGGGCGCGCTGGTCGATGGCGATCCCGCCCAAGCCGGTGTGCAGCCAGACGGTGCCCTGCGCTACGCCGACGCGACCGTTCGGCCGCGCGTGGCCGGCATGGCCTACACCTATAACACCCGAGATGACAAGTTGACCACCGGCTATGCCATTGACATGAGTCAAGGCACGCTGGTGACGTTGGGCAGCGCCGAGGGCGTCAGCCCTGTCGTGTCTCCCAATGGTGGCATGCTGTTCAAGGTGGGCGGCCTGGGCCTGGGGCCTTTGCGTGAGGTCTCCTTCGACATTTCGGACGTGCGCAACACCGCCTTGGCGGCCGTGGTCACGCAGGGCGAGGCCCGGACCCGTCTCTATCGCATTGATCTGCGCACGGGGCAGGCCTCCTTGCTGGGGACCGTGGGCCAGGGGCAATCCTTGCGAGGGGTGGCGATTGAGCCGTGAGGGTTGGATTGCTTGGGGGCTCGCCGCTTGTTTGAGTCTGGGCGTGGGCACCAGCGGTGCAGCCAGTTTGCAGGTCACAGTGGTGGACGAGCAAGGCCGTCCCGTACCCGATGCGGTGGTGTTCCTGGATTCGGTCCAGGCCAGCAAGGTCGTGCGGCCCATGGCGCAGGTCGACATGGCCCAGCAGAACAAGCGCTTTGTGCCCGATGTGCTCCTCGTCACACGGGGGACGCCGGTGGCCTTTCCCAACCGCGACACCGTGCGCCACCATGTCTACTCGTTCTCGCCCACCAAGCGGTTCGAGCTCAAGCTCTACGTCGGCACGCCTGCCCAGCCGGTGGTGTTCGACCAGCCAGGTGTGGCCGTGCTGGGGTGCAACATCCACGATCAGATGATTGCCTGGGTCGTGGTGGTGGACACGCCATACCGAGCCCAAGCCGACGCCGATGGCCGTGTCGTGCTGGACAACGTCCCGCCTGATGCCTACCAACTGCGCCTGTGGCACCAGCGTCTGCCCGTCGGGGCGGCTGCCCAGGCTCAGGCGCTGAGCATGACAGACAAGTCCCTGGCGCTGCGCGTTGTGCTCCGCAAGCTGGAGGCGCCATGACCGACATGGCTCGCTCGTACTGGCGAGACATGTCGCTGTCCACCCGCATCGTGCTGGTCATGCTCATCTTGCTGCTGGTCGTGCAGGCGGCAGGTGGTGCGGTCGTGCGGGCCGCTGTCGAGCAACTGGTGCGGCAAGGGGTGCGCACCGAACTGGAGGTTGGCGAGCGCGTCTGGCAACGTCTGCTGGACTTGCGCGCACAGCGCTTGCAGGAGGCGTCGGTCGTGCTGGCCGCAGATTTCGGCTTCCGCTCGGCCATCGCCAGTGGCGATCAAGGCACCATTGCCTCGGCACTGGACAACAGCAGTGCCCGCATCGGCGCCACCTTGGCGGTGATGCTGTCGCCTGACTTCACGCAGTCCACTGTCAGTGAGGGTGCGCCACCGGTGCCCCACGAGGTGTTCCAGCACTTGGGCACACAGTTGTCTCGGGTGCCGCAAGGCGGGCGATTGGCCCGCATCGGGCCGCAGCCTTACCAGTTCGTCATGGTGCCCGTGAAGGCACCCGTGTTGATCGGCTGGGTGCTGATGGGTTTCCCGCTCGACCAAGGGCTGGCCGAAGACTTTGTGCGCCTGTCCAATGTCCACATCGCCATCGTGTCCGAGCAGCCTGATCAGACCCTGGTGCCTGTCGTCTCGACCTTGCCACGGGCGCAGCAGGCCGCCCTGGTCGATGTGGTTCGTCAGCGCCTGTCGTCTGTCACGCTGGGCGAAGACATCCTCGCCGTGCGACAAGGTGCCATGGGCGCCACCGATGGCGCGATGCGTGCGATCTTCTTGCGCTCCATCTCCGAGGCACGTGGGCCATACCAACAACTCCAGTTTCACCTGATCTTGATCACCTTGGGTGGCCTCTTGTTGTTCGCCGTGGGCAGCCACCTCGCCAGCCGACGTGTGACCCGTCCTCTCAAGGAGCTCACCGAGGTCACGGGGGTGTTGGAGCAGGGCCGCTTTGACATTGCCGTGCAAGGCACGCACCGACACGACGAAGTGGGGCAGTTGGCCCGCGGTTTTGATCGCATGCGCACCAGCCTGGCCCAGCAGCATGAGCAGATCCTCAAGCTCGCCTACTGGGACCGTCTCACCGGGCTGCCCAACCGCGAGCAGTTCCGGGATCGCCTGGTGGCGGCACTCGATCAGGCAGGGCAAGGCCCCCTGGTGGTCCTCACCCTCAACCTTGATCGATTCAAACACGTCAACGAAGTGCTGGGCTATGGTTTTGGCGACGAGTTGCTCAAGGTGGTGGCCACTCGCCTGCAGCAGCACGTGGGCGCCGCAGCCGATCTGGTGGCGCGTGTGGGGGGCGACGAGTTCGTCATCCTGTTGACCCAGGCGGATGCCCAGGCCGCGCTGGCCGTGGCCGATCGCATCACCAGAGGTTTCGAGCACCCACTGGCGCTTGGGGAGCAGACGGTTGATCTCAGTGCCAGCATCGGTGCGGCCTGCTGGCCTGGCGATGGCGACGACGCCGACACCTTGATGAGCCGCTCCGAAGTCGCGATGCACGCTGCCAAGGCACGGACCACCGGCGTGGTGCTGTACGCCCCAGCGCTCGACTCGTCCAGCGCCCAGACCCTGTCTCTGCTGAGCGACCTGCGCCACGCACTGGCGCACGAGGAGTTGCGTTTGTACTTGCAGCCCAAGCTGCACACCGCTTCCGGGCAGATCAGTGCGGCCGAGGCTCTGGTGCGGTGGCAGCACCCTGAACGCGGACTCGTTCCCCCCATGGCCTTCATTCCGTTTGCCGAGCAAACCGGTTTCGTGCGCCAACTCACCTTGTGGGTGTTCGAGGAGGTGGCCCGTCAGTGGTCCAGTCTGCAAAGCGCCGAAGCCGGCCTGCGTGTGGCCATCAACCTGTCCACCCGAGATTTACTGGACCTGGATTTTCCGCAAAAGCTCAGCGCCATCATGGCGCGCCATGGTGTGCAGGCCGAGGCCTTTTGCCTGGAGATCACCGAGAGCGCGATCATGGACGACCCTCAGCGTGCCGAGAACACCCTCAACCGCTTGGCTGAGTTGGGCTTCAAGCTCTCCATTGACGACTTTGGCACCGGCTATTCGTCGCTGGCCTACCTCAAGCGTCTGCCGGTCAGCGAACTCAAGATCGACAAGTCTTTCGTGATGGGCATGGCAGACGACGACAGCGATGCCAAGATCGTCCGCTCGACCATTGACCTGGCCCACAACCTGGGCCTCAGTGTGGTGGCCGAAGGCGTGGAGACCGAAGCCATCTTGCAGCGTCTGCGCGATTGGCGGTGTGACGAAGCCCAGGGTTATTTGGTGAGCAAGCCCATGCCGGCGGCAGACTTCATCGCCTGGCGACAGCGTTGGCAGCGCCGTTGAGCGAGCCTGGTCAGAGTGGCTGACAAAATCCGTATGCTGTATGAAAATACAGTGCATGAGCGATTGGACGCCACCCCCTGATGCCCGTCTGCGTGCCATCCCCCTCAAGGGCCGTGGCACGGCCACCCGTTGGGCGCATCGCTTTGCGGCGCAGGCGCGCGAGGCGGTCGCCGATGGTTGGGAGCGCGAGGAGGATGAGACGACTGCTCGCCCCACCCAGGTCACGCCCGAGCAGGCCCGCAGCATCCTGTCGGGCAACCAGTCTCCCGACATCCCCTTCACCTGGTCCATCAACCCCTACCGCGGATGCGAGCACGGCTGTATCTACTGCTATGCCCGTCCCACCCACAGCTACCTCAACCTCTCGCCCGGGCTGGACTTCGAAACCCGTCTGGTCGCCAAGGTCAACGCCGCCGCCTTGCTGAGGCAGGAGTTGCAAAAACCCAGTCACGTGTGCAGCCCCATCAACATCGGCTCGGCCACCGATCCCTACCAGCCCATTGAACGTGAGTGGCGCATCACTCGCAGCGTGCTGGAGGTGCTGAACAGCTGCCAGCATCCCTACACCCTGATCACCAAGTCCAGCGGCGTCGAGCGCGACATCGACCTGCTGGCGCAAGCCGGTGCGCGCCAGCAGGCCTACGTGATGATCAGCCTGACCACGCTGGACGCAGCACTGTGCCGCAAGCTGGAGCCCCGTGCGGCGGCACCGTACCGCCGCTTGCAGACCATCCGGCGCCTGGCCGATGCCGGGGTTCCCGTCGGGGTCAACGTGGCCCCCATCATCCCTTTCCTCAACGAGCCCGAAATCGAGTCGCTCATCGAGGCCGCTGCGCAGGCTGGTGCGCAGTCCATCCACTACACCGTGCTGCGCCTGCCCTGGGAGGTCAAACCGCTGTTCGAAGAGTGGCTCGGCCACCATGCGCCCGACAAGGCCGCGCGCATCATGGCCCGCGTGCGTGAACTGCGCGGCGGCAAGGACTACGACGCTGACTTCAGATGGCGCATGAAAGGCGAGGGCGTCTGGTCGCAGTTGATCGCGCAACGCGTGCGCAAGGCCGTCGCGCGTCATGGGCTGGAACGGCGCCTGCCGGTGCTGGACGGCAGTGCGTTCAATCCGACCGCCTTGCGTCCGCCCTCTCCGCAACTGGGCCTGTTCTGAGTTCCCAACCCGGCTCGCCGAGGCCGAGCGGGTGATTGTTTGCCGGGCCATGCGCACCAGCAGAGCCGGGCGCGTCTAAAATCGACGCTTTCGTTTCTCTACCTAGACTCGACCATGTCCAAAACCGCCAAGCCCGTCAAGCCTGCCAAGGCTCCCAAGGCGGCACCTGCTGCCCAGCCGGTTGCTGCTCCTGCTGTTGCCTCCGACAAGGCCCAGAAGATCAAGAAGGTCGTGCTGGCCTACTCGGGTGGTCTGGATACGTCCATCATCCTGAAGTGGCTGCAAGACGAGTACAACTGCGAAGTTGTCACCTTCACCGCTGACATCGGTCAGGGCGAAGAGATCGAACCCGCACGTGCCAAGGCACTGAAGATGGGCATCAAGCCCGAAAACATCTTCATCGAAGACCTGCGTGAAGAGTTCGTGCGCGACTTCGTGTTCCCCATGTTCCGCGCCAACGCGCTGTACGAAGGTGAATACCTGCTGGGCACCTCCATCGCTCGTCCGCTGATCGCCAAGCGCCTGATCGAAATCGCAAAGAAGACCAAGGGCGACGCCATTTCGCACGGCGCCACCGGCAAGGGCAACGACCAGGTTCGTTTCGAGCTGGGCGCTTACGCGCTGATGCCTGGCGTGAAGGTCATCGCCCCATGGCGTGAGTGGGACCTGCTGTCGCGCGAGAAGCTGCTGGCTTACGCTGACAAGCACGGTATCCCTGTGGACTTCAAGAAGCGCAAGGGCGGCGCCCCTTATTCGATGGACGCCAACCTGCTGCACATCAGCTACGAAGGCGGCGTGCTGGAAGATCCGAACTTCGAGCCCGAAGCCAATATGTGGCGCCTGACGGTGTCGCCCGAAAAGGCCCCTAACAAGCCACAGATCATTGAGCTGACCTATGAAAAGGGTGACGTGGTCGCGATCGACGGCGTCAAGATGACCCCTGCACAAGTGCTGACCAAGCTCAACGAGCTGGGTGGCAAGCACGGCATCGGCCGCCTCGACAAGGTCGAGAACCGTTACGTGGGCATGAAGAGCCGTGGCTGCTACGAAACCCCTGGCGGCACCATCCTGCTGTCGGGTCACCGCGCCATCGAATCCATCACGCTGGACCGCGAAGTCCTGGCGCTGAAGGATGACCTGATGCCCCGTTATGCACGTCTGGTCTACAACGGCTACTGGTTCAGCCCCGAGCGTGAACTGCTGCAAGGCCTGATCGACAAGAGCCAGGAAACCGTCAACGGTACGGTCAAGCTCAAGCTGTACAAGGGCACGATCATGTGCGTCGGCCGTGCGTCGGAAACCGACAGCCTGTTCGACCCCACCATCGCCACGTTCGACGACGACGGTGGCGCGTACAACCAGGCTGACGCCGCTGGCTTCATCAAGCTGAACGCCCTGCGTCTGCGCATCGGGGCCAACGTCAAGGCCAAGCGTGCTGCCGCTGCGAAGACAGCCAAGGCTGCCGCCAAGCCCGCTGCGAAGCCTGTGGCCAAACCTGCTGCCAAACCCGCAGCGAAGCCCGCAGCCAAGCCTGCCGCTCAGCCCGTCGCCAAGAAGGCCGTTGCCAAGCCTGCTGCCAAGAAGGCTGCAGCCAAGTAATTGCTGCCATGAAAGGCCGGTGCCAAGGCGCCGGCCTTGTTTCATTCAGGAGATTCATACATGACCACCACCACCCTGGCCGGCACCGTTGCCACCCAAGCCAACGTCTATTTCGATGGCAAGTGCGTGTCCCACACCGTCACCCTGGCTGACGGCGTTCGCAAGTCTGTTGGCGTGATCCTGCCTTCGATGCTGACCTTCAACACCGGCGCCCCCGAAATCATGGAAACCGTTGCAGGCAAGGCCACCATCAAACTGGCCGGCTCCGACGAGTGGAAGACCTACGCCGCCGGCGAAAGCTTCAACGTGCCCGGTAACTCGTCCTTCGAAATCAAGGTCGAGGGCGAGCCCTACCACTACATCTGCCACTTCGGTTGATGGCAGGGCGAGGCGCTTCCAGCAAGCGTCTCCCACAAGCAAAAGGGCGCCTCAGGGCGCCCTTTGTTCGTTGCACGGTCGGTGTCAGACCACCACAGGCTCAGGTTCCAGACGAATGCCGAAGCGGCCGTACACCGATTCTTGAATCGCACGGGCCAGCGTCACCACTTCCGCACCGTTGGCCCCACCACGGTTGACCAGCACGAGGGCCTGTTTCTCGTACACACCTGCGCGACCAATCGACTTGCCCTTCCAGCCGCAGGCATCAATCATCCAGCCCGCAGCCAGCTTGAATGTGCCGTCTTCCAATGGGTAGTGCACGATCTCCGGGTCTCGGCCGATGATGTCGCGACATTGTTCGGCCGTGACCACGGGGTTTTTGAAGAAACTGCCCGAGTTGCCAATGACTGCCGGGTCCGGCAACTTGGCTCGGCGCACCTCGCAGATCCACTGAAAGATTTGCCGTGCATCTGGGGCCGAGATGCCAGTTTCTGCCATCTTGCGTTCCAACTCCAGATAGCCCGTGACGGGTTGCCAGGGACGTGGCAAGCGCAGTCGGACACGCGTGATCACGCTCTTGTTGGCCAGCTCTTGTTTGAAGACGCTGTCGCGGTAGGCGAACCGACACTGCGCAGCGTTGAGCGTGACGCTGCGCCCCGTGATCAGGTCCACGGCGTCCAGGGATTCAAACCGGTCTTTCAGTTCCACCCCGTAGGCGCCAATGTTTTGCACCGGCGCGGCACCCACCGTGCCAGGAATCAAGGCCATGTTTTCCAGGCCAGGCATGCCTTGATCCAGGCACCATTGCACCGTGTCGTGCCATGATTCGCCTGCCCCCACTTCCACAATCCAGGCATCGTCCCGCGTTTCGACGACTTGCCGCCCCTTGATTTCCACCTTCAACACGCATCGGTTGATGTCCTGGGTCAGCACCAGGTTGCTGCCGCCGCCCAGGATGAACTTGGCTGCGCGTCCCAGTTCCGGGTCATTGACGACCCGTTTCGCATCGGCTTCGGAATGGATGCGCACCAGGCAAGCGGCCGTGGACGGCAGTCCAAATGTGTTGAATTCCCGCAGGCTGGCGCCACGCTGCAGGTCGAGCGCGGAAGAAGAAAGCGATGAAGAAGCGGCTGCGGGTGTGGTGTGCATGGCAGAATTTTCGCAGACAAAGGAGAACAACACCCATGCCAAGTTTTGATACCAAGCTCGATCCAAATCTGGAAGCTGTCGGCAATGCCGTGGACACCACGTCCAAAGAGATCGGCACCCGCTTCGATTTCAAGGGCACCAGCGCTGCCGTCGAGTACAACAAGAAGGACAAGCAGGTCACCGTCTTTGGTGACAGCGACTTCCAGATCGACCAGGTTCGCGATGTGCTGTACAGCAAGCTGACCAAGCAAAAGGTTGACATCCGTTTCATGGACATCGGTAAGGTTGAAAAGATCGGCGGCGACAAGGTCAAGCAGGTGCTGACGGTCAAGGCCGGCATCGAATCCGATCTGGCCAAGAAAATCGTCAAGCTGATCAAGGACAGCAAGATGAAGGTGACCGCCAGCATCCAGGGCGATGTGGTGCGTGTGCAAGGTACCAAGCGCGACGACCTGCAGGCCGCCATGGCGCTGATGCGCAAGGACATCGACGACGTGCCACTGTCGTTCGATAACTTCCGCGATTGATGACCACGGAGTCTGTTCATGCACGCATCGCATTTCGTTTGGCTCCGGTGGCTGGTGTGCAGTCAGCTGGCTTTGGCGCTGGGGTCAACGTTTGCACAGAGTGTGGCCATGACAGGCTCCATGGGCAGCAAAGCGCTGTTGGTCATTGACGGTGGAGCGCCCAAGGCCCTGTCGGGTGGCGAGAGCTATCAGGGCGTGAAGGTGGTGAGTGTGGCCTCGGATCGCGTGTTGGTGGAGACGGCCGGCGGGCGTCAGACCGTGTTGCTGGGCGGTGCGCCTGTCAGCATTGGCGGCAGTAGTGCTGGCGCCCAGATCGTGCTGGTGGCCGCAGAAGGCGGGCATTTCCTGGCGCAAGGCACCATCAATGGCATGAGCACCCGCTTTGTCGTGGACACGGGCGCAACGTTGATCTCGATGGGGGTTGATGAGGCGAAGCGACTGGGTCTGAATTACGAGTCCGGTAAGCGCATTCAGACCAGCACGGCCAATGGTCCCGCATTGGGCTGGAAGTTGTCCCTGACGTCTGTTCGCATCCAAAACGTGGAGGTGAACCAGGTGGATGCTGCGATCTTGCCCATGTCGATGCCTTTTGTGCTGCTGGGAAACAGCTTTTTGCAGCGCTTTCAGATGCAGCGCGACAATGACACTTTGACGCTCAAGCGTCGTTTTTGAAGATTGAAACCGAATGGCTCGACGCCCCCGATTACCCGCTGGTCATGAATGTCTGGACCAGATTCTCTTTGCGCAAGGTTTTGGCGAGCGTCGCGTGTGCGAGGGGCTGGTCCTCAACGGCATGGTCCAGGTCAACGGAGAGGTGGTGGATGACCCGGATGCCGTCTTCCCTGAAGACCGCTTGCAACTGGTTGTGGATGGCCAGCCATGGGTGACGCACGTCAAGGCGTTGATCATGCTGTACAAGCCCGCTGGCTACGAGTGTTCACTCAAGCCCGGAGCCTGGCCTGGCGTGCACAACCTCTTGCCCGTCCCATTGCGCAGGCGCGGTCTGCAACCCGTCGGGCGACTCGATCAGGACACAACGGGCTTGCTGCTGCTCACGGATGATGGCCCCTTGCTGCACAAGCTGACCTCACCCAAGCACCATGTGCCCAAGGTGTACGAGGTCACCTGCAAACACCCCGTCACGCCCGCCATGTGCCAGAAGCTCTTGTCAGGCGTGGTGCTGGATGACGATCCGTTGCCGGTCAAAGCCGATGCGGCCGAGATCGTGGGGGAGGGGGAATCTACCCACCTTCGCCTGACCTTGTTGCAAGGCAAGTACCACCAGGTCAAGCGCATGGTCGCGGCGGTGAGCAACCGCGTCGAGGCGTTGCACCGCAGTCAAATTGGGCGCCTGACGCTGCCTGATGACATGGCGCCTGGGCAGTGGCGTTGGATTGAAGACCCCGCCATCGTGCTGCCCTGACGGCCGCTGTGATCAGATGATGTTGTTGAAGTCGGTATCGAGCCTGACGTTCTGAACGTTGGGCGCGGTCCATTCATGGACCCAATCGGCGAACTCTTCGGCCGGCATGGGGCGGCTGATGAAGTAGCCCTGCGCCTCGTCGCAACGCAGGCCGTCCAGAATCTTCCAGCCTTTGTCCGATTCCAGGCCTTCAGCCACCACGGTCATGCCCAGGTTGTGAGCCAGATCGATGGTGGAGCGCACGATCATGGCGTCGTTGAGGTCGTTCTCCATGTTCATCACGAACGACCGGTCGATCTTCAGTTCCTGCACGGGCAGCGTCTTGAGATAAGCCAGTGATGAATAGCCGGTGCCGAAGTCATCAATCGACAACAGGAACCCCATGTCGTGCAAGCGGGTCAGGATCTGCTGCGCGTGTTGCGGATCTTCCATCGTGGCACTCTCGGTAATTTCGAGGACGATGGACCCACGGTGGACACCGTGTCGCACAGCGATCGCTTGAAGCTTTTGCGGCAATTCCTTGTCGATCAGGTCCCGCGTCGACAGGTTGACGGACAACTTCATGTCCAGACCGGCCAAGTGCAGTTGTTTCCAGGTCATGGCCGTTTGCTCGACGACCCACAAACTCAAGGCGCGAATGAAGCCAGTCTGCTCGGCAAATGGAATGAATCGATCAGGCGGCACCATGCCGCGACTGGCGTGTGGCCAGCGGATCAGCGCCTCCGCACCAATCACTTCCTTGGTGCCCAGCTTGATCTTGGGTTGCAGGTAGAGCTTGAACTCGTTGCCTTCCAAGGCATGCTTCAGTTCGGTGAGCAGCGTGAGCGAAGATTCTGCGCCGGTCTCCATGCTCGGGTCGTAAATCTGCACAGGCTGGAACTGCTTGCGCGCCGACGTCAACGCTGCCTCGGAGTGAGAGAGCACCTCGTCGGCATTGACGCCATCACGCGGGAACAAGGCCAGCCCGACCTGCGCCATCAAGTCAATGGCTTGACCCTCGATGTCAAAAGGCTCGTCCATGGCGCGGAGCAAACGCTGCGCCATTTTCAAGGCGTTGGCCTCATCACAGTAGGGGATCAGGCAGCTGAACTGATTGCCCCCCCGTGCGGCCCAGCATGCAGCGCTTGTCAGGTAGCGTGCTGGCAAGACGCTGACCCACTTTGCGCAACAGCAGGTCGCCGGATGCCTGTCCCAGCACCACATTGACTTGCTTGAACCGCTGGATGTCGAGCGTGAGCAAGGCACCAGAGCGGTTCTTGCGTTGGGTTTCACGGATGTCTTTGCTCAGACGCATCCGGAAGTACGCGCGATTGGGGAGGTGGGTCAGGGAGTCGCGGAACGCGGTTTGACGAATTTCTGCTTCTCGCTCTTGGTAATAGTGACTCAGACGCGTCAGCAGCGCGGTCAGTCGTTTCATCTCGGAGGTGCCTCGAATGGCGGGTACCTCCGGAAACTCATCCTTGGTGGCTTGATGCGCCCAGTTGCTGAGACGGACCAATCCGCTTCGGATGTAGGCGGCCTCACGCCACAGGAAAAAAGAGAGGATGGCGACGCCGGTAACCAGCAGGGCCGAAATCTGCAGGGTCGCGTCTCGCCACTTCGGCAGGTCAATGCTGGACGCGGTGTGCAACCACATCACGATGCGACCGGCTCCCGGTGCCGTCGGCAGATCAAAACGCAAGTCCTCATCGGCCACCGAGTCACCGTCCAGTTCCTTGGGGTGCTCAGCGGATGGCGTGGTCAGCCAAGTCTGCAACTCGGTCGGCAGATCGGTCAGCGCGCTGGGCGTCATGGGGGTGCTGACATGCGCGGGCATGCGGCTCCAGTTGCCTTTGGGCCCGTCTTGGGTAATCAGCTGAACCTGTACGTTCGTCCAACCTTGTAGCAGGTCATTGAGTGCCGGCTGGATGGAGGTCATGGCCACATGCACCACTGGCCTGCCGTCGGCGCTCAGGACTTCGCCGCGTGCCCACAGCAGGTACAACTTGCCTTTGACGACCAATGGGGTGGTGATGCCTTGCGCCGGCAACGGAGGTGTGCCCGCCCGGCGCCAGGTGATCAAGACGTCTTGGGCTTCGCTAGGGAAGTCGGTGAGGGGTGTCAGGTCTTTGGCCAGCCAGCCGCGCCACACGTTTGGCGTGTTCGTCGCAGATTCGACCCGGTTCGCCAGCATTTCCAGGCGGTTGGCTTGTGCTGTCAGCAACAGCTTCAGTGCTTGTTCGCCCGACTGCAATTGCATGCGGGCATGCAGCTCGTCTGCGTGATGTCCGTGATATTTCAGGATCAGGACCGTGCCCGTGATCAAGGTGATCAGCAGGGCCAGAGTCGGCAGAACGAGCCTCACTGGCAGCGGTATGGACAAACGCCTGATCTGCATGGGTTCCCAAAAGTTTTGGAGGCAAGCCAGCAAATTAGCCTGCTTTCATCGTCAAGTGTGCCAATGTTGACAGAAAGCGATTGCTTTCAATGAGGCAAACAATGGGCAAGGTTACGCACTTCTGCCGACTTCGTGCGGGGGGATAATCGGCACCCATGCAAGTCTTTCGCGGTTTTCACCACGCGGCGCTGGCACCCGCCTGCGCGCTGACCATTGGCAACTTCGATGGCGTTCACCGTGGCCACCAGGCCATGCTGGCGCTGTTGCGCAATGAAGCGCAGCATCGTCGCTTGCCCACCACCGTCCTGACTTTCGAGCCTCATCCCCGGGATTACTTTGCTGCGTTGACCGGCAAGACAGATCTGGCGCCTGCCCGCATCGCTACGTTGCGCGACAAGCTGTCCGAACTCGAGCGCTGCGGCATCGATCAGGTGGTTGTGTTGCCGTTTGACCAACGCGTTGCCATGCTGACGCCGCAGGCGTTCATCGATGACGTGCTGGTGCGAGGACTGAATGCCCGTTATGTGCTGGTGGGCGATGACTTCAAGTTCGGCGCCAAGCGTGCGGGCGACTACGACCTGCTGGATGCCGAAGGCAGCCGCCAGGGTTTTGATGTTGCGCGCATGATGAGCTACGAAGTCCACGGCCTTCGTGTGTCGTCGTCGGTGGTGCGCGATGCGCTGTCAGCGGGTGACATGCCGCAAGTCGAACGCCTGCTGGGGCGCCCGTACACCATCAGCGGCCACGTCATCCACGGCGCCAAACTGGGTCGCAGCCTCGATTGCCGCACGCTCAATGTCCGATTCGGGCATGACAAGCCTGCCACCACTGGCATTTTTGTGGTGCGTACACATGGCTTGGCCGAGCAAGCTCTGGAGGGCGTTGCCAGCCTGGGCGTGCGCCCCACGGTGGAAGACGCCGGGCGCGTTTTGCTCGAGGTCCATTGCTTCGATTGGCCGTCCCATCTCGGGAAAGAAGGGGGCTACGGTAAAATCGTGCGCGTAGAGCTCTTGCACAAGTTGCGAGACGAGGCCCGATATGACGGCCTGGAGGCCTTGCAGGCCGCCATCCACCAAGACATTGCCGACGCGCGCGGGTTTTTCGAGGCTCAGCGGCGCGGCGTTTAAGCCGAACCCTGAGCCCCCATGAGCCAAGACCAGACCGCCAAGCCCGGCAAGAGCCAACAAGAAGCCAAAAAGGGTGGCGCCAAATCCGCCGATGCGGTGCCCGAGTCCAAGTACCGCGCCACGCTGAACATGCCGGACACCCCCTTCCCGATGCGGGGGGATCTGCCCAAGCGGGAGCCAGGCTGGGTGGCCGAGTGGGAGCAAAGCGGTCTGTACGACAAGCTGCGTGCGGCCCGTCAAGGTGCGCCCAAGTTCGTGCTGCACGACGGCCCGCCCTACGCAAATGGCAACATCCACATCGGTCACGCGGTCAACAAAATCCTCAAGGACATGATCGTCAAGGCGCGCCAGCTCAAGGGCCTGGACGCGATCTATGTGCCCGGCTGGGACTGCCACGGTCTGCCCATCGAAAACCAGATCGAGAAGACCTTTGGCCGCAACCTGAGCCGCGACGACGTGCAGTCCAAGGCGCGTGTGTACGCAGCTGAACAGATCGACGGCCAACGCACCGACTTCAAGCGCCTGGGCGTGCTGGCCGATTGGGCGCATCCCTATCGCACCATGGATTTCGGCAACGAAGCCAATGAAATCCGTGCGCTCAAAAAGATCATGGAGCGTGGCTACGTTTATCGTGGTCTCAAGCCCGTCTACTGGTGTTTCGACTGCGGCTCGTCGCTGGCCGAGTTCGAAATCGAGTACATGGACAAGAAGTCCCAGACGCTGGACGTGGCCTTCCTGAGCGCCGAGCCAGCCAAGCTGGCGACGGCCTTCGGCCTGAGCGAACTGACGAAGGACGCCTTTGCCGTGATCTGGACCACCACCGCGTGGACCATCCCCGCCAACCAGGCCTTGAACGTTCATGCCGAGCTGAACTACGCCTTGGTCGACACCCCCAAGGGCCTGCTGGTGCTGGCCGAATCGCTGGTGGAAAAGGCCGTGGCCCGCTACGGCTTTGAAGCCGACGACTGCAAGGTCGTGGCCACCACCGTGGGCGCCAAGCTGGAAGGCCTGAAGTTCAAGCACCCGCTGGCCCACGTGCACGAAGGCTACAACCGCGAAGCCCCAGTGTATTTGGCCGAGTACGTCAGCGCCGAAGACGGCACCGGCATCGTGCACGCCGCGCCAGCCTACGGTGTGGACGACTTCAACTCCTGCATCGCGCATGGCCTGAAGTTCGACGACATCCTCAACCCGGTGCAAGGCAACGGCGTTTACGAAGCCGACCTGCCGCTGTTTGGCGGCCAGCACATCTGGAAGGCGGCGCCCGTGGTGTTGGAAACCCTGCGTGAGCACGGTCGCCTGCTGGCCACCAAGGACATCGTCCACAGCTACCCGCATTGCTGGCGTCACAAGACCCCGGTCATCTTCCGTGCCGCTGCGCAATGGTTCGTGCGCATGGACGAAGGCGAGGGTGTGTTCACCGTCAACAAGGCTGAGAAGACCCTGCGCCAAACGGCGTTGGACGCGATCGATCAAACCACCTTCTACCCCGAGAACGGCCGTGCGCGCCTGCGCGACATGATCGCCAACCGCCCTGACTGGTGCATCAGCCGTCAGCGCAACTGGGGCGTGCCACTGCCATTCTTCCTGCACAAGGTGACGGGCGAGCTGCACCCCGATACGCTGGCGCTGATGGACAAGGCCGCTGACCTGGTTCAGCAAGGTGGCGTCGAAGCCTGGGCCAAGCTCGATCCATCCGAATGGCTGGGTGCGGAGGCGACCGAATACAGCAAGTCCACTGACATCCTGGATGTCTGGTTTGACTCGGGTACGACCTTCTTCCACGTACTCAATGCCCAAAATGGCAGCCACACCAATGCGGGGCACCATGAAGGCCCCGAAGCCGACCTGTACCTGGAAGGTCATGATCAGCACCGCGGTTGGTTCCACAGCTCCTTGCTGGCCGCCTGCGCCATCTACGGCCGTGCGCCCTACAAGGGTCTGCTGACCCACGGCTTCACGGTCGACGGCCAAGGCCGCAAGATGTCCAAGTCCGTGGGCAACGTCGTGGCGCCGCAAGAAGTGTCTGGCAAGATGGGCGCCGAAATCATCCGCCTGTGGGCTGCGTCCACCGACTATTCCGGTGACTTGGGCATTGATGACAAGATCCTGGCCCGCGTGGTCGACGGATATCGTCGCATCCGCAACACCCTGCGCTTCCTGCTGGCCAATACGTCCGACTTCAACCCAGAGACCGATGCCGTGCCGCTCAACGAGCTGCTCGAAATCGACCGCTACGCGCTGGCCCGTGCCTCGCAGTTGCAGGAAGACATCCTCGCTCACTACGAGCGCTACGAGTTCCACCCTGTGGTGGCCAAGTTGCAGGTCTATTGCTCCGAAGACCTGGGCGCGTTCTACCTCGATATCCTGAAAGACCGCCTGTACACCAGCGGTACCCACAGCCAGGCTCGCCGTGCGGCGCAAACGGCGCTGTGGCACATCACGAACGGCATGCTGCGCTGGATGGCACCGTTCCTGAGCTTCACGGCCGAAGAAGCCTGGAAGATCTTCAACGGTGGTGAAACCATCTTCACCGAAACCTACTGGGACTTCCACGAGGCCGACAAGGACACCGAACTGCTGGCCAAGTGGTCCCGCATCCGTGCCTTCCGTGAAGAGGTCAACCGCCAGATCGAAGAAGTGCGCACCCGGGGTGAAGTGGGGGCTTCGCTGCAAGCCAACCTTTTCGTCACCATCAGCGCCGACGACCAGCGTCTGCTGGCTGACCTGCGCAGTCTGGGCGATGACCTGAAGTTTGTGCTCATCGTCTCCAGCGTTGAGCTGGCCGAAGGTCACAGCACCCAGATCGAGGTCAATCCGTCCAAGGCCGTGAAGTGCGAGCGTTGCTGGCACTACCGTGATGACGTGGGCGTCAACCCCGAACACCCCACCTTGTGCGGCCGTTGCGACAGCAACCTGCACGGCGACGGTGAACACCGCGAGCACGCCTGATGGCCACCAAGAAGTCCCCGGTCGCCTCGGTGCGTGGTGGCAGCAGTCAGAGCGTGTGGCCTTGGCTGGGCATCGCGTTCATCGTCATCCTGCTCGATCAGTTCACCAAGGTGCTGATCGTGGGCTGGATGCAGCACGGTGACAGCCGTGAGGTCTGGTCCTTCTTCAACATCGTGCGGGCCCACAACACCGGCGCAGCCTTTTCCTTTCTGGCGCAAGCCGGTGGATGGCAGCGCTGGTTCTTCGTTGGTCTGGGCTTTGCTGCCACCGGCTTCATCGTTTACATGCTGCGGCAGCACGGCGGACAAAGGCTGTTTGCCTGGGCGTTGTCGCTGATCCTGGGGGGCGCCTTGGGCAATGTCATCGACCGCTTGGTCCATGGCTATGTGGTGGACTTCCTCGACTTCCACTGGGCCATCCTGTCTCCCATTTTCCCGGGTGGCCACTTTCCCGCATTCAACGTGGCCGACTGCGGCATCACCATCGGGGCGGCTTTGCTGATCGTCGACGAGTTGCGACGTGTGCGTCGCGGCGCTTGATCTGACGCAGTTTTCCCCCAAACGGGACAGGGTGGGGTAAGGCCTCACCCGGCTCGGTTCCAGCCCTGTGCTACGCTGGCTCAAACACATTGACTTTGTTTGAAGACCTTATGCCCGGCCTGCTTTCCAACATCGATCCCGACGGTCTGCTCGAGTTCTCGGTCGTCTACACCGACCGAGCGCTCAACCACATGTCCAAGCGCTTTCAGGGCGTGATGACCGATATCTCGGCCATGCTCAAGCGTGTCTACAACGCGCATGCAGTGGCCTTGGTGCCGGGCAGCGGCACCTTTGGCATGGAGTCGGTGGCCCGCCAGTTTGCGCAAGGCAAACACGTGCTGGTGATCCGCAACGGTTGGTTCAGCTACCGCTGGACGCAGATCTTCGACATGGGGCAGATCCCGTCCAGCCACACCGTCATGAAGGCGCGCCGCGTGTCGCAAGACAGTCAGTCGCCATGGGTGCCGGCTCCGATCGAGGAGGTCGTGGCCACCATCCTCCAAGAAAAGCCGGCGGTGGTGTTCGCCCCGCACGTCGAAACAGCGGCCGGCATGATCTTGCCAGATGACTATCTCCGCGCGGTGGCTGACGCCGCCCACGAGGTGGGGGGCTTGTTCGTGCTCGACTGCATCGCCTCGGGCGCCATGTGGGTTGACATGAAGGCCACGGGCGTGGACATCCTGATCTCCGCACCTCAAAAGGGGTGGAGCAGCTCACCCTGCTGTGCCATGGTGATGTTCAGCGAGCGCGCCCGCCAGGCCATCGACGCAACCCAAAGCACCACGTTTGCCATGGATCTGAAGAAGTGGCTGCAGATCATGGAAACCTACGAGGGTGGCGGCCATGCCTACCACTCCACCATGCCCACCGACGCCTTGGCGCGCCTGCGTGAGGTGATGGTTGAAACCGAGGCCTACGGCTACGACAAGGTGCGCGCCGAACAGATCGAACTGGGTCAGTCTGTGCGTGCCCTGATGGTGCGCCACGGCTATCCCAGCGTGGCGGCTGAAGGTTTCCAGGCCCCGGGCGTGGTGGTGAGCTACACCACCGACCCGGACATCCAGTCCAGCAAGAAATTCCTGGCCTTGGGGCTGCAAACGGCCGCAGGCGTGCCGCTACAGTGTGACGAACCGGCTGACTTCCGCACGTTCCGTGTTGGTTTGTTCGGTCTGGAAAAGTGGCACAACGTGCAGCGCACCGTTGCGCACCTCGATCAAGCGTTGACAGCCCTGGATGCCGGTCAATGAATCAGGCGCGCCAACCGCCTCCGCGGTTGCGCCCTGAAGAAAACGGCGGTTGGCCACGCCAGTAGCGAATCATCAGCCAGCCGCCCAACATGCCCCCCAAGTGGGCAAAGTGCGCCACGCCAGAAGCGGTGCCTGTCACGCCCAGGAACAACTCCAGCCCACCATACAAGGCCACAAACGTGCGGGCCTTCATGGGGATCGGTGGAAACAGCGGCATGATGGTCCGGGTCGGGAACACCATGGCATAGGCCAGCAGCAGGCCAAACAGACCGCCCGAAGCTCCCACGGTCGGGTTGATCCACCCACCCAGCGCGGACATCAGCAATTGACACGCCGCGGCCGTCAACACACTGGCTGCTAGGAAGGACAGGTAACGCCGTCCGCCCCAGATCCGCTCCAGTTCAGCCCCAAACATCCACAAGCCCATCATGTTGAAGAAGATGTGGCTGAACGAGCCGTGCAGGAAGGCGTAGCTGATCACCTGCCAGGGCATGAAGCGGCCGCTGTCAAACGGCCACAGCGCGAAATAAACAGACAGCAGGTGCCCGAACACTTCATCCAGGCAGAACACGGCCACGTTGATCAACAACAGAGCCTGGGTAATCGGGGGTAACGGTGGCATGCGGCGGGGTCCAAGTTGAGACGCTCATCATAGCGACCGCTCAGTATGGAAATGGTTCCGGACTGACAGCGGCGCAGGTGGCATTTTTCACAATCAAGAGATTGGTGGGCGTTTAAGTTGCTGCATGGCATGCCGATAAATCCGACAAGCGCCCGGCCGTTGGTCAGGCTTGGCATCGCCCGTTACCTTGAGAGGCCTCACTTATGCACTGGTTTGCCAAATTCAAACTGCGCTCCAAACTCATGATGGCGTTTGCCGGCGTGTTGATGGCCATGTCGCTACTGGGATTCGTCAGCATGAGCAGCATGTCATCCGTGAATGACGCTTCTCAGGAAATCTCGGATCACTGGCTGGCCAGTGAAGCACTGGTGGCCAAGATGCGCGCATCCGCTGGTGATGTGCGTGGCTTCGAAGGGCAGCACATTTTGTCCACCGAGGCCAGTGATATCGCGAAATACGATCAACAGATCAACGTTTTGGTGGACGATGTACGCAAGGCCATGGATGCCTATGCGGCCTTTGCCAAGACGTCTCAGGACAAGGCCCTGCTGGACGACTTCAAAGCGGCTTGGGCGAGCTTCTGGCAAGCCAGCCAATCGATGCTGGCCTTGTCACGCGAGAATCGCAACGACGAAGCCAGAGCGTTGATGACCGGTGCCACCCACCAGGAGTATTTGCGTGTCATCGACACGTTGAATCGCCTTCAAGAGTTCAATGTGAAGGGCGGCACGGAAGCCAGTGACCATGCCGACCGGATGTATCACAAGGCATTTTTGTTCAGCATGATCGGCGTGATGGCCGTTTTTGCGATCGGCTTGGTGGTGGCTTGGGCGATTGCAGGACAGATTGCTCGCCCTTTGGAGCAGACCGTCACGGTGCTCAATGCGGTGGCCCAAGGTGATCTGTCTCAGCGGATCGATGTCAATCGCCAGGATGAAATTGGCCATATCCAACGCGCCTTGTCGACGATGGTCGATAACTTGGCCGGAATGGTGCGTCAGGTCCGTGCGGGAGCGGATTCCGTGGCAACCGCATCGGTTCAGATTGCGCAAGGCAATTCGGACCTCAGCGCCCGAACCGAAAGTCAGGCTTCCAGCCTGCAAGAAACAGCGGCATCAGTCGAAGAAATGGCCGGCACCGTTCGCACCAATGCGGACAACGCCCGTCAGGCCAATCAACTTGCCTCCGCAGCGTCGGACGTGGCATCGCGCGGTGGAGACATGGTCAGCGAAGTGGTGCAGACCATGAATGGCATTCAGTCCTCCAGTCAGAAGATCGCCGACATCATCGGTGTGATTGATGGCATCGCTTTCCAAACCAACATCCTGGCGTTGAATGCTGCTGTCGAAGCGGCAAGAGCTGGCGAGCAAGGCCGTGGCTTTGCGGTCGTGGCAGGTGAGGTGCGCACCTTGGCGCAGCGCAGTGCACAAGCCGCCCGTGAAATCAAAACCCTCATCAATGACTCTGTTGAGAAGGTCAATGCGGGTAGCCAGTTGGTCGGTGCGGCGGGCAACACCATGAGTGACATCGTGACGCAGGTCCGCAAGGTGACCGACTTGGTGGGAGAAATCGCCCATGCCAGCACCGAACAGAGTCAGGGTATTGGTCAAATCAACCAAGCAGTCAGCCAACTGGATCAAAGCACCCAACAGAATGCTGCCTTGGTGGAAGAGAGCATGGCCGCGGCCGAGAGCTTGAAATCGCAAGCGCAGAAACTGGCTGAGTCGGTCGCTGTCTTCCGCGTGCGAGATGACGGTGGCATGACGCGATCTGTGACGCCTGTTCAGGCAAGAGTGTCGGCGCCAGCACCGCAACCCGCGCCGGCAAACAAGGCAAAAGCGTTGACGACACCCAAGCCGCCCGCTGCCCCTAAGCAACTGAGCAAGCCAACAGCAGCAAGTGCGAACAAAGCTTTGCCGGCCATTCCCGCCCCATCTGCGAGCAAGCCAGCGTCGGCAGTTGACGACAGTGATTGGGAGACCTTCTAAGTTTGTGCTATCCTTTTGGTCTTCAAAGCACCTGCCCTGGTGGTGAAATTGGTAGACGCGCCGGATTCAAAATCCGGTTCCGAAAGGAGTGACGGTTCGAGTCCGTCCCGGGGCACCACCTGATCGTTCAGGTAAGCCGTAACCCGCACGTCACCTGACGATGCGGGTTTTTTATTTGCTGAAACGAGGCTGCAATGATCTATCCAACACTCGAAGACGCCATTGGCAAAACGCCGCTCATCCGTTTGCAGCGTGTGCCGGGTGCCGAGTGTGATGCGCGCGGCAACGTCATTCTGGCCAAGCTGGAGGGCAACAATCCTGCTGGCTCTGTGAAAGATCGCCCGGCCATCAACATGATCCGGCGCGCGGAAGAGCGTGGCCAGATCAAGCCGGGCGACACACTGATCGAGGCCACCTCTGGCAACACGGGCATCGCCTTGGCCATGGCCGCAGCCATCCGTGGCTACAGGATGGTGTTGATCATGCCGGAAGATCTCAGCATCGAACGTGCTCAGACCATGAAAGCCTACGGTGCGGAGCTGATCCTCACGCCCAAGAGCGGAGGCATGGAGTACGCGCGCGACTTGGCCGACCAAATGGTGCGTGAAGGCAAGGGCGTGGTGCTGGATCAATTTGCCAACCAGGACAACCCAGCGGTGCATTACGAAACCACTGGGCCTGAAATCTGGGCAGATACGCAGGGCCAGATCACGCACTTTGTGAGTGCCATGGGGACGACCGGCACGATCACGGGTGTCTCGCGATACCTGAAAGAGCAAAGCCCGTCCGTTCGCGTTGTCGGTGCTCAGCCGCAGGAAGGCTCCCGCATTCCGGGCATTCGCAAGTGGCCGGAGGCCTACCTCCCCAAGATCTATGATCCGTCCCGTGTGGATGAGCTGATTCATGTCAGTCAGACCGATGCGGAGGAAATGGTGAGACGTCTGGCGCGGGAAGAGGGCCTGTTTTGCGGGATCTCTGCAGCAGGCGCCTGCTGGGCCGCACTGCAATTGGCGCAAAATCTCCACAACGCCACCATCGTGTTTGTGGTTTGCGACCGAGGTGATCGCTACCTTTCCACAGGTGTCTTCCCTGCCTGAAGATCAACGCCGACAGCCTGTACTGCCATGGACACTCATAAAGAAATTGATGCACGCGGCCTGACTTGCCCACTGCCTATCTTGCGAGCCAAAAAGGCGCTCTCAGACATGCAAAGCGGTGAGGTGCTGAAGGTGCTGGCAACCGATCCCGGCTCTGTCCGAGACTTTCAGGCATTTGCTCGCCAGACGGGCAATGACCTGCTCGACCAGCAGGCGCACCACACAGAATCTGGCGACGAATACACCCACTTCCTGCGTCGACGCTAAGACGGCCGTCTTTCGGCCCTTAGCCCAGAAGGTCGCCGCCTTGAGGCGCGAGCAGACCGAGGTGCCGATACGCTGCCGCCGTGGCGATGCGCCCCCGTGGCGTGCGTTGAAGGTAGCCTTGCTGGATCAGGTAAGGCTCGATCACGTCTTCAATCGTGTCTCGCTCTTCGCCAATGGCTGCCGCTACATTGTCCAAGCCCACAGGCCCGCCATCAAAGCGGTGGATGATGGCTTCCAGCAGTTTGCGATCCATGATGTCAAACCCAACCGGATCGACGTCGAGCATGGCCAAGGCTTTGTCCGCCATGTCTTTGGTGATGCGTCCTGTGCCCTTGACCTCGGCATAGTCCCGCACGCGACGCAGCAATCGGTTGGCGATCCGCGGCGTGCCGCGTGAGCGCCTGGCCACTTCCATGGCGCCTTCGGGATCGATCGGCGCCCCCAGCAATTTGGCTGATCGCGTCACGATTCGCTGCAATTCGGACGCGGAATAAAACTCCAGGCGGGCGACGATGCCAAAACGGTCTCGCAGCGGGTTGGTGAGCATGCCGGCTCGCGTTGTGGCCCCCACCAGCGTGAAGGGTTGCAAGTCCAGCTTGATGGAGCGTGCGGCCGGGCCCTCGCCAATCATGATGTCAATCTGATAGTCCTCCAGCGCAGGGTAGAGGATTTCTTCAACGACAGGACTCAATCGATGAATCTCGTCAATGAACAGCACATCATTGCGCTCAAGATTAGTTAGGATGGCAGCAAGGTCTTTCGGCTTCTCGAGCACGGGGCCTGAGGTCTGACGCAGGTTGACACCCAGTTCCGTTGCGATGATGTGACTCAGGGTCGTTTTGCCAAGTCCTGGGGGGCCAAACAGCAGGACGTGATCCAGCGCTTCTTGTCGTTTGCGAGCCGCGCCAATGAAGATTTCCAACTGCTCACGTGCTTTTTCCTGGCCGACATATTCGTCCAAGTCCTTGGGACGCAAAGCGCGCTCCAAGGCGTCTTCGCCCTGAGATGTCACAGTGGCTTCGACCATTCGTGACGCCGAAGCGTCCTCAAATTCGGTGGTTGAGGCCTTTTTCCCTCTGCGAGTAGGGCTGAAATCGTCAGTTTGAATGCTCATGCAAGCATTATCTCTTCGTAGGAGGGTGTTGCCACATGACAACGAAATGAGGCCCGGTTTGGTGCTTATGACATCTCTGTCATAAACAGATTCATAAATTTCTGCTGCAATGAGCACGTTCTCAGCGCTCTGTGCGCACCAAAAGTGTGCGCAGATATAAACACCAGATAGCGCTGAAGCATCTGGATCAACTTTGGAGAAGTCCATGAAAAAGACTCTGCTGGCTCTGGCCGCTATCGCCGCCTCTTCTGCTGCTTTCGCTCAATCCTCCGTCACCCTGTACGGCGTGGTGGATGCATCCGTTGAAAGCGTGAAGGGCGCTCACACCCTGACTCGCGTTACTTCCGACAACCTGTCGACCTCGCGTATCGGCTTCAAGGGCACCGAAGACATCGGTGGTGGTTTGAAGGCTAACTTCGCACTGGAATCGGCCTTGAAGGTTGACACGGGCGCTCAAGGTAACACTGCTCGCTTCTTCGACCGTCAAGCTTGGGTTGGTCTGACTGGTGGCTTCGGTGAAGTGCGCCTGGGTCGTCAAGACTCGCCTATCGGTGACATCGCTCGTAACGTGCTGGTCGCTCAAACTTATGACGACCTGAAGGCCGTGAGCACCCGCGCTGGTGTGGCTTACACCCGTGCCGACAACGCCATCACCTACATCCTGCCTACCGTTGTGCCCGGTCTGACTGCTTCGCTGCAGTACTCCACGGCTGTGGGTAGCTCCGCTACTGGCGGCGCTGCTGGCGCTGAGAACATCGGTGATGCCGCCTATGGCGCAAACAGCAAGGCTTACGGTCTGGGCGTGAAGTACGTTGCAGGTCCAGTCTTCGCTGGCGTCGGCTACCAATACAACACGGATGAGCTGGTCACTGCTGGCAAGCAAAAGTCCAACGCAACGCTGGGCTACGCTGGCTATGACTTCGGCGTTGCCAAGGTCACCGCTTACTTCGACGGCGAAACCAGCGCATCTCACCTGACCGGTCTGGTTGCTGGTGCTCGTCGCATGCAAGTGTACGGTGCTAAGGTTGCCGTGCCTGTTGCACCTCAGTTCACTGTGATCGCTAGCGGCTCGGTTGCTCGTAACGTCGCCACCAGCGGCAACAGCGCCTCCGATGTGCAGTTCCTGACTGTGCGCGCTCTGTACGACCTGTCCAAGCGCACTACCGTGTACGCCATGTTCACTAACGTGAACAACGACACCGCTTCGACCTTGACCTTCGGTGACGCTGTTGCCGCAGGCAAGACCTCGCGCGGTCTGGCTGCTGGTATCAAGCACACGTTCTAATTCGATCCTTCGAATTCCAACGTGCAAAAGGGAGCTTCGGCTCCCTTTTCTGCTTTCTGCGCCACCTGTTTGGATGTCTCTGGGTCACGACAGCCACGATGCTGCGCGTGCATCCACTGGTAAAACCTGCGCCACGCGCTGGGGTCTGTACCCCCGGACGCTACAGGAGGTTTTATGCAGAAGAAGTATCAAGCGCCCATCGTTCGAGGCGCATTGGCCCTGTCAATCCTTGGATGGGGGGCATCCTCGGCGCATGCGGCGCTCAGCGTGTATGGCAACGTCGATGCGGCGGTGGACCATGTCCATAAGGGGCAGGGGAGCATCGCTGACAACACCTATCTGAGCAGCGTTGTACCCACTCTGGCGGCAGCGGCAGCCGCTGCACAAGGCGGCAACTACGCCAGCACCTATCAGTTGGTCGCGGGCAAGTTGCGGGCGGCCTACGCCAATCACTCATCACTCACTCGCATCACGCCCAGCATCGCCTCACAAAACGCATTGGGCATCCAAGGCTCGGAGGACCTGGGTGGGGGCTTCAAGACGGCCTTCGTCCTGGAAGGGCAGTTCAACACCGACTCAGGCGCCCAAGGCGGGCAAGACAGCCGCATGTGGGGGCGCCAGGCTTATATCGGGCTGACCACACCGGTTGGTGAGGTGCGCGTGGGGCGCCAGTACGCGCCCATGTTCTACACCTATGCCATGTCGACCGTCGAGGCTTTGGGTGCGTCCGATCTCATGGGTTTTGGCATGGTGGTGAACTCACTGCAAAACCGTTTGGACAACGCCGTGAGTTACTGGCTGAAATACGGGGCGCTGACAGCGTCGGTGGCGGTCAGCCCCAATGGGGGCGTTGACAGCAGGATCAGCAGCGCACGAGCGCCCGTGGCCGTCGCTGGCAGCGCCAATGGTCAGATCATCGGTGGGGCCTCAGCCGGCACTGAAAGCAGTGACACTGGCGGCCGCGGTCAAACGGCAGGCCTGTTTTTGAACTATGCACTGTCATCGGCCTTGAACGTCACGGCATCGTGGCACGCCAACAAGTTTGGCAATGCGCAAGTGGTTGATGCGTTGACAGCCATGCGGTTGGTCGACCTCGATCGATTCCATTCCGTCGCCGTTGGCGCCAAGTACACCGACCCCATCGTCGGCACGACTTGGGCGATGAACATGCTGAATGGCAAGTTCCGCAATGACGCATCCAGCAATCAGCCCAGTATCCAGATCAACGTGTTTTCAGCCGGTGTGAAGCAGCCGATCCAGCAATTTGCCGTTGGGGCAGAAGTGGCTTATGGGCAGTTCACCAATTTCACCAAAGGCAAGGACATGGCGGCCATGTTCTCGGGTGACTACAACCTGAGCAAGCGCTCCAAGCTGTACGCCAGGCTGGGATGGTTGCGTGACGTCGGTGGACGCCCAGCCAGTCTGGAAACGAACACCTATCCCGGCCCCATTGGCGAGATCACTCCGACGGTCACCGGCGGGCCTGTACCGATCCTGACCGGCTTTGGCTCTACGGAAGTGCCGTTCTTCGCCGGAGGTGGTGCCAACATCGATGCGACATCTCGGGTGATCGCGGTTGGTGTACGCCATCAGTTTTGATCGACCTCACGTAACCTGAATATGGGCTTCGGTGTCGCGACTTGACGTGTAGACAAATTGCGACAACCTAGCAGAAACGAGGGTGTGGCGATCGGGTGGCTGCGGGCACTATTTCGTGGACCCTCATTCAGAGGGGTGTTTAGGAGATTTCGCATGCAAAAAACCGCACTGACCAAAGCAGTTGCGATCGCTCTGGCCACGATGGGTGCCAGCGCCGCTTTCGCCCAATCGAGCGTCACCTTGTACGGTAACTTGGACGTTGCCATCGACAGCGCCACCAAAGGTGCAGGCAAGATTGCCGGCACGGTTTGGTCGCTGAACCCAGCGGCAGCCGCCAACGTTGGTGCAGAAAGCCACGTCGTGCGCATTGCTCCTAGCGTGTCGTCTTCCAGCGCGCTGGGTGTCAAGGGTACCGAAGACCTGGGCGGCGGTTACAAGGCCGGTTTCGTCCTGGAAGGTCAGATGGGCATCGACACCGGCGCGCAAAACGGTCAAGACTCCCGTATGTGGGGTCGTCAAGCATTTGTGGGTCTGACCACGCCAGTTGGTGAAATCCGCCTGGGTCGTCAGTACGCGCCCATGTTCTACACCTTCGCGTTCTCGACCGTCGAGGCGTTGGGCGGTGCCGACCTGCAAGGTTTTGGTCTCGTGACCAACAACCTGCAAATCCGTCAAGACAACCAGATGAGCTACTGGGTGAAGACCGGTGGCTTGACGGCAGCCCTGTCGTATTCGCCGCAAGCTGGCGTGCCTGACAAGATTTCGTCGATGCGCGCTCCTGCCTCGACAAGCTCCACCGGGCAAATCTTGGGTGGCGCTACGGCTGGAACCGAGGCTGCAGAGCAAGGCGGCCGCGGTCAGGCAATCGGTTTGTTTGCTAACTACGCTGTGAGCGATGCGCTGTTGTTGAACGCGTCTTACCACATGAACAAGTTTGGCAACGCCACCGCTGGGTCGTATAACGCTACGTCTAGTACCTATACCGCAATGTTTGCGCTGGACAAGCACATCGGTTATGCACTCGGTGCAAAGTACACCGTGCCTAATTTGGGTACCCAAGTGTCGGGCGTTTTCCACTCGGGCAAGTACGAGATGGATGCGGGAAGCGTCGTCCAGAACATCAAAACCAACACGTTTGCTCTGGGTGTGAAGCATCCGATTGGCAATTTCGCGGTCGGTGCCCAGTATGCCGTGTCGAAGTTCACCAACTTCTCTGAAGGCAAGGATACGGCTCTGATGCTCATCGGTGACTACAACTTCTCCAAGCGCACCAAGGTTTACACCCGCTTCGGTTTTGCGAAGGATGATGCTGGTAAGGCGGCAAACATTGGTTTCGGTCCCTACGGCGTCAACGGTGGCCCGCTGCCAGTTCTGACTGGTCTGGGTTCGCAAGAAACCCCATTCTTCTCGGGTGCTGGTGCCAACATCGGCAACACGACCCGTATGCTGGCCATCGGTGTCCGTCACCAGTTCTGATCAAGCAACTGCTTGAGTTTGAACTCAAAGCCGCCTTCGGGCGGCTTTTTGCATTCCGTCGTCTTGACACACTGCTTGCACCATGAAAAGCGCCTCCCGAGGGAGGCGCCATGCGTTGCAGCAAGTGTTTTCTGGGTGTCAGTTCTGGATCAGTTTTTCCAGCGCAAACAGTGCGTCGACAGACTCACGTTCGCGGATCAACCAAACCTGGTTGCCATCGACCATCAACTCGGCTGCACGGCCACGCGTGTTGTAGTTGCTTGCCATGGTCATGCCATATGCCCCGGCGGACAGCACGGCCAGCACATCGCCGGGCTGCACAGCCAAGCTGCGATCGCGCCCCAGCCAGTCACCCGACTCGCAAACCGGACCGACGACGTCCCAAACTACAGGGGCACCCTCGCGCTGACGGGTATTCACAATGCCCATGTAGGCCTCATACAGAGCGGGGCGCATCAGGTCATTCATGGCCGCATCGACGATGCAGAAGTTTTTCTTCTCGCCGGGCTTCAAGAACATGACTTCTGTCAGCAACACACCGGCATTACCTACCAGCGAGCGGCCTGGTTCGAAAACCAGTTCCCGATGGCCGTGGCCGCGTGCGTCGATCTTTGCCAGCAATTGTTTGATCAACTCATCTGCGCCGGGCGGCGTTTCGTCGGTGTAGGTGATGCCAAGGCCGCCACCAAGGTCCAGGTGATGAATGGGGACACCTGCACCTTCAATGGCTTCAACCAAGTCCAGGACACGGTCCAGCGCGTCCAGATAGGGGGCAATCTCGGTGATCTGGGAGCCGATGTGGCAGTCAATGCCCGTCACCTCAATGCCGGGCAACGCGGCGGCACGCTGGTAGGTGTGGATGGCCTGCTCATGCGCCACACCAAACTTGTTGCCTTTCAATCCCGTCGAGATGTAGGGGTGCGTGCCAGCATCGACGTCTGGGTTGACGCGCAGGCTCACGCGCGCCGTCTTGCCCATTTCGGAAGCCACCTGTGAGAGCACTTCAAGTTCAGCGGTGCTCTCGACATTGAAGCAGCGCACGCCAGCATCCAATGCCAGACGCATTTCCGCACGCGTCTTACCAACGCCCGAGAAAACAACCTTGGAGGCATCACCGCCAGCGGCGAGGACACGAGCCAGCTCGCCGCCCGAAACGATGTCGAAGCCGCATCCCGCTTGCGCAAATGTTTGCAGCACCGCGATGTTGGAGTTGGACTTGACCGCGAAGCAAACCAAGTGTTGGCGCCCAGCTAGCGCCTGTTGATAGGGTGCCAGTGCTGCCAGCATGGCCTTGCGCGAGTACACGTACAGCGGTGTGCCGTATTGCTGAGTCAAATCGCGCAAGCGCACGTCGTCAAGGTACAGGTCCTGGTCTTTGAAGGCGAAAAAGGGGGAGCCGGGGAGCGTCATCGTGCAGAGGTATTTTGGGGTTGCGAGGCCGCTTGAGCGGGGGCGGGCAGATACAGCGGCCCCTTCATGCCACAGCCGGCGTGAAGGGCAATTGCCAGCACGTAGGCTGCGGTCAGCAGGGCTCGTAAAATTGTCGGCTTGCGATTCATCCCCACATTCTAAGGAAGCTCAGATGTCCACAGTTGCCACGCCCTCCGGTTTGAGTGACGCGCAATACGATGCCGCGATCCGAGAAGCTTTGGCGCGCATTGAGCAAACGGTGGACAAGTGGCTGGAAGACGATGTGGTGGACATCGACGCAGCGCGTACCGGAGGCATGCTGACGCTGTCGATGCCGAACCGTTCGCAGTTGATCGTGAATGCCCAGCCGCCATTGCACGAATTGTGGCTTGCTGCGCGCAAGGGCGGCTTTCATTTCCGTTTGGGCATCAATGGGCGCTGGATGGACACCAAAACGGGCGAGGAATTCTTTGCCGTGCTGTCTGCGTGCGCCACGGAGCAAGCGCAAACACCGTTGACGTTCTGACCGTCTGTCAGTGCGTGCCACCGTGAGGTGGCTTGTCGCCAAACAGATCCAGGATGCCCTTTTTTTCTGCATCGGTTGTGGCTGCGGGGGCTGAGTGGGCTCCCTCTCCGGCTTCAGGTCCTAACTCGCGGACACCTGTGCCGGATGTGTACTCTTCATAAAACCACTCGCCGCCAATGTTGACCACCCCTTCAGGTGGTGTCGGCTCTTCGACGGGCACATTGCGCAAAGCGGTGGTCATGAAATCAATCCAGACTGGCAGCGCCAAGCCGCCACCGGTTTCTTTGTCCCCGAGTTTTCTGGGCTGATCGTGGCCAATCCAGACCACTGCGACGTTGTGCGCGGTGTAGCCTGCGAACCATGCATCCATGGAGTCGTTGGTCGTGCCCGTTTTACCGTAAAGATCGGGGCGTTTGAGGGTGGCCTGTGCCCGGGCAGCGGTGCCCGATCGCGTCACTTCCTGCAGCAAGCTGCTCATCACAAATGCATTGCGCGCATCGATGGTGCGCATGCTTTCGTCCAGTGGCGTCGGGCGATAGTTGGCCAGTGTGTGGCCGCGGTTGTCGGTGACTTTCAAAACCAACTGGGGGTTCACGCGATAGCCGCCGTTGGCAAACACGGCATAAGCCCCGGCCATTTGCAAGGGCGTGACGGAGCCAGCCCCCAGCGCCATGGTGAGGTATGCCGGATGTTTGTCTGCCTCGAATCCAAAACGAGTGATCCAGTCTTGAGCGTATTTGGCGCCGACTGAGCGCAGCACGCGAATGGAAATCATGTTTTTGGATTTGGCCAAACCACGGCGCAGCGTCATGGGGCCCTCAAATTTGCCGTCGTAGTTTTTGGGCTCCCACGCTTGGCTGCCGGTCGTGCCTGCATCGAAGAACAGTGGGGCATCATTGACCACGGTGGCGGGTGTGAAGCCCTTTTCCAGTGCCGAGGAGTAAATGAAGGGCTTGAAGCTGGAGCCGGGTTGTCTCCACGCCTGAGTGACGTGGTTGAACTTGTTGCGATCGAAGTCAAACCCGCCCACCAAGGCGCGGATGAGTCCGGTCTGCGGGTCCAACGATACAAAAGCGCCCTCAACCTGTGGCAACTGAACCACCGACCAGCGGTCATCTTTGTCCTTCAGGACACGGATCACAGCACCTCGGCGAATCTGTTGCTTCGGTGTCGCTTTCTCGGTCAGGGCGTTACCAACAAGCTTCAGCCCTTCCGGCCCGATGATCAACTGCTCGCCAGACTGCAGCACAGCAACCAACTGCTTCGGTTCTGCGCGCGTGACAATGGCGGCGCGGATGTCTTCACTGTCTGGGTGATCTTCCAGGGCTTCCGCGATGCGCACATCCATCTGGTGCGGATCATCCGGCAGGTCAACATAGGCCTCGGGGCCGCGCCAGGCTTGGCGGCGATCGAAATCCAGCAAGCCTTTTCGAAGTGCCTTGTACGCAGCCACTTGTTCCGTCATGTTGACGGATGTGTAGGCATTGATGCCGCGGGTATAAGCGTCGGCGCCGTATTGCTCATGCATGAGCAGGCGGGCGGCCTCGGCGACGTAGGCAGCTTCGATGGCGATCGGGGCCTTGGTTCGGTAGTGAAGCACTTCTGCCTTGGCTTCTTCCCGCTGGTCAGCGTTGATGAAGCCGTTTTCATACATCCGGTCGATGATGTATTGCTGCCGGATGGTTGCGCGCTTGGGGTTTCGGACTGGGTTGTAGGCAGAGGGTGCCTTGGGCAGCCCTGCGAGCATGGCCGCCTCGGCCACGGAAATATCCTTGAGCGGCTTGCCAAAATAAGTGTCGCTGGCCGCTGCAAAACCATACGCACGTTGCCCCAGGTAGATCTGATTCATGTACAACTCAAGAATCTGGTCCTTGCTGAGCAGGCTTTCGATCTTGAGCGCGAGCAGAATTTCGTAGATCTTGCGGGTGAAGGTTTTTTCCGTGGGAAGATAAAAATTCCGCGCCACTTGCATCGTGATCGTCGATGCACCCTGACTCCGTGACTCGCCAAAATTGGCCAAGCCGGCGCGAATTACCCCCACGTAATCGACCCCGCCGTGTTTATAAAAACGCGCGTCTTCGATTGCCAGTACGGCATCTCGCATCACTTTGGGAATTTCTGCGATCGGCAAAAACTGGCGACGTTCTTCCCCGAACTCTCCGATCAGGACTTGCTCGCTGGAGTAGACGCGCAGAGGCATCTTCGGCTGATAGTCGGCCAGGCCCGTCACCTCTGGCAGATTCGGATACGCCACCGCCAAGCCAATCGCGGCCAGACACAGGCCGGCAAAAACGCCAGCAACACCTAGCCCGCACAGCACCAACAAGGGTTTGAGGATCCATGTCCACCACCATGCATGCTGGGCGCGCTGAGTGCGGTCGGGTGCCGGGGCGGGGGGGGATGCTTGTTGTTCGGAATCGCTCATGAGGTGGGCGTCAGGATGGTGCTGAGATTATAGAAACCTCGGCCCAACCCCGTTTTGACCAGGGTACGCACAGACGTGTGGCACAAATGTCGTGTAATTGCAACTGTCTGTAAGGCGTGTGCAAGGCGCAACGAGCTTGGGATTTCTCCTGCATTAACGCCTTTCATTGTCAAAACCTTTGCTGATAGCATTGAAGTGGTTTATTAACTTTCCAGCGTCAGGGACGGCGCATGGAGGACGGTGTGAGCTTTCTTGACACGCTCTTGGGCCGCAAGCATCCGCCAATGATCGGACTGGATATCAGTTCATCGAGCGTGAAGCTGGTCGAATTGAGCCAGACGGCGTCTGGCGAATATGTATTGGATCGATTCGCGTCTGAGCCCTTCGAGAAGGGCTGGATTGCTGACGGCCAGATCGAAAAGTTCGACGAAGTGGCCGAGGCTGTTCGCAAGGTCGTTGCCAAAAGTGGCGTGAAGACCAAGCAGGTCGCCATGGCGATGCCCCAGTCGGCGGTGATCACCAAAAAGATCATGCTGCCGGCAGGCCTGCGCGAGGAAGAGATGGAGATGCAGGTGGAGGCGGAAGCCAACCAGTACATCCCCTTCTCGCTGGATGAGGTGTGCCTGGATTTTTGTGTCGTGGGTCCGAGCCCGACGTCCGCCGGTGACGTTGAGGTCATGATTGCGGCCTCGCGCAAGGATCGGGTTCAGGACAGGCAGGCATTGGCCGAAGCAGCGGGGCTGAAGCCTGCCATCTTGGATATTGAGTCTTACGCGTCCAGACTCGCTGTACGTCGACTCGTGGAGACTTTGCCCGGTGAGGGTAAGGATGCGTTGATCGCGTTGTTCGAGATCGGGGCAGAGAACACCAGTTTGAAGGTGCTGCGCGATGACGAGCTCTTGTACGACCGTGATCAGGCTTTCGGTGGCGCTCAGTTGACCCAGTTGATTTCTCGGCAGTACGGCTTTTCGTTTGAAGAGGCCGAAGTCAAGAAGCTCAATGGTGACCTGCCTGAGGACTTCCAGTCGACCATCCTGAGTCCCTTTGTGGACAGCTTGTCTCAGGAAATTGGGCGTGCGTTGCAGTACTTCTTCACGAGTACGCCTCACCACAAGGTTCATTACGTCATGTTGGCTGGCGGCACGGCTGCCTTGCCAGGTCTGAAAGATCGTGTGACTGAGCTGACGGGCTTTGCCGCCATGGTGGTCAATCCTTTCGAGGGCATGAAGCTTGGCTCTGCTGTGCGTGAGAGCAAGTTGCGTCGTGAGTCGCCGTCTTATCTAACCGCTTGTGGCTTGGCCATGCGGAGGTTCCTCGCATGATTTTGATTAACCTTCTGCCCCACCGCGAAGAGAAGCGTCGGCTGCGCAAGCAGGCTTTTTTTGTCGGGTTAGGCATTTCCGTCGTGGCGGGTGCCGTGATCTCGGCGCTTTGATACGGTGTCCAGCAGCAGATGATGTCCGCACATCAAGAGCGCAATGCGTTTTTGGTGGCTGCAAACAAGAAGCTGGACGAGGAGATCAAAGACGTTTCGACCTTGAAGGGTGAAATCGAGGCTCTGAAGGCTCGTCAGCGCGCTGTGGAAGATCTTCAGACCGACCGCAACATGCCTGTCTATCTGCTCAACGAACTGGTGCGCCAGACACCGGAGGGCATCTATCTGACCGCGGTCAAGCAAGACGGGCAGAGCGTCATGGTGTCGGGCGTGGCTCAGTCGAACGAGCGGGTGTCAGAGTTCTTGCGTAACACGAACACCAATTCGGAGTGGCTGGAGCACCCGGAGCTTCAAGAAATCAAAGCGCAGGTTTCCAACGCCAAGGATGCGCGAGACAACAAGCGTCTGTTTGAGTTCTCCGTCAAGGTGGGACTCAAGCGGCCTCAGGATGTCTCTGCGGCGGCCTCTGCAGCAAGTGGCGTAGCCAAGACGACGCCATCGGCCTCTGCGCCCAAACCAGCTGCCTCTGCAGCGAGTCTGCCTTGAGGTTTGATATGGCCAATCCAAATTTGAATATCGACCTGAATGCTCTGTTTGAGCAGGCGCAGTCTCAATTTCAGGGGCTGAATCCCAATGAGCCAGGCCAGTGGCCCATTCTCCCTAAGCTGGCTGCCTTTTTGTTTGCAGCTTTGGCTGTACTCGCAATGGCGTGGACCTTGTTGCTGTCTGGCCAGAGTGACGAGTTGCAATCCGAGCGAGACAAAGAGCCTCAACTGAAGGAAGAGTATCGTTCCAAGGTCGCGCAAGCCATCAACTTGGGCGAGCTGCGTAAACAGCGGATTCAGGTTGAAGAGTACGTGAAGCAGCTGGAGAAGCAGCTTCCTGGCAAGGCTGAGATGGACGCATTGCTGTCTGATATCAACCAGGCTGGCCTGGGGCGCGGATTGGATTTTGATCTATTCCGTCCTGGGCAAGTGGTGGTCAAGGACTACTACGCAGAGTTGCCCATTTCGATTCGTGTCACCGGGCGTTATCACGATATCGGTGCCTTTACGGGCGATATCGCCAATCTGTCGCGTATTGTGACCTTGCACAATCTGCAGATTGCGAACGTCAACGCGAAAGACACTTCCGGGCAGTTGTACATGGAAGCGACAGCTCGGACCTATCGCTACTTGGATCCGGCCGAGGTGGATGCCATGCGCGCAGACAAGGACAAGAAGGGGAACAAGAAATGATGCGTAAAGCACATTGCGTTGCCTTGATTGCAGCAGTTTCTCTGTGCGCCTGTAGTGGCGAACAGGACGAGTTGCAGGCATGGATGGATCAGCAGCGGCATGAGGCTCAGCCGACGGTGCAGCCCTTGTCTCCGCCTCAAAAGTTTCATCCTCAAGCGTACGCAGGCATGGAAGGGTCAGAGCCCTTCAGTACACAAAAGTTGTCTGGGGCGCTTCGTCAGGAGGCTCGGCAACCTAACTCCGCAGTCGCTGCGGAGTTGAGCCGTCGCAAGGAACCTTTGGAAGCGTTCCCGCTTGACTCCATGACCATGGTGGGTAGCGTGGCTCGCAAGGGGTTGCCCTATGCGCTGTTGAAGGTTGATAACTTGCTTTATCAGGTCAAGGTGGGGGACTACCTTGGGCAGAATTACGGGAAGATCTTGAAGATCACCGAAACTGAGATCTCGTTGCGCGAGATCGTGCAAGACGCCGCAGGCGAATGGATTGAACGTCCAACCACCCTGCAGTTGCAGGAGGGTGGACGATGAAGACGAAGCTGGAGACTATGAATATGAAATCGTGGCGTGTTGCGATGACGGGCCTGTCTTTGGCCATGGTTTCTTCCCTGACTTGGGCTGCTGCTGCCATCGAAGCGATCACCAGTGGGCAACAAGGCAACGGCGATGTGATCCGCATTGAGTTGTCCGAGCCGTTGGCTGCAGTGCCGGCAGGCTTTGTTGTGCAGACGCCTCCGCGTATTGCGATTGACTTGCCCGGCGTGAGCAGCAACCTCCCGCGCAACATGGTTGAGGTCAACCAAGGCAACGTTCGCACGGTGAATGTGGCCCAGGGTGGTGACCGCACGCGGTTGGTGCTGAGCTTGAAGCAGGCAACGACTTACCGCGCCCAATTGCAGGGCAAGTCGTTGTTGTTGGTCCTTGATCCAGCATCGGGGACTGCACCCGAGGCCGTGCAACAAGTCGCTGCGGCGACGGTGAAGAAGCCGGCAAAAGAAGACACAGTGCATTTTGCCGAGAACAAAAACGTCAGCACCATGGCGCTGAAGGACTTGGATTTCCGTCGTGGACAAGATGGCTCTGGGCGGGTCGTTGTCGAGTTGCCGAACAGCCAAGTGGGTGTGGACATCAAGCAGCAGGGGCAAAACCTGGTGGTTGAGTTCATGCGCGCCAGTTTGCCTGAGCGCTTGAAGCGTCGCTTTGATGTGACTGATTTCGGTACCCCCGTGCAGAGCATGACGGCCGAGCAAGCCGGCGACAAGGTCAAACTGGTGGTGTCGCCCAAGGGTGACTGGGAGCACTCTGCATATCAGAGCGACAATCAGTTCGTCTTGGAGGTTCGTCCTCGCAAACAAGATCCCAACAAGCTGACTCAGGGTCCAGGTTACGCAGGCGAGAAGTTGTCGCTGAATTTCCAGAACATTGAAGTTCGGGCGTTGTTGCAAGTCATCGCTGACTTCACCAACTTCAACGTAGTGACCAGCGATACCGTGACAGGTAACGTCACGTTGCGTCTGAAGGACGTGCCTTGGGATCAGGCTCTGGACATCATTCTCCAGGCGAAGGGCTTGGGTGTTCGCAAGTCCGGCAATGTGTTGTGGATTGCGCCGAAGGACGAGATCAATACCAAGGAAAAGCTCGACTTGGAGGCCAAGGCTCAAGTCGCAGCCTTGGAACCGTTGCGAACGCAGTCGTTCCAGTTGAATTACACCAAGGCTGAAGAAATTGCCAAGGGTTTGACGGGGGACAGCAGCGGTGGCAGCGCGGGTTCTAAGACTCGAATCTTGTCGCCACGTGGCACGGTCATTTACGAGACTCGTACGAATCAACTGTTCGTGAACGACATTCCATCCAAACTGGAAGAAGTTCAGCAGATGATCACGAAGATCGACATTCCTGTTCGTCAGGTGTTGATTGAGGCTCGCATTGTGGAGGCCACCGACACGTTTGGCCGTAATCTGGGCGTGAAGTTGGGTGCTGTTGACCTGCGTGGACTGCGTGGCGGAACACCTGGCTTTGGTGTGGGCGGTGACAACCGCGTGGCGATTACCGGTACCTACCAAGGCGTTGGAGAACAAACGCTGCAGGCCACTCAGACGTCGGGCAGCTACACCCCCAACAGTTACTTCGTGAACTTGCCTGCGTCAGGTATCAACGGGTACACCGCGTCGTCCATTGCTTTGTCTTTGTTTGGGGCCAACTCCAACCGTTTCCTGAACTTGGAGCTGTCGGCACTGGAAGCAGATGGCAAGGGCAAGATCATTTCGAGTCCACGAGTGATCACGGCAGACCAAGTGAAGGCCTTGATTGAGCAAGGTACCGAACTGCCCTATCAAACCGCGACTTCGTCTGGTGCCACGGCCATCGCCTTCCGCAAAGCCAACATGAAGTTGGAAGTCACGCCGCAGATCACCCCTGAAGGCAGCGTGATTCTGGATGTGGATGTGACCAAAGACAGCGTGGGTCAGATCACGACAGCAGGTTACGCGATTGACACCAAGCACGTTCAAACCCAGGTTTTGGTGGAGAACGGCGGCACGGTTGTGATCGGTGGTATTTTCATGCAGACGGAAAACAGCACGGAGACGAAGGTGCCTTTGTTGGGCGACATTCCCGTGTTGGGCAACCTCTTCAAGACGCGCTCGGCCTCCTCTGGTCGCTCCGAGTTGTTGATCTTCCTGACGCCCAAGGTGGTGTCGGACAAGGGTTCGTTGCGCTGATTTTTAGCGGCTAGAGTATTTGGGGAAACCTAGAGATTAGGGGTTCAAATGAAATGCAAATTTTGGCTTGCTGCATTAGTGGCGGTAAGTAGTCTGGTGGGTTGCGGCGGTGGTGGTAGTGATGCCGGAACATCACCATTCGGAAGCAATACAAGTACGTCCAGCACCGCTACTGCTTTGATTATGTCGTTGAGCAAGACGACAGTTTCAAATACGGATGCTACGCCTGTTACCGTGACTGTGACAGCGGTGAACGACTCAGGCGAAGTTGTGGCGAAGGCGCCTATTGCCTTTGAGGTATCGGGTGGACAGCTTTATCGTACGAGCACTGTCACGGGGACGGACGGCAAGCTTACTGCTACGGTTGACTTCTCGGCAGATAAGTCGAATAGAGTGGTTACAGTAAAAGCTACGTCGGGCAACGTTTCGGAGACACGGTCGTTCAGCGTCACCGGCATCAAAATCGCCACAACGCCGCTTCCAAGCGTGCTTTCGCCGGGGGACGTTGGAAAAGTTGACATCGCTGTCACTGATGCAAGTGGGTCCGCCATCTCCGGCTTGGCAGTTTCTGCTAGCAGTTCGCTTGGATCTATTAGTAATCTCGCTGAAACTGGCTCGGCGACTGGTGTGTATCGGTATAGCTTTACTTTGCCCTCCACCTACACGTCTACTGAGTTCCAAGTTGCGGTTTCTGCCGGCGGCGTCTCTCAGACTGTCACAATTCCTGTTACTCAGTCCACGTCCGTTGTCGTTCCTGACGCTGCGGTCATCGGTTCTGTTGACTTGGCTGTCGAGCCAACCGTTATTGCTGCCAATACGTCTGGATCGACCGCCAATCAAGCGACTGTGCGTTTTAAGGCGTTTGATGTTTCAGGAAATCCGCTCGCCAATGTGCGGGTAAGTTTTGATGAGAATGCTGTGTTGCCCGGCAAGGGGACGTTTGCATCAGCAGCCAGTGTGTTGTACACGGACGCAGATGGAGTTGCTACGACAGCCTACATCCCTGGCACGGCAACTACCGGTCCAAATGGATTGGTGCTGAGAGCTTGCTATAGCAGGACAGATTTTGTTCCATCGTCTTCCGGCACTGCCTCAGCTGGTTCTGCGGCGTGTCCAGTGGCAACGACAAATTCAGCTACCATTATTAAGGATGCGTTTAACATCACAATCGGTCCCAATGACAAGATCGAGGAGACCTCTGATGGTCTAAGGTATGTTGTTAAGTATGTGGTTCAAGTTGTAAATGCATCAGGCCAAGCCAAGGCTAATGTGCAAATCACCCCAACTTTGGATCTAACTGGTTTCGAGAAGGGTTCGTACGGTTACGATGGATCTGCATGGGTGAGAAATAATACGCTTCCGTCAACCGCGACCTACGCAGATCGCGATAACTCGGATCAAACGTATTATGGGTGCGCCAACGAAGATGAGGATAGGAATGGGGTTAATGCCGGCACTTCGGAGGATCATGATAATGACAAGGTGCTGGAGCCTCGTAAATCCGACGCCGCAATCTCGTTTATCGATGCAACTCAAACCAAAACGGATGCTACCGGTGCGGTTGGTCTGCAGGTTACCTATTTGAAGAATGTTGCCTCATGGCTTCGCATTAAAATCTACGTAACCGGGGTCGTGTCGGGTACGGAAGGTACTGGTACGTTTACGGAGGTGCTGCCATACCCGTCTGGAATTCTTGGCTCTGAGGCAAAACCTGCATTTGCAGATAATCCTTATGGCAAAGGTACCAGCTGCAGTGTTCACTGACGTTTCATGGTGATCTCTCTCATCGGCCTCCCCGGCGGCGGTAAATCCACCGTCGGGCGGCAACTGGCCAAGCGCATCGGGGCGAGGTTCCTCGACTCCGATGCGGTTCTGGAAGAACGGATCGGCATGCCGATCCGTTCGTATTTCGAGCAGTTCGGTGAAGCGTCTTTTCGCGATCTGGAGCAGCGCGTCCTAGACGAGTTGACTCAGTATTCCGAAGGGCCGCTGATCATGGCAACCGGTGGTGGGGCTGTGCTTCGGCCCGTCAACCGTGAACATCTGCGTGATCGAACGACGGTGATTTACCTGCGGTCGTCGCCTGACGAGCTGTATCGCCGTTTGCGACACGATACGCAGCGCCCCTTGTTGCAAGTTGCCGATCCCTTGGCCAAGTTGCGCGAGTTGTACGACCAGCGCCACCCACTGTACGAGGAGGTGGCGCACTACACGGTGGATACCGGCCGACCGACCGTTGCCACCTTGGTCAACATGATCATCATGCAACTGGAGGTGGAGGGTAAATTGCCGCCTCCCAGTGCAGAGAAATCAGCATCGACCTGAATGAAAAAGGGGCCTCAGTGATGAGGCCCCTTTGTTTTGCATTGTTTTAGGTCTGTGGCAAAGCGTTGAAGGTCAGTCCAGCTTCAGTCGCTTGAGGTAGTCACGGAACCAGGCGCCCACCTGTGGATGGGTGAGGGCCAACTCGACGTTGGCTTCCAGGAAGCCTTCTTTGCTGCCGCAGTCGTAGCGCTTGCCTTCGTAGCGGTAAGCGTAGACCTTCTCGCTGGCGAGCAGGCCAGCAATGCCGTCGGTCAGCTGGATTTCATTGCCCACGCCGCGAGGCTGGAGGCGGATCTGCTCAAACACCGCAGGCGTGAGGATGTAGCGGCCTGCCACGCCCAAACGGGAAGGCGCCACTTCCGGCGCGGGCTTCTCGACGATGCGCGTGACGTCCATGATGCGGTCGTTGACCATGGTGCCCGCCACGATGCCGTAGCGCTTGGTTTGCTCGGCAGGGACCTCTTGCACGGCCAACACCGAGCCTTGCAGTTGTTCAAACTGATCGACCATTTGCTTGAGGATGGGCCGCTCGCCCACCATCAGGTCGTCGGCCAGCAGCACGGCAAAAGGTTCGCCGCGCACCAGGCGCTCGCCACACAGCACGGCGTGCCCCAAGCCCAGGCTCTTGGGCTGGCGCACGAACACGCACTCCATGTCTGCAGGTTTGATGGATTGCACGAGTTGAAGCAGTTCGTTTTTGCCGGCCTGCTCCAGTTCGTATTCCAGCTCGAAAGCGGTGTCGAAATGGTCTTCGATGGGGCGCTTGTGGCGACCGGTGACGAAGATCATTTCGCGGATGCCGGCGTTGTAGGCTTCTTCGACCGCGTACTGGATCAAGGGCTTGTCAACGACCGGCAGCATTTCCTTGGGCTGCGCCTTCGTGGCGGGCAAAAACCGTGTGCCCAACCCGGCCACCGGGAAGATGGCCTTGGTGATGATGCTCATGGGTACTGCTTTCTGATGAGGCTCAACCCAGACGCTGGAATTGCTGCTTCACACGCTCCAGCGTGGTGGTGAAGTCGGCCACGCGGGCCTTTTCTTGTTCCACCACGGCGGCAGGTGCACGGGCCACGAAGCTTTCGTTGGAGAGCTTGCCTTGGGCCTTGGCGATTTCACCTTCCAGACGGGCAATTTCCTTGCTCAGGCGAGCCTTCTCGGCCTCCACGTCGATCTCGACGTGCAAGGCCAGGCGGGCTTCGCCTTGCACGGCCACAGGGGCCATGGCGGTGGCGGCCGCAAACGCGGCTTCGTCCAGCAGCTTGACTTCACTGAGCTTGCCCAATGCCTTGACGATGGGGGCGGCCTGCTCGATGAAGGCGGCGTCGCCGGTGGTCAGCAGAGGCACGCGCTCTGCGGGCGACAGGTTCATTTCGCCACGCAGGTTACGGGCGGTGCCCACCAGGGCCTTGAGCTTGGCCATCCAGGCGTCCGACTCGGCGCAGACCTTGCTCAGGTCAGCTTGCGGATAGGCCGCCACCACGATGGTGTCGTCCGAATCCGCTGCCTTGCGGCCAGCTACAGGGGCAACCACTTGCCACAGCTCTTCGGTGATGAAGGGCGTGATGGGGTGCAGCAAGCGCAGCACGGTTTCCAGCACGCGGATCAGGGTGCGGCGGGTCGCGCGGGCGGCGGCCTCGTTGCCGGTGTCCTTGGCGGCGTTGAGCTGTGCCTTGGCGATTTCGATGTACCAGTCGCAGTACTCATCCCATACGAACTGGTAGATGCTGTTGGCCACGTTGTCGAGGCGGAACTCGGTAAAGCCTTGCGCCACGGCGGCCTCTACGCGCTGCAGCTCGGACACGATCCAGCGGTCCGCCGGGCTGAAGTCCAGATAGCCGGTGGCAGCGCATTGGCCGGGTTGCTTGTCGAGGTTCAGGCCGCAGTCCTGACCTTCGGTGTTCATCAGCACGAACTTGGTGGCGTTCCACAGCTTGTTGCAGAAGTTGCGGTAGCCCTCGCAGCGCTTGGAGTCAAAGTTCACTGCGCGGCCCAGGCTGGCCAGCGCCGCAAAGGTGAAGCGCAGGGCATCTGCGCCGTAGCCAGGAATGCCTTCTGGGAATTCCTTTTCGGTGGCCTTGCGCACCTTGGGTGCCGTCTCGGGTTTGCGCAGGCCGGTGGTGCGCTTGTCGAGCAGCGGGGCCAGGGCAATGCCGTCGATCAGGTCGACCGGGTCCAGCACATTGCCTTCGGACTTCGACATCTTGTTGCCTTGGGCATCGCGCACCAGGCCGTGGATGTAGACGTGCTTAAAGGGCACCTTGCCGGTGAAGTGCTTGGTCATCATGATCATCCGGGCGACCCAGAAGAAGATGATGTCGTAGCCGGTGACCAGCACGGACGACGGCAGGAACAGGTCCATTTCCTTGGTCTGCTCAGGCCAGCCCAGGGTGGAGAAGGGCACCAGTGCCGACGAGTACCAGGTATCCAGCACGTCTTCGTCGCGGGTCAGCTCGCCCTCGTAACCGGCGGCCTTGGCGCGGGTGCGGGCTTCGTCTTCATTGCGGGCAACGAAGATCTCGCCGTTGCTGCCGTACCAAGCGGGAATCTGATGACCCCACCACAGTTGGCGGCTGATGCACCAGTCCTGGATGTTCTTCATCCACTGGTTGTAGGTGTTGACCCAGTTCTCGGGCACGAACTTCACCTCGCCCGATTCCACCGCTTCAATGGCTTGCTCGGCAATGGACTTGCCCTGCGCGCCGGGCTTGGTCATGGCGACGAACCATTGGTCGGTCAGCATGGGCTCGATGATCTGGCCGGTGCGGGCGCAACGGGGCACCATCAGCTTGTGCTTCTTGACTTCGACCAGCAGGCCTTCGGCTTCCAGTTGGGCCACCAGGGCCTTGCGGGCCACGAAGCGGTCCAGACCGCGGTAGGCCTCGGGGATCTCGGTCAAGTGCGACACCACCTTCGCTTCGAGCGTGAAGATGGTGATCATCGGCAGGCTGTGACGCTGGCCGACCTGGTAGTCGTTGGTGTCGTGGGCCGGGGTGACCTTGACGACGCCGGTGCCGAATTCCTTGTCGACGTGTTCGTCGGCGATCACGGGCACGAGGCGGCCGGTGATGGGCAGCTTGACCAGCTTGCCGATCAGATGCTGGTAGCGCTCGTCTTCGGGGTGAACCATCACGGCGGTGTCGCCCAGCATGGTTTCGGGTCGGGTGGTGGCCACGACCAGGGTCTCATCGCTGCCCTCGATGGGGTAACGGATGTGCCACATCGAACCGTCTTCTTCCTCGCTTTCGACTTCGAGGTCTGACACGGCGGATTTGAGGATGGGGTCCCAGCTCACCAAGCGCTTGCCGCGGTAGATCAGGCCTTCTTCATACAGGCGCACGAAGGTTTCGGACACGACCTTCGACAGCTTGTCGTCCATGGTGAAGTATTCGTGTTCCCACGAGACTGAGTCACCCATGCGGCGCATCTGTTGGGTGATGGTGGAGCCGGATTGCTCTTTCCATTCCCAGATCTTGGCCACGAAATTTTTGCGACCCAGGTCATGACGGGTCTGGCCCTTTTCCTGCAGCTGGCGCTCCACCACGATCTGGGTGGCGATGCCGGCGTGGTCAGTGCCCGGAATCCACAGCGTGTTGTGGCCCTTCATGCGGTGGTAGCGTGTCAACGAGTCCATGATGGTCTGGTTGAAGGCATGGCCCATGTGCAGCGTGCCGGTCACGTTGGGGGGCGGCAGCTGGATGCAGAAAGACGGCTTGGACTCGTCGAGCGTGGGCTTGTACAGACCACGTTGCTCCCACTGGGGGCCGTACTTGGCTTCAATGGGGCCGGGTTCGAAGGATTTGGCGAGTTCGGTCATGGTGTGGGGGCGCTCTGCGCGCAAATGCTGGCACTGAAAAATCAGCGGCAAACCGCGATTTTAGTTGGTGCCTGCGTGCTTGGGGCTCATTCGATGGATGAAGGGCTTTTCTGCGATGGATCAAGCATGTTGACCTTTCTGGTGTTGCTGTCATGATCAAGTCTTGGCTGGAAGGCCAAAGTGGTTCTACGATCAAAGTGACCGCTGTGAGACGGTCTGTTTTCAGGAGTCACGCATGTACGAACATTTGCTGGTGCCCGTGGATGGCAGCGAGTTGTCCAACAAAGCGATTGAGCACAGCATTGGTTTGGCCAAGATGCTGGGCGCATCAATCACGGGGTTCACGGCCGAGCCGCCATTGCCGGTGCTGGTGGTGGAGCAGGCGGCTGTGGCGTATGACGTCGCCACCTTTCAAGATCACGAAAAGCGCTGTGAAGCGCATGCACGCGAGCTTTTGTTGGCCTTTGCGGAAAAGGCCAAGGCAGCCGGTGTGCCGTTTGACGGGCAGTTTGTGATCACCGACAACATTCAGCAGTCGATTGTGGATGTGGCGGCCAAGCAGGGTTGTGATTTGATCGTCATGGCCTCACATGGTCGTCATGGGCTGGATGCCTTGATTCATGGTTCGTTGACCAAGAGCGTGCTGGCGCACAGCCAGGTGCCGCTGTTGGTCTTGCATTGATCGACGATTGGGTTTCACCAAGGAGAGCTAAATGAGCGAATTGACCTCTGCACAAAAAGACAAGCTGATGTCGGACCTGAAGCTGGTGATGGCGGATGCCGAAGCCTTGCTGGCTGCGACCGCACACGATGCCAGTGGCAGCGTGGCCGAGTTGCGTGAGCGTGTGGCGCATACCTTGGCCAATGCCAAGAATGGCCTGATCGATGCACAAGCGGCCGTGGTGGACAAGGCCAAGGCTGCCGCCAAGGCAACCGATGGCTATGTGCACGAGAACCCCTGGAAGTCGGTGGGCATTGCTGCTGGCGTGGGGCTGTTGTTGGGCATGCTGATCGGCCGTCGTTGATCAGCGCATTGAAGACCTCGTATCGGCATGGCGGAATCTGAGCGCGCAGGCGGCCTGGGGGCCTCACTGCAGGGGCTGTTGGCCACATTGATGGCCATCTTCCAGACGCGTCTGGCATTGCTGGTGACCGAGGTCGAGGAAGAAAAGCGGCGCCTGCTGGCCACTGTGGCCTGGGGCGCCGTTGCCGTTTTGATAGGCTGCTTTGGCTTGGCTTTTGCAGCGGTGTTTGTGACAGTACTGTTCTGGGACTCGCACCGTTTGGCGGTGTTGGGGGGCATGACCGTGCTGTTTTTTGCGTTGGCGGCGTGGGCCATGTGGCGTGTGCGCCGGCTGGTGCAGGCCTCGGGCGACATGCTCGCGGCCACGTTGGCGGAGCTGGATGCGGACCGGCAAGCATTGATGCGGGCCGCATCACCTCAAGAGGCCTCGCCTGAGCCCGTGGCAACGGTCAAGTCGCCTGCTGAGGCGGCCCGGGAGGCCGGGTTGTGAGCAAGCCACCTTTGGATGATTTGGCGCTGCGCAAGTTGATGTTGCAGCAGCGCTGTGCGGTGCAGCGTGAAGTGCTGGCCGTGCAGGTTCGACAAACCTTTGCCCCGGCTGTGCGAACGGTGGCGCAGGTGAAGGCGGGCGGCCAATGGGTCAAACAGCACCCTTGGTTGGTGGCCTTGGCGGGTGGGCTTTTGCTGGCCTGGCGACCCCGTGCGGCGGTGGGCTTGTTGGGCCGCGGCTGGGGGCTGTGGCAAACGTGGCGCCGACTGCGGCCGACCGTGCAACGCGTGCTCGAATTGGTGAGGCAGGCGCAGCCGCCTCAGGCCTGATTCGACGATCAAGGAATTTCAAACATGTACGTGACGTTTTACGGTGCCACGGGCACGGTGACTGGCTCCAAGACGCTGGTGGAAGTGGGTGGCAAGCGCCTGTTGGTGGACTGCGGCCTGTTTCAGGGCTTCAAAACCCTGCGTGAGCGCAACTGGGAGCCCTTGCCGTTTGATCCGCGCGGCATTGATGCGGTGTTGCTGACGCATGCGCACATTGATCACAGTGGATCTTTGCCTCTGCTGATTCGCAATGGTTTCAAAGGCCACATCTACATGACCGCCGCGACGGCGGAGTTGTGCGAGATTTTGCTGCAAGACACGGCACACCTGCAGGAAGAAGAGGCACGGTATCGCAACCGACACAAGGCCACCCGACACGAGCCGGCCGAGCCGCTGTACACCGTGCAAGACGCGCAAGAGTGCCTCAAGCGCATCAAGCGGATTCACAGCGATGGCAAGCTGGACCTGGGTGACGATGTGCAGATTGAGTTCACGCCAGCCGGGCACATTCTGGGTGCGGCGAGCATCCGCATTGCCCATGGCGGCAAGGCGATCTTGTTCTCGGGAGACCTGGGGCGGGACGACGATCTCGTCATGTGGCCCCCTGCCACCGGGCAGAAGGCCGACTGGGTGGTGATCGAATCCACCTACGGCGACCGCCTGCACCCCAACATCGACGCCATCGATAAGCTGGGCGACATCGTGCGCCGCACCGCTGCGCGCGGCGGCTCCATCATCATTCCGGCGTTTGCCGTGGGTCGCACCCAAGAGGTGCTGTACTCGCTGTATCGACTGAAGCAGGCCGGAGCCATTCCGGATCTGCCTGTGGTGCTGGACAGCCCCATGGGCGTGGCGGCGACCGGCATTTACGACCGTCATCGTGAAGGTCATCGCCTGACGCCGGAAGAGTGTCAGGGCATCCACCACATGACGCGTTTCGTTCGCAAGGTTGAAGATTCCAAGGCCTTGCTGGGGCAGCGTTTCCCGCAGGTCATCATTGCCGGCAGCGGCATGGTGACGGGCGGTCGGGTGCTGCACCACATCGCGCATTTCGGCCCCAATTCGCGCAACTCGATCGTGCTGAGCGGCTTCCAGGCCGGCGGTACGCGGGGGGCATCGCTGGCGGCGGGGGCGACCTCGTTGAAGATGTTTGGCGAGTACGTGCCCATCCGCGCCGAGGTGTGCCAGATCGAAGGCTTGTCGGCCCACGGCGACCAACACGACCTGTTGAGTTGGCTGGGTGCTTTGGGCAAAAAACCGTCGCAGGTTTTTGTCATTCACGGTGAGCCGCAGGCCGCCGATACCCTCAGATTGCGCATTGAGGAACAGTTGTGCATTAAATCGAGGGTTCCTGACTACAGAGAGACGTTCAAGCTGGACGAGGCTTGACCTGTCGCAAGCCCCTGATCACGTCAGCCGGATACCGTCGGGATTCCTTTTGATGGATTTCCGACCATGTCTGCTGATTTCGCCTCTCTGAACCCTTCATCCTCTGCCCACATCGACGAGGCGTTGGCCAGTCAGTTGCGTGACAGCGGGCTGAAGTCCATGCGCTTGGGCGGACGTGAGTTGCTGCCCATCGTGCAGGGGGGCATGGGCATTGGCGTGTCGGCACATCGTTTGGCCGGTACCGTGGCCTCCATGGGGGGCGTGGGGACCTTGTCTGCGGTGGATGCGCGCCGCCATCACCCTGACCTGATGGCCCGCACTGAGGGCTTGTCGAGCCGTGTGGGGCAAGACGAAGATACGCGCCGCCAAGTGGATGCAGCCAACCGTGAGGCCGTGGCCCGCGAAGTCAAGGCGGCGCGTGAGCAGTCGCAAGGCCGAGGCTTGCTGGCCATGAACGTCATGCGCGCGGTGAGTGATTACGCCGGCTACGTCAAAGCCTCGCTGGAAGCTGGGGTGGATGCCGTGGTGGTGGGGGCCGGGTTGCCGCTGGACCTGCCCGATCTGGCGCAAGATCATCCGAACGCCTTGCTGATCCCGATCTTGTCGGACGCCCGCGGCGTGCAACTGATCGTCAAGAAGTGGGAGCGCAAGAAGCGCCTGCCCGATGCCATCGTGATCGAGCACCCCCGTTTGGCAGGTGGACACTTGGGCGCCGCCAAGATTGCTGACCTCCATGACCCCCGTTTTGACTTTGAGCGCGTGATCCCAGACTCGCTGGCGTTCTTGCGTGCGGCCGGCATTGAAAAAGAGATTCCGTTGATTGCGGCGGGTGGCATCCGCTCGTATGAAGACATCCAGCGCGTGCAGGCCTTGGGCGCAGCCGGCGTGCAACTGGGGACCCCGTTTGCCGTGACCGAGGAGGGCGATGCCCACCCCGAGTTCAAGCGCGTGCTGGCCGAGGCCCGCGACGAGGACATGGTCGAATTCACCAGCGTGGCAGGTTTGCCGGCCCGTGCCGTGGGCACGCCATGGTTGAAGGCTTACCTGAAGATCGAAGACCGTTTGCAGGCGGTCGTGCATGCCAAGAACCGTTGCACCAAGGCCTTTGACTGCCTGGCGCAGTGCGGTTTGCGCGACGGCTTGGCGGGCTGGGGCCAGTTCTGCATTGACAACCAGTTGGCCGCAGCGCTGCGGGGGGATGTGAAGAAAGGGCTGTTCTTCCGCGGTGCGGGGGCCTTGCCTTTTGGCGCGCAGATCCGTTCGGTGCGTGAACTGATGGAGCGCTTGATGACCCGTCAAGCGGCCTTGGGTCTGGCCTGAGCGCCACAGCCTGCCGGGGAGCCTAAAATCCCCGGATGATTGAGCACAGCGCGTCCCCGGATTTGTTTTCGTCGCCTGCCCCCGGCAGTGCATCGCCCCTGCTGGCGGGTTTGAACCCAGAACAGTTGGCGGCCGTGACGGCGCCCCCGGGGCCTGCCTTGATTTTGGCGGGGGCCGGCTCGGGCAAGACCCGCGTGCTCACCACCCGCATTGCCTGGTTGCTGCAAACCGGGCAGGCCACGCCGGCGGGCATCATGGCGGTGACGTTTACCAACAAGGCCGCCAAGGAAATGCAGGCCCGTTTGTCGGCCATGTTGCCGGTCAACACCCGCGCCATGTGGATTGGCACCTTCCACGGCCTGTGCAACCGCTTCTTGCGCGCCCATGCTCAGATCGCTGGCTTGCCACAGGCGTTCCAGATTCTGGATACGCAGGACCAACTGTCTGCCGTCAAGCGGGTCATCAAGGCCCTGAAGTTTGACGAAGAGAAGTGCATTCCCAAGCAGACCACCTGGTTCATTGCCAACGCCAAGGACAACGGCCAGCGTCCGCAGGACCTGCAGCCGCGTGACGAGGTCGGTCGCATGCAACTGGCGGTGTACCAGGCGTACGAAGACCAATGCCAGCGAGAAGGCGTGGTGGACTTTGCCGAGCTGATGCTGCGCACCTACGAAATCATGCGCGACAACCCGGCTGTGCGTGACCATTACCAGCGCCGCTTCAAACACATTCTGGTGGATGAGTTTCAGGACACCAACCGACTGCAGTACCTGTGGTTGAAAATGTTTGCGGGCAACCCGGCCGTCACTGGCAACAGCGTGTTTGCTGTGGGTGACGATGACCAGAGCATTTACGCTTTCCGTGGCGCGCAGGTCAGCAACATGGGGGACTTCGAGCGCGAGTTTCGCGTCCAGAAAGTCATCAAGCTGGAGCAGAACTACCGCAGCCACGGCCACATCCTGGATGCGGCCAACACCCTGATCGCGCAAAACAGCAAACGCCTGGGTAAAAACCTGCGCACGGATGCCGGGCAGGGCGAACCCATCCGCATCTACGAAGCCGCCAGTGACTTTGCCGAGGCGCAGTGGGTGGTGGACGAGGCTCGCCAGTTCAAACGCGACGGCCAGCCGCTGCACGAGGTGGCGGTGCTGTACCGCAGCAACGCGCAGTCGCGCGTGATGGAGTCGGCCCTGTTCAACGCCGGGGTGCCTTACAAGGTGTATGGCGGCCTGCGCTTCTTCGAGCGCGCCGAAGTCAAGCATGCGCTGGCCTATCTGCGACTGATCGAGAACCCCAACGACGACACCAGCTTTCTGCGCGTGGTGAACTTTCCTGCACGTGGCATTGGTGCGCGCAGCGTCGAGTTGCTGCAGGATGCCGCACGCAGCACCGGGCGCAGCCTGTCGCAAAGCGTCACGGCGGTGCCGGGCAAAACAGGCGCCAACCTGCAGGGATTTGTGGCCATGGTGGATGCCATGCGCGAGGCCACGCGAGGCCTGACACTGCGCCAGATCATCGAGCATGTGGTGGAGGCGTCTGGCTTGGCCGACTTCTATCGCAATGAAAAAGAAGGCCAGGAGCGGCTGGAGAACTTGGCCGAACTGGTGAACGCGGCCGAAGCCTTTGTGACCCAAGAGGGTTTTGGCAAAGATGCCGTGGCCTTGCCCATTGACGAGTCGGCCGGCAGCATCGCGGCGGGCTTCCCGGCGGCTGTGGCCCCGGTGGACACCTTGCCGGATGCCGAGACGGGCGAAATCATCTCTCCCTTGCTGGCCTTTCTGACGCACGCCTCTTTGGAAGCGGGGGACAACCAGGCGCAAGCCGGGCAAGACGCCGTGCAGTTGATGACCATCCACGCCTCGAAGGGTCTGGAGTTCAACAACGTGTTCCTGACCGGTCTAGAAGAAGGGCTGTTTCCGCACGAAAACTCGTCCAACTCCACCGATGGGCTGGAGGAAGAACGCCGCTTGATGTACGTGGCCATCACCCGGGCGCGCCGTCGTTTGCACATCAGCTTCTGCCAGACGCGCATGCTGCATGGCCAGACGCGCTACAACATCAAGAGCCGCTTTCTGGATGAGTTGCCTGAGTCGGCCTTGAAGTGGCTCACCCCGCGCAACCAGGGCTTTGGCTCGGGCTTTGGTCAGTCGTATCAGGATGCCTGGTCCAGTGGCAAGGGCATGGGCTCGATGGTCGGTGCCGGGGCGCAGCCCTATCGCTCATCGGGTGGTGGTGCGTCCTCACATGGCGGAGGCAGTCGGGGTGGTTATGGTGGTCAGTCGTATGGCGCTTATCCCAAGCGCGAGGAGTCCTTCAAGGATTTGACGGCGCCGCTTCCCAAGGCCATGGCACAAGCCAAGTCCGAAGGGGGCTTCAAGGTGGGGCAGTCGGTGTTCCACAACAAGTTTGGTGAAGGCGTCATCCTGACGCTGGAAGGCTCGGGCGCCGATGCCCGCGTGCAGGTCAACTTTGGCCGACACGGCACCAAGTGGTTGATGCTCAGCGTGGCCAAGCTCACGACCATTGAGTGAGACCGTTTTTCAAGCAGAGAGAGTGTGTATGTTGATGTCGACCCGTTTGTTGCGTCCTGTGGGCGCTGCCGTTCTGGGCCTGGTGGCTGCTTCGGCCGCGCAGGCTTACAAGTTCAACGCGCTGGATCAACTCCAGTCGCAAGGCGAATTCCGTCAGCTGTCAGAAGACCTGAGCGCCACCTTGGTGGATCGCCAGCACGCGCCCGCATCCGGCCTGGGCCTGATCGGTTTTGATGTGGCCTTGACGGCTGGCGGCACGAGCATCCAGAGCAAAGCCATTGTCGAGCGCGCCACGGGCTCCAGCAATGTGCCCGGCACCTTGCCAACCGTGGCACTGCGTGCGCAAAAGGGTTTGCCGTTTGGGGTGGACCTGGGCGTGTCGTACACCATGGTGCCCGGCAGCTCGGTGTCGGCGGTGGGGGGCTCGGTGAAGTGGGCCTTCGTGGAAGGGGGCGTGCTGACGCCTGCCGTGGCCGTTCGCCTGCATGCCAACCAAGCCAACGGTTTGGGCGAGATGAGCCTGCGCAGCCAAGGCGTGGACCTGTCCATCTCCAAGGGCTTTGCCTTCTTCACGCCGTATGCCGGCGTGGGTGTGGTGGCCAGCCAAGCCTCGACCAAGAACGACCGCTGGGCTGCTGAGCGCTACACCCAGACACGCGTGTTTGCGGGCGCCAACCTGAACCTGCTGGTCACGAACCTGGCGTTCGAAGCCGACAAGACTGGGGAAGATACCACCGTGAGCGTCAAGTTTGGCGTGCGCTTCTGACACGCACCTGATGCGCGCTTGTGAATCAGACCAGACCGTTGCGAATCGCGTAAACGGTCAGTTCTGAGTTGTTGGTCAGCCCCAGCTTTTCCAGCACCCGTGCGCGGTACACGCTTACGGTCTTGGGGCTGAGCAGCAGTTGTTCTGCAATGTCCGACAGCCGCTTGCCCGAGGCAATCATCACCAGCGTCTGCAGCTCTCGATCCGAGAGCTTCTGGTGGGCATCTTCCTGCGCGGGCGTGGTGAGGTTGTCTACCAGCATCTGCGCCATTTCTGGTGTCACGTACTTCTTGCCCTGTGCCACGGTTTTGACGGCAGCCACGATCTGGGCGGCGTCGCTGCCCTTGTTCAAGTAACCGGATGCCCCGGCCTTGAGGGCTCGCATCGCGTACTGGTCTTCGGGGTACATGGACACCACCAGCACCTTGAGTGTGCTGCCTTCTTCCTTCAGTACGTGCAACACATCCAGACCGCTGCGACCGGGCAGGTTGATGTCGAGCACCAGCACGTCGCACGCCCGAGTTCGACACCAAATGCTGTAAGTGGTTGATTTGACTAGGTTGACCTAGTCAGCGTGCCACTACAGGAGGGATAACTGGAGTTCGTTGCTGAGCTTTTTGACCTTCAAGGCGGCCATGGTGGCGGCCTGATC
>NZ_JBLIZW010000009.1:0-9307 GCF_048860245.1 Aquabacterium sp. | reverse complement strand
GCATGAACAGTTTGTCACGGGCTTCGCCGGGTTGCTGGCAGGCTTCGGGCAGGTCTTGCAGACGGAAGAACACACCCTTGCTGGTGCCGCCACGGATGTAGGTGGCGGGGATCTTGATTTGTGCGGGATGAGCCATTCAGTGCTCCTTCAATGATCAAAAAAGGCCGAAGTGCGCAACCCTCGTTGCACAGCCTCGGCCTGACCCAGCAGCAGCCGTGGATCCGGCTTTGCCGGTCCACTGGCTGCGCCCCCTTGAGGGGGAGCGCCAACGGCGCTCGGGGGTGGTCACTTATTTGCTGCCAAGAAGTCTTGTGCGAAACGTTGCAGCACGCCACCGGCTTCGTACACCGACACTTCTTCGGCGGTGTCCAGACGGCTGGTCACGGTCACGCGCTCGGTCTGACCATTCTTGCGGTGGATCACCAGGGTCAGGTCGGCGCGTGGCTTCAGATCGCCTTCCACGTCGAAGGTTTCGGTGCCGTCCAGGCCCAGGGTCAGACGGGTGGTGCCCGGCTTGAACTCCAGGGGCAGCACGCCCATGCCGATCAGGTTGGTGCGGTGGATGCGCTCGAAGCCTTCGGCCACGACGGTTTCCACGCCAGCCAGACGCACGCCCTTCGCGGCCCAGTCACGCGACGAACCCTGACCGTAGTCGGCGCCGGCGATGATGATCAGCGGCTGACGGCGGTTCAGGTAGGTCTCCATGGCCTCCCACATGCGCATGACCTGGCCTTCGGGTTCCACGCGGGCCCACGAGCCGACCTTGATCGAGCCGTCTTCCTTGCGCACCATTTCGTTTTTCAACGTCGGGTTGGCGAAGGTGGCACGCATGGCGGTCAAGTGATCACCACGGTGGGTGGCGTAAGAGTTGAAGTCCTCTTCCGGCAGACCCATCTTGGCCAGATACTCACCCGCAGCCGAGCTGGCCAGAATGGCGTTCGACGGCGACAGGTGGTCGGTGGTGATGTTGTCGGGCAGGATGGCCAGCGGGCGCATCGCCTTCAAGGTGCGTGGGTTGGCTGCGAGGGCGCCAACGCCTTCCGTGTCCCAGTAAGGCGGGCGACGGATGTAGGTCGACATGGCGCGCCAGTCGTACTGCGGGCTGACCTTCTCGTCCTTGTCGGCCTGGATGGCGAACATGGGCTCGTACACGGCGCGGTACTGCTCGGGCTTCACGGCGGCCTTGACCACGGCGTCGATCTCTTCGTCCGACGGCCAGATGTCCTTCAGGCGGATTTCCTTGCCGTCCACGACCGTTAGCACGTCGTTTTCGATGTCGAAACGCACGGTGCCGGCAATGGCGTAGGCCACCACCAGCGGGGGCGAGGCCAGGAAGGCTTGCTTGGCATAGGGGTGGATGCGACCATCGAAGTTACGGTTGCCCGAGAGCACGGCGGTGGCGTACAGGTCGCGGTCGATGATCTCTTGCTGGATCTTGGGATCCAGCGCGCCCGACATGCCGTTACAGGTCGTGCAGGCAAAGGCCACGATGCCGAAGCCCAAGGCCTCCAGGTCGCCTAGCAGATTGGCTTCCTTCAGGTACAGTTCCACCGCCTTCGACCCGGGGGCCAGCGAGGACTTCACCCAAGGCTTGCGGGTCAGGCCCAGCTTGTTGGCGTTGCGGGCCAGCAGGGCGGCCGCAATCACGTTGCGCGGGTTGGAGGTGTTGGTGCACGAGGTGATGGCCGCGATGATCACGGCGCCATCGGGCATCGTGCCTTCTTCGGCCTTGGGCATGGCCCATTGACCAGCGATGCCCTTGGCAGCCAGATCGCTCGTGGCCACGCGGGCGTGCGGGTTCGAGGGGCCAGCCATGTTGCGCACGACGCTCGACAGGTCGAACTCGAGGTTGCGCTCGTACACGGCATTCTTCAAGCTGTCCGACCACAGGCCAGCGGTCTTGGCATAGGTCTCGACCAGCTTGACTTGGCTTGCGTCGCGGCCGGTCAGCGTCAGGTAGTCCAGCGTTTGTTCGTCGATGCTGAACATGGCGGCGGTGGCACCGTATTCGGGGGCCATGTTCGAGATCGTGGCGCGGTCGCCAATCGTCAGCTTCGACGCACCTTCACCGTAGAACTCGAGGTAAGCACCCACCACCTTGTTCTTGCGCAGGAACTCGGTCAGGGCCAGCACCACGTCGGTGGCGGTGATGCCGGGCTGACGTTGGCCGGTCAGCTTCACGCCGACGATTTCAGGCAGGCGCATCCACGAAGCGCGGCCCAGCATCACGTTCTCGGCTTCCAGGCCGCCCACGCCAATGGCGATCACGCCCAGCGCGTCCACGTGTGGGGTGTGCGAGTCGGTGCCGACGCAGGTGTCGGGGTAGGCCAGACCGTTGTCCGAGTGGATCACGGGCGACATCTTCTCCAGGTTGATCTGGTGCATGATGCCGTTGCCCGCTGGGATCACGTCCACGTTGGCGAAGGCCTTTTTCGTCCACTCGATGAAGTGGAAGCGGTCTTCGTTGCGGCGCTCTTCAATGTCGCGGTTCTTCTGGAAGGCTTGGGGGTCGAAGCCGCCGCACTCCACGGCCAACGAGTGGTCCACGATCAGCTGCACGGGCACCACGGGGTTGACCTTGGCAGGGTCGCCACCTTCTTTGGCGATGGCGTCACGCAGACCCGCCAGATCCACCAGGGCGGTCTGGCCCAGGATGTCGTGGCAGGCCACGCGGGCCGGGAACCAGGGGAAGTCGAGGTCGCGCTTGCGCTCGATGATCTGCGTCAGGCAGTCGGTGATGATGGCCGGGTCGGCCTTGCGGACGATGTTCTCGGCGTGCACGCGGGCGGTGTAGGGCAGTGTGGCCCAGGCGCCTGGCTTGATGGCTTCCACAGCGGCTTCGGTGTCGAAGTAATCCAGCGTGGTGCCGGGCAGGTTCTTGCGGTATTGGGTGTTCATGGCTGGCAGCGGTGAGGGGTGGGGCAGCGCAGGGGCGACAAGGTCAAAAGGCGCCACACGTTTTGCTCATGTGGCGCCCTTGTCCTGGCTCTTCAGAATTACTTGCGCTTCTTCAGCGGCACGAACTTCTGATCCTCTGGGCCGACATAGTTGGCCGACGGACGAATGATCTTGCCGTCAATGCGTTGCTCGATGATGTGAGCCGACCAGCCCGAGGTGCGAGCGATCACGAACAGCGGGGTGAACATGTCGGTGGGCACGCCCATCATGTGATAGCTCACGGCCGAGAACCAGTCCAGGTTCGGGAACATCTTCTTGATTTCCCACATCACCGACTCCAGACGTTCGGCGATGTTGTACATCTTCATGTTGTTCTGTTCCTTGGACAGGTCTTCCGCCACCTTCTTGATGACCACGTTGCGCGGGTCGCTCACGGTGTAGACGGGGTGACCGAAGCCGATCACGACTTCCTTCTTCTCGACGCGGGCGCGGATGTCGGCCTCAGCTTCATCCGGGTTGTCGTAGCGCTTCTGGATCTCGAAGGCCACTTCGTTGGCGCCGCCGTGCTTCGGGCCACGCAGGGCACCGATGCCGCCGCAGATGGTTGAGTACATGTCGGAGCCGGTGCCGGCCACCACACGCGAGGTGAAGGTCGAGGCGTTGAACTCGTGCTCGGCGTACAGGATCAGCGAGGTGTGCATCGCGCGCACCCAGCTGTCGCGGGGCTTCTCGCCGTGCAACAGGTGCAGGAAGTGACCGCCGATGGAGTCGTCATCGGTTTCGACTTCGATGCGCTTGCCGTTGTACGCGAAGTGGTACCAGTACAGCAGCATCGAACCCAGCGAGGCCATCAGCTTGTCAGCGATGTCGCGGGCGCCGGGGTGGTTGTGGTCTTCCTTTTCGGGCTTGACGCAACCCAGCACGGACACGCCGGTGCGCATCACGTCCATGGGGTGAGAGGACGGGGGCAGTTGCTCCAAGGCGACCTTCACGGCTGCGGGCAGGCCACGCAGAGCCTTCAGCTTGGCCTTGTAGCCAGCCAGTTCAGCCACGGTGGGCAGCTTGCCATGCACCAGCAGGTGGGCGATTTCTTCAAATTCGCAGGTGGTCGCAACGTCCAGGATGTCGTAGCCACGGTATGCCAGGTCATTGCCAGTGCGGCCCACGGTACACAGGGCGGTGTTGCCGGCGGCGGTGCCAGACAGGGCCACAGACTTCTTGGGCTTGAAACCGGGGGTGGTCGTCTCGGGGGTAGCGCTCATGGGATGTGTCTCCAGATGAGAGAGGGCAACAGGGAATTACTTCTTGGCGGCGAACAGCGCATCGAGCTTCTGCTCGAAGGCGTGATAGCCGATGCGGTCGTACAACTCTTCGCGAGTCTGCATCAAGTCCACGACATTCTTTTGATGGCCGTCACGACGGATGGCGGTGTACACCGCTTCGGCAGCCTTGTTCATGGCACGGAAGGCGCTCAGTGGGTACAGCACCATGCCCACGCCGCTGGGGCGCAGGTCGTCCACGCTGAACAGCGGGGTCTTGCCGAATTCGGTGATGTTGGCCAGCACGGGCACGTTCACGGCCTTGCAGAACTTCTCGTAGGTGGGCAGGTCGTAGGCGGCTTCGGCGAAGATGCCATCGGCACCGGCTTCCACGCACTTGATCGCGCGCTCGATGGCGGCGTCCACGCCGTGCACCTGGATGGCGTCGGTGCGGGCGATCAGGAAAAAGTCCGGGTCGGTCTTGGCGTCGGCGGCGGCCTTCACGCGGTCCACCATCTCTTCGGTGGTCACGATTTCCTTGCCTGGACGGTGGCCGCAGCGCTTGGCGCCCACTTGGTCTTCAATGTGGCAAGCGGCGGCGCCGGCCTTGATCAGGCTCTTGACGGTGCGCTCGATGTTGAAGGCCGAGGGGCCAAAGCCGGTGTCGATGTCGACCAGCAGGGGCACGTCGCACACGTCGGTGATGCGGCGCACATCGATCAGCACGTCGTCCATCGTGTTGATGCCCAGGTCAGGCAAACCCAGCGAGCCAGCAGCCACACCGCCACCCGACAGGTAGATGGCGCGGTAGCCCGCCCGCTTGGCCAGCAACGCGTGGTTGGCGTTGATGGTGCCCATGATCTGCAGGGGCGATTCGTCCTTGAGGGCCTGGCGGAAACGTGCGCCGGGGGAGGTGAGTGCCATGTGGGTTCTCCAGTGGAACGTGTCAACGAGAAACTGCCAGTCTTAGCGCAACCTGCGTGCCAGCACGCATGGCCGCCCCCACTGCTCAGGGCCATCGTCCCTAAGTGCTTGATTTGGCGCCGGTTTGTGCCTTGCAGCAAAGAGGGTTCACCCCAGTGGGTGTTGCAGTGATCGTTTCATGAAACGTGTTTCACTTTTGTGTGAAACTTATGAAACGTTTCAAGTGAACTTGCCATGTTGCCCCCTGCCAGCTTGCACGCCGCGTTGCCAACCTCCATCCCGCGCATTGTGGCGGTGGGATTTCGTCGCATCAACAAGCTCCTGCAAGAGCTGGCGCCCGAGTTTGCTGATCGGGCTGCGGTCGAGGTGCTGGACATGGGCTTTGACCAAGCCGTGGCGCGGGTGCGCACCCTGCAGCGCGAACGGCCCGTGGATGTCATCGTGGCGGCGGGCTCCAATGGGGCCTACTTGCGTCAGCACCTCGACACCCCGGTGGTCTTGGTCAAGGTTGGGGGTTTTGACCTCATGCAAGCCCTGACCCATGCACGCAGGCTGTCGGCCCGCATCGGCCTGGTCACGTACGAGGGCATGGCACCCGACCTCACGCAGTTCGACAACCTGTTCGAGTTTGGCGTGTCGCAGCGCAGCTACCGTACCGAAGAAGAGGCGCAGGCGTGTGTGCGCGAGCTGCAGCAGCAGGGTATGGAGGTCGTGGTGGGGTCGGGCGTGGTGGCCGATCTGGCTGACCAGCACGGGCTCACGGGCATCTTTCTGTATTCGATCGATGCAGTGCGCGGTGCACTCGAAGATGCGGTGGAAGTGGCGCGCGCCTCCCGCATCGAGCAAGCCAAGCGCGAGCGCCTCAGCACCATCCTCGCCCAGCTCAGTGACGGGGTGATCGCCGTGGACCGGCAAGAACGCATCCTCACGCTCAACCCGACCATGGCGCAATGGCTGGGCGTCACGGCCGAGCAATGGCTCGGTCGGCGTCTCAGCGACGTCTGCCCTGAACTGAGTCTGCAGCACACCTTGCGTCTGGGGACGCAAGACCTGGAACGCATTGAGCGCGTCAAGGGCAAGACGCTCATCGTCAACCGCATCCCCCTGATCGAGCAAGGTGTGCTGACCGGGGCCTTGCTCAGCAGCCAGGATCCCATCTCCATTCAGCGGGTGGACCGACACATCCGCACCCGCATCAAACCTCAGGCGCAGCATGCCCGTTATGAACTGCACCAGCTGATCGGGCACAGCCCGGCCATTGAGCGCGTGCAGCGAATGGCGGCCAGCTGCGCGCGCAGCCAGGCCACGGTGCTGCTGATTGGCGAGAGTGGTACCGGTAAGGAAGTCGTGGCCCAAGGCATCCACATGGCCAGCGACCGGCGTGACATGCCCTTTGTGGCGGTCAACTGCGCAGCCGTGTCCGAAAGCTTGCTCGAAAGCGAACTGTTCGGCTACGAGGAGGGTGCTTTCACCGGGGCGCGGCGCGGCGGCAAGATCGGCCTGTTCGAGGCTGCGCACAACGGCACCATCTTCCTCGACGAGGTGGGCGAAATGCCCTTGTCCTTGCAGACCCGGCTGCTGCGGGTCTTGCAAGAGCGCGAGGTGCTGCGTGTCGGGGCGACCGAGCCCACGCCGGTCAATGTGCGTGTGATCGCGGCCACCCATCGCGACCTCGCCTCGCACGTGGCCGACGGGCGCTTCCGGCAAGACCTGTTCTATCGCCTCAACATCTTGCGCATCGACATGCCCGCCTTGCGTGAGCGTGCCCAAGACGTGCCTGAGCTGGCAGAAGCCTTGCACGCCCGTGTCTGTGCCCGTCTGGGTTTGCCTCCTGCTGCCACGGCCTCGCTGCTGTCGGCACTCATCGCGCAAACCACGCACTACCCCTGGCCCGGCAACGTCCGTGAGCTTGAAAACCTCATCGAGCGCTTGGTGGCTTACGCGGCCTCGCGCACAGAGCCCATCCCTGCGTGGCAGCTATCGAGCTTTGTGCAAGACACCGCGCCCGAACTCTTCGCCACCGCTACCACTGCCGCCACCCGGGGGCGACCCGTCATCGCGCCGCCGGCCATGTCCGGTGAGATCCGCCAACCTGTGTCAGCAGGCGACATCCAGCGTGCGCTGACCGCCTGCGGGGGCGACAAGGGGCGTGCAGCGCAGCAGTTGGGCATCAGCCGGACCACCTTGTGGCGCAAGCTGCGAGAAGCCTGACCCACCTACAATGCCGCACCCCATTCGCCCCCTCCAGCCCGCCACATACACCATGCGCGTCCTGTCCCTGATTCCCCCCATGACGCAACTCAATACGCCGTACCCGTCGACGGCGTATCTCACGGGCTTTCTGCGCAGCCGGGGTGTGGATGCCGTGCAGGAAGACCTCGCGCTGCAATTGGTGTTGAGCCTGCTCTCGCGCGCGGGTTTGCAGTCGGTGTACGACTGTGTGCAGCGCCTGCCCGATGAGGCGCGCAGTGGCCCGGTCAACTTCTTTGCCGACCATGTCGAGCGTTACCTCGCCACGGTCGAGCCCACGATCGCCTTCCTGCAAGGGCGCGATCCCACGCTGGCCCATCGCATCGCCAGTCGCGGTTTTTTGCCGGAAGGTCCGCGCTTCGCATCGTTGGACGTCTATGTGGACGAAGACGGGGGTGATCCCCTGGCATGGGCCTTCGGTGCGCTGGGGCAGCACGATCGCGCCAAACACCTGGCCACGCTGTATCTGAACGATCTGGCCGATGTCCTGCGTGACGCGGTCGATCCCCGGTTTGAGTTCGTTCGCTACGCCGAATCCCTGGCGACCAGTCAGCCCACCTTCGATCCCCTGGCCGAGGCCTTGGCGGCACCGCTCAACCTGGTCGACGAGACCTTGCGCACGCTGACGCTACAGGCCTTGGCGCGCCACCAGCCACAGGTCGTGCTCTTGTCTGTGCCGTTTCCGGGCGCGGTCTACGCAGCCTTCCGCATGGCGCAGGCGATCAAGCAGCAGGCACCAGGCGTGCGCCTCGTCCTCGGTGGTGGTTTCGTCAACACCGAACTGCGTGAACTCACCGAGCCCCGGGTGTTCGATTACGTCGACTTCGTGACCCTGGATGCCGGCGAGCGCCCCTTGCTGGCGCTGCTGGAACATCTGCAAGGTCAGCGATCCGCCCAGCGACTGGTGCGCACCTTTGTGCGCGACGCCGAGAGCGGGCAGGTGCGCTACCTCAACTGGCAAGAGCCTGATGTGCCCTTTGCTGACATCGGTACGCCCACCTGGGATGGGCTGCCGCTGGACCGCTACCTGTCCTTGCTCGACATGCTCAACCCGATGAACCGTCTGTGGTCAGACGGTCGATGGAACAAGCTCACGGTGGCGCACGGTTGTTACTGGAAGAAATGCAGCTTCTGTGATGTGAGCCTCGACTACATCGCGCGCTACGAAGGTGCTGAAGCTTCGGTGCTGGTCGATCGCATCGAGGCCATCGTCCAAGAAACGGGGCAGACCGGCTTTCACTTTGTGGACGAGGCGGCACCGCCCAAGGCCCTCAAAGCCCTGGCGGAAGAACTGATCCGACGCGGTGTCGCCATCTCCTGGTGGGGCAACGTCCGCTTTGAGAAAACCTTCACCCCCGAGTTGTGTCAACTGCTGGCCGACAGTGGCTGCATCGCCATCTCCGGTGGGCTGGAGGTGGCCTCGGACCGCCTGCTCAAGCTGATGAAGAAGGGCGTGTCAGTCGATCAGGTGGCGCGCGTGACCCACGCCTTCACCGATGCGGGCATCCTCGTGCACGCCTACCTGATGTACGGTTTCCCGACCCAGACCGTGCAAGACACGGTGGATGCGCTCGAATACGTGCGCCAGCTGTTTGCCGAAGGCTGCATCCAGTCCGGCTTCTTCCACCGCTTTGCCTGCACGGTGCACTCGCCGGTGGGGCTGGACCCCGCGGCCTATGGCATCGAGCTCTTGCCGCTGCCGCCTGTCACCTTCGCCAAGAACGATGTGGGCTTCATTGACCCCACGGGCGTCGATCACGACCGCCTGGGCAAAGTGCTGAAAAAGGCCATCTACAACTTCATGCACGGCATAGCTCTGGAAGAAGATGTGCGCATGTGGTTCCCGTTCAAGGTGCCAAAGCCCACCGTCAAGCGTGACCGCATTGCACGGGCGTTGCAGTCGTATTGATATTTTTGATAGCAAAAAGAGATTGAAAGCCATTGGTATCAATGGCTTTCAGTATTTGGATCTCTTT
>NZ_JBLIZW010000008.1:0-71301 GCF_048860245.1 Aquabacterium sp. | reverse complement strand
CACGAAGCAAAGAAGGCAGATCGTTGCCGAGGCGGGTCGCGACCAACGCATGACGCCTCGCGACCGCCAGCATCTCGACTTGCAAGCTACCCTGCCGCGCCGGCAAAAACACGGCACGCTCCAGCGCCTGGGGCGGCACCTGCACGCCCACCGCTCCCATGGCGGTCGCCAAGGCGGCGGGGCCACACTGATTCTCTGTCTGGGGGAAGAAAGGCACGCCCCTCAGTTCGGCCACCGGCGCGATGCCAGCAGGCGGATGCGCCATCACGGCACGAGACTGGGTGGCCAGCAGATCAGCACAGCCCTGGAGACAGAAGGCCAGCATGCATGCGGCCATCCCCCTCCAGACTGCTGTCATTCGAAAACGAATCAACGAATCGAACGGGTGAAGGGGAAGACCTTGGTGAAGCCCAAGATGTCCGTCACCAACAACAACACGAAGATGAACACGATCGTGCCGAGGATGTCGGCCGCACCCGCAGGTGCACGGTCGAGTTGATCGGCCAAAGCCACCACTTCCTGGTCAGACAGCGAGGCAATGCGCGCACGCGCTGCGTCCATGTCCACACCCTTGGCCACCAAGGCCTCGGCCACATCGGCGCGGTTCAGCGTCGCCAGCACTTGTGCGCGGCGGGCCTCCACCTGAGTCAGGCTGCTGTGCGTGGCCACAGAATCGGTCGCAATCATGGCGGCCTGCGCAGCCTGCAAGCCAGCGGTATGGCTCATGGCAATGGCAACAATCCAGGCCAACAGCTTCTTGGTACGGGTCATCTCATGGCTCCTATCGGTCAAACAACACATTCTCGATGGAGGCGAATCTTACTCAAGTCAGCCCGCCTCTCACAGTCGGGAGATGTAAGCAGTTTCAACTGCCGCCCAAGCATCAAGCCCGCAAGGACCACCCATAGGCGACCAAAATACCCACTATCACCAGGGTGAGCCAGCCGATGAGCAGCCAACGCCACAGCGGCGGCGCATGGCGCAGTTCCATGAAATCCAGGATCACCAGGCTGCCTTTGAGCGCGACCAAACCGAACATGAGCAGCACGGGCCAGGCGCCCCGCCCACCCGCCAGCCCGCTTTCACCCAGCGCGAACGTGATCAAGGTGGCGGCCAACAAGATGGCCCCATTGCGGTTCAGGCGAAACACCTGCTTGGCGGAGAAGGATGGAAGGCTCATCGCATCACATAGACCAAAGGAAACAGCACGATCCACAGCAGGTCAACCATGTGCCAGAACGCCGCCCCTGTTTCGAGGGCATGGCAATCGTGACGACCATACGTGCCCTGCCGGGTCCTGAACCACAAGAAGGCCAACCACCCCATCGCGGCCACCACATGCAGGAAGTGAAAGCCGGTCAGCATGTAATAGAACATGTAGAAGTCGTTGGTGGACATGTCCAAGCCCGCCTGCCACTTGTCTGCATATTCGTGTCCCTTGATGAACAAGAACGACAGGCCGCAGGTCAAGCTGCCCAGCAACCACTTGGCACTGCTGCCCGATTGGTCCTGCCGCGCCGCATGCACGGCTCGCGCCACGCACCAACTCCCGGTGATCAGCAGCACCGTGTTGATGACGCCCGCATGCAGATTCAAGGTGCCTTGCCCGGCATTGAACACCGCCACCTGCCCAGCACGGGTGAAGGCGTAGGCCAGAAACAGCAGCGCAAAGGTCAGCAACTCGGCCAGGATGACCAGCCAGATGGCCAAGTCTCCCGCCAAGCGCGGCTCGTCCGGAGATGATTCGGTCATCCGACCACGGCAAAGTCAATCACGATGGCACCCGGTTCACGCTGCCGGTACTCGATGCTCACGCGGTCGCCATAGCGGGCGCGCAATTGATCCAGCAACGGCAGGGGATCGTGGTCATTGCAAAAGCGCATCGTTTCGCCCGACTGCAAAGCATCGAGCGCGCCAAAAATGGCGGCGTGGCGAAAGCGCTTGGCAATGCCACGCGCATCAAACGGATACAGGCCCGAAGGTGACAAATGCAGGTGAGGATGTGACATGATTTAAAGGTTCATTTTTGATGAACCTATTGTCATCCGGCGGCGTTGCCTGCGCCATGCGCTAGGTCAAAAACGGCACACTGCCCTTCCGAAGATTCACGTCATGCACTTTCCCGCGTTTTTTGACCAAGTCCCGTCCCTGCGGGTTCAGGATCCTCTGGCTGCCTTTCTGGGCTCCGCGGAAGACGGCATCCTGCTCTACCACTATGCCGATGCCGTGAAGCTGGCTGGCCACTCTTGCCCCACCGTGGCCTCGGCGTATGCGCTGGGACACAAAGCCATGCAGCGGCTGTACCCCGAAACCGTGCCACAGCGGGGTGGCGTGCGCATCCAGTTTCAGCAACCGTTGACAGAAGGCGTCACGGGTGTGGTGGCCAGCATCCTGACTTTGCTCACCGGTGCCGCACAAGACGGTGGGTTCAAAGGCATAGGCGGTCAATTCGTGCGGCAGCAGCGACAGGTGTTCGATCACCCTGAGCAGGCACTGCAGCTCCGCTTCACCCGCATCGACAACGGTCAAAGCATTGAAGCGCAAGCTCAATTGCATCGCGTGCCGGCAGACCCGGAGATGGCATCTTTGCTGCCTCGTTGCATCCACGGCGAAGCCAGCCACGATGAGCTCGCTCGCTTCCGGGAACTGTGGCAAGGCCGCGTGGCACGCCTTCTATGCGAGCACTGGGACGATGACGATGTGTGGTGTGTACGGCCGGTCTGCCACAGCCGGTGAGCCTCAGTCCTCAGTAATGAGGTGGCAACTCATCTCGCAAACTGCGAAACGTGGGCGTTGAAGCGCCTTGCTCAAGTTGGGACTGCAGGCGAGTCGTCTCGCGCACCAACAAATCAATTTGCCGCTGCTGCTGGACGATGACCTGATTGAGGCTTTCGACCATGTCTTCCATGAACGCCATCTTGATCTCCAGATCGATCAGGCGTTGTTCGTCGGCGTGCACATCACTCATGACCGGGCGCTCCTTGCGTGACGTCACGCATTCAGGGTGCAGGCCGCAATGCGGGCAGCACAGACAAAATCGGCTCGGGCGTCACCGCAGTCGGCGCCAGAAATGGGTTGCCTTGGATCAGCACGATCGCTGCCGTGGGCGCAGCGCCACAGGCAAACAGCATGATGCTCATGAGCGCGGCACGGGGCTTGTCTACATGCACCACGGCCACGGACAACAGCGTCAGCAAGCCAAGGAATGCCATGCCCAGCCATTTGAGCGGATTCACATGGGTCTGACTCAAGGACACGCGCAAATCACGTTCACGTCGCATTTCGCTGACCTTGTCCAGCATGAGCTTTTGAACGGTGTCGCCCAAGGCCTCGCGCACGTCTTTGGCCGCAACGCGAATCATCAGGGCATCGGCCCGCCGCTGCATGTCCGGGTGTTGCGTGCGCTGGGCCAGCCACGACCACTCGTCCGCACTGGTTTGCCCATAGTCGGCCATGGCTTGGCGCAGTTGCAATCGCTGCGGTTCGGGCAAGGGCGTAGACAAGGCTGCCAGCGTGCGCAAAGCATCGGCTTCGCGATAGACCGCATTGATGGCGCGGTCGTGCGCACTCCAGGTGTCATTGGCCAGAAACGCCAAGGTCAGGCCAAACATCATCCCCAGGATGTTGATGAAAGGCGGCACCACGCCTTGCCATGACACGCACCATGCTGCCCATCGAGAGCGACGCAAGAGCCAGTCGCAAGCCCAAACCGCCAAAAACGTGCCCACCACGGCCACCACGGCATAGGCGTAGTGGTCAAACGCACCCAGCACCGCAGACTGCATCACCACCTCACGCCACCGTCAGGCCAGGGGCCTGCGCCAGCAAACGGCTCATGAAGCTGGCTGGGCGTGGCGTCGGGCGCTTGGTGTCCACATGGACGAACACGATCCCGCACTTGCCGCGCGCCACCTCCAGCCCGGAGTCCGCCTGAGACATCTTGAAGACCAGATCGAAGCCGTATTTGTTGAAGTCCTGCGGCACCAGTTCCACCCGAAGCACATCGCCGTGGAAACCTTCGGACTTGTATTGGGCGATCAGGTCCCCGACGACGATGGAGGCATCGTCGCCCACATCGAACTCAGTGCACCCCAGCCATTTGAAGAAGCGTGCCCGCGCCTCGGACAGCAAGGTCAACAGTTGCGCGTTGTCCAGATGTCCCGCCTGGTTGACGTGACTGAGGTACACCTGCACATCCGTGGTGTAGATGAAGGCTTCGGGCAAATCAAACTGAACACGTGCCATGGCACACCCTCACATCAGAATCCAAACGACGCGCCTGCGCCCAGCAAAGTCACGATCCCCAGCACCGCAAAGATGCCCGCGGCAATCGTGTGCACCAACTTCATCGGAATGCGTGCAGACAACTTGTCCCCCACAAACACGGCAGGCACATCGGCGATCAACATGCCCAAGGTCGTCCCGATGACCACCATCAAAGGCTGCGCGTAATGCGCGGCCATGGCCACGGTGGCGACCTGCGTCTTGTCGCCCATTTCGGCCAGGAAGAAGGTGACCAAGGTGGCGCCAAACACCCCCAGCCGGCTGGCGATCTGCGTTTCTTCGTCCTCGATCTCATCGGGGATCAGTGTCCAGATGGCCATGCCGATGAAGGACAGGCCCAGCACCCAGCGCAACACCTGCGGGCTCAAGACCGACGTCACCCACGCGCCCAAGGCACCAGCCAGACCATGGTTGATGATGGTGGCCAGCAAAATGCCCAGGATGATGGGCACGGGCTTTTTGAAGCGCGCAGCCAGGATGAAAGCCAGCAACTGGGTCTTGTCGCCAATTTCAGCCAAGGCGACCACGCCAGTCGAGACAAGAATCGAATCCAGTTGCATGTGAGATGTCCTTCAGAAGCCGGCGATGGTACCAGCGGCCGTTGACGCCCCTGAGGCGCCCCCAACCGTTTCAATCGACCAGGCGCCCTCCCCGATCACGTTCAGCACTTTGCTGTGGAACGCCACGATGGCTTGGTGGTGGCTGACCGAGATCGGCGTGATGGACAGCCCCGCCAACTGACTGTAAAGCAAGCGTTCGTTGTCGGCATCCAGGGCACTGGTGGCCTCATCCAGCAAAAGGTAGCGGGGCTTGGCCAGCAACGCACGCGCAAACGCAAGTCGCTGCTGCTCACCGACCGACAACACCTTGCCCCAATCCAGCTCAGCATGCAACCCGCCAAAGCGCTCGGCCAGATCAGGCAAGTTCACAGCGGCCAGCCATTGCAGCAACTCGGCATCCGAGATGTCGCGCTCGGTGTGCGGATACAGCAATTGCGCACGCAAATCACCCAACGGCAGATAGGGCTGCTGCGGCAGGAACACCATGTCCGGGCTGGCGGGGCGAACCACCGCGCCAGACCCGGTGTGCCACAACCCCGCGATGACGCGCAGCAGCGAACTTTTGCCCACCCCACTGGGGCCCGTGATCATGAGGCCGTGTCCGGGCGGCACATCCACCGTCAGGTCACGCAGGATCAGGTGCTCCTTGTTCGGGGTGTACACCGTCAGACGCTGCAGGCTCAAGTGCTGACCGGGTCGGGTCACCACACGATCCGCCGGCTGGCCCGGCTCCTGCTGAGTCGACGAGGCATCGTCGTCGAGTGAGCGCGAAAACGCATGCAGCCGATCCACGCCCGCAGAGAAACGACTCAAGCCCTCAAAGTGCTCCACGATGACCGACACGGCACTCAAAATGGCCGTGAAGGCCCCGGTCGCCTGAATGGCACGCCCGACCTCCAGGTCACCCGATAACACATCGTTGGCAATGATGACCACCGGCAGCACCACGGTCAAAAAGCTGTGCGCATACTGAAACGTGTTCAATTTCAACTGCCAGCGCAGCACCTGCCGGTAGTTGGCATACAGAGACTCGAACACCCGCATCAGGGCCGACATCTCTCGGGCCTCGCCATCGTGCAAGGCAATCGGTTCAGCATGTTCACGCACCCGAACCAGGCCAAAGCGGAAGTTGGCTTCCCGCTGCAGATGCAAGAAGTTCAGACCAATCAGACGCCGGCCAAACACGCCACCCGTGAACACCGTGATGACCAGCGCGTAGCCAATGAGGAAGTAAACCAGCCCCTGAGAGATGGACCACAGCACCCGCGAAAAGGCGACCAACTGGATCAGCGATGACAACAGGATCATCGAAAAATACAGCGACTGCTGCGTGAACGAGTTGATGTCCTCCGCGATTCGCTGATCGGGGTTGTCAATCGCGGCGCTGCTGTTGAGTCGGTAGTAAGCGCGATGGGCGAAATAGCGGTTCAGAAACCGCTCGGTCAGCCAACGGCGCCACCGCAAGCCCAAGGTGTCGCGCACAAAGTAGTACAGCCCATAGACCGGCACAGCGGCGGCCAGCAAGAAGGTATAGCGCTTGATGGACGACCAGAAACGGTCCGCATCCCCGGCGGCCAGTGCCGAGGTGAACTCGCCCGACTCATGGTTGAACGCCACGTTGAACCACGTCTGCCCCAGCAGCAAAAACATCAACAGCGACAGCAGACCGATGGCCCGCCACTTTTCGTCGGACTCTCGCCAGTAAGGGGCCGCAATCTGCGCAAAGCGCCGGGCCAGGCGCGAGTTGAATCCGCGGTGATCAGCTTGATTCATGGGAAGTGGTCAATCCAGGGGCGCCATGCAGACGCCGCCTCAAGCCTGAATTATCCCCGGACTCGCATACGCCGATCGGAGGATGTGCGAAGCACTATATACACAGGTATATTGCGCTATCCCTCACTTGGATTCATGCCCATCATGCGTCGCATCCGACCGTCCGCCTTCATTGGTGCCGCCCTGGTTTGCCTAAGTACCCTGGCTCAGGCCGGCGAATTCACGGTATCGGCAGCCGCCAGCCTGACCAACGCCTTCAAGGAGATGGCGCAGGGCTTCGAGCACCAAAACCCTGGCAGCAAAGTTCTGCTCAACTTTGGGGCCTCTGGTGCGCTGTTGCAGCAGATCGCCAAGGGGGCACCCGTGGATGTGTTCGCCTCGGCAGACGAGGAGTCCATGGATCAGGCGGAAAAGCAGGGCCTCATCCTGACCAGCGGACGCCGCAAGTTCGCGCGCAACACACTGGTCGTGGTCACCCCAGCCGACACCGCCTCGCGTGTGGGCGCCCTGAAAGATTTGAACGCCCCTCAGATCCAAAAAATTGCCATCGGCAACCCGGCGAGCGTACCCGTGGGACGCTACACCCAACGTGCTCTGGAAGCCGCCAAACTGTGGACCGCCCTTCAGGCCAAAGTTGTCAACACCCAGAACGTCCGCCAATCCTTGGACTATGTGGCGCGCGGTGAGGTCGATGCGGGCTTTGTCTATGCGACCGACGCCGCGATCATGAAAGACAAGGTGAGGGTTGCCTTGTCCGTTCCGCTCCAGGAGGCCATTCACTACCCGATTGCACCGATTGCGGGATCGACGCATGCGGAGGAGGCGCGTCGCTTCGTGGCCTATGTGCTGTCGCCCGCTGGGCAACAGACACTGGCCAAATATGGCTTCTTGAAGCCCTGAACCGGGCATTGCACGCATGGACATGGCATGGTCGGCCTGGTGGCTGTCGCTGAAGGTTGCCGGATGGGCCACGCTGCTCACGAGCCTGCTCGGGATCGGGGTGGGCTACGCCTTGGCCCGCCTGCGCTTTCCGGGCCGCAACTTGCTGGACACCCTCCTGACCTTGCCCATGGTCTTGCCACCCACGGTGCTGGGCTATTACCTGCTGGTGCTGCTGGGGCGCAAGGGCTGGTTGGGCCGATGGCTGCAAACCACGTGGGACATTCAACTCATCTTCACATGGCAAGGCGCTGTGATCGCCGCCACCATCGTGGCCTTCCCGCTGGTGTTCAAGCCCGCTCGTGCGGCGTTTGAAGGCGTGGATGCGCAACTCGAGATGGCCGCACGGGTCCTCGGTTTGTCGGAGTGGGCGGTGTTTTGTCGCGTCACTTTGCCCTTGGCCTGGCGCGGCATCGTCGCCGGCATTTTGCTGGGTTTTGCGCGCGCTCTGGGTGAGTTTGGGGCCACGCTGATGGTCGCGGGCAGCATTCCGGGCAAAACGCAAACCTTGTCCGTGGCCGTTTACGAAGCGGTGCAAGCCGGACAAGACGATGTCGCCGGCACGCTGGTGCTCGTGATCTCTGCGACCTGCATGGTCGTGCTGTTGGCTGCGCACCGCCTGGCGCCCGGCCATCAAACGCATCGGACGTGAGGCTTGTCATGCTGGTCGATCTTGCTTTTGACAAAACACTCTGCTCACGTCACCGCACCTTCACGTTGAAGGTGGCCTTGCAATCCGCTGCACAACGGATCGTCATTCACGGCCCGTCAGGATCGGGCAAAAGCATGACGCTGCGCACGATCGCTGGCTTGCTGGCACCCGATGCCGGGCACGTCTGCGTCAATGGGCGCACCTTGTTTGATTCGACCCAAGGCATTGACCTGCCCACTCAGGCGCGGCAAGTGGGCTATCTGTTTCAGGACTACGCGCTGTTTCCTCACCTCACCGTGCGCCAGAACATTGCGTTTGGGTTGAACAGGCATTGGCTCCCGACACGCCGCACCCAGCATGATGAGCGTGTGGATTACTGGCTGGCCGCGTTCCAGCTAGAAGGGCTGTGCCACCATCATCCGCACGAACTGTCAGGCGGACAACGGCAGCGCACAGCACTGGCGCGCACCTTGGTCACCCAGCCCCAGATCCTGTTGCTGGACGAACCCTTTGCTGCCCTGGATCAGGCACTGAGAGACACCTTGCGCGAAGAACTGGACGCCGTCCAGCGTCGGCTCAACATCCCGATGATCCTGATTACACATGATCGGGAAGACGTTGCAGCCTTTGGCGATGACGTCTTCCACATGGACAACGGCATCATCGTCAGGTGACGCCACTGCACGACCTCGAACCCATGTCCACGACCACGCCACCGCTCTCATTGGAAGGTGCCATCTGGCTGAGCGCCGATGGCGAAAAGCTGGGCGGTAGCGCCCGCATGGCCCTGCTGGCGCAATTGGCCCAAAGCGGCTCCATTACGCAGGCTGCCAAAGCGGTGGGCATGAGCTACAAAGGCGCCTGGGATGCCATCGACACCATGAACAATCTGGCGGGCGAACCCCTGGTCGAACGGGCCGCTGGCGGAAAAGGCGGCGGCGGCACACGTCTGACCCCACGTGGCCAGCAACTGGTCCACAACTTTCAGGTGATTGAGCAAGCGCACCAAGCCTTTGTGCAACAACTGGCCCAACAAGCACAACACCTCACACAGGACTATCTGCTTTTGAAGCACCTTGCCGTGAAAACCAGCGCACGCAACCAATTCCTGGGCACGGTCACGGAGGTTAAGCGCGGTGCCGTCAACGACGAAGTCTCGCTGAAGCTGGCCTCCGATCACACACTCACCGCCATCGTGACGCACGACAGCGCCCTCTCACTGGGCTTGACGCCGGGCGTCAAGGCCTTCGCGCTGGTCAAGTCGTCTTCCATCATCCTGATGCCCGCAGACACGCCGGTTCAACTGTCTGCACGCAACCGACTCCGTGGCGTGGTCGCCCGCGTGCAAGACGGCGCCGTCAACACCGAAGTGATCATCGATCTGGGCGAGGGGCTGAGTGTGGCGGCCATTGTGACCAGCGAGAGCTGTCAGAATCTGGCCATCGTCGTCGGCCAGCCCATGACGGCCTTGTTCAAGGCCTCCAGCGTCATCGTGGGTGTGCCGGCCTGACCCCTGCCCGACCCAGACCAGGAGCCCAGATGGCCACCACCGCAGAAGTTGCCGCGTTCATCGCCCGGGAATTTCCACACTCCAAGATCCGCATCGATGCTGTGGGACAGTTGGGTGCCACCGTGTCGCTGGATGTGGAGGCACACGATCTGCGGCCGGGTGGCACGGTCTCGGGCCCCACCTTGATGGGCGTGGCGGATGTGGCCTTGTACGTGGCGATCCTCGGTGAGATCGGCATCGTGCCGCTGGCGGTGACCACCAACCTGAACATCAATTTCCTGCGCAAGCCCGATGGCGACAAGCGTGTCATCGGGGTGTGCAAGCTCATCAAGATGGGCCGCACGATGGCCGTGGGCGAAGTCTCGTTGTACTCAGAAGGGAAACCGGAACCTGTTGCCCATGTGGTGGGGACGTACGCGCTGCCTGCTGCCCGGCCTTCGCACTGAACCATCACGGCGACAATCTGTACCTCACGCCTGACTTACTTTCGTCTTCATTCATTTTCCATGCAAACCAAAAGCACCTTGACCCTCGTAGGCGGCGGCCTCGTCATTGCCCTGGTGTCAGCCACCGTGGGCGTGGCAGGCGCTTTCTTCTACCTGTTTCAGCCGCTTCAAAAGGGGCAGGTGGAATACTCTGAAAAATACCTTCCCAATCAGGTCGACGCGTTGAAGGCGCTGCGTGCAGGACAGGCTGACAAAGCCGTTGCGTACCTGGAAATGGCCACCACGTTCAGCCTGCTGAGCATGGGTGAACAGCGCGACCAGGGTGCCAAGGTGCCAGGCTCCCCCGAAGCGGCGGCAGCCGTGCAGTACCTGTGTGACCAGCCCCCGACAGCGGCGGCCAGCAAAGCCACGGCCAAGCTCACCTTCGGTGAAGCCTGCGCCCTGCTCACACGGCGCTGAAACTCAGCGCGCTGCAGCGCAGGCTGATGCAGGCGGCAGGGTCACGGTAAAGGGTTGATCAATCCATGCCACCTTGACCGCAATCTGCTGAGGTGCGGCCTTGCCAGACAACACCAGGCACGCCCCCTCTCCGCAGCGGCTCAAAGGCACAGCCTGCCAACGTGCCGCACTGGACTCGCCGGGCAGCAAGTGACCCACGCCCTCAATCAAGTCCAGGCGGTCGCCCAGTAACTGCCACTGCCCCGCCTCCGGTCCACAGTTGGTGGCGGTGAAGTTGGGCAGCATCAAAATGGCGTGCGGCGCGTCTCTCCAGTCACCAGCCAAACCAGACGGTGTGTGCACCACACGGTATTGCAGATGGTTGACCACCGTTGGCAACAACGCACCGGGGTACACGAATGGCACCCGTGTGCGCAGCTCACCTCGCGCTTTGTTGACCATGAGCGGGACCGTGAAGACCGCATTGTCATTGGCCACGTCTTCACTGATGCGCAACTGCAAGGCATACGCCCCATTGCGCACGGTGTAGCCCTCTTGCGCTTGCAAGAGCACGGCAATACCCGAGTCGTCCGTGGACACCCCAGCCGTGCGTGCCACGCCCCACTGAAGTGCCTTGTCAGACGGCTGCACGAGCAAGGCCGTCGGGGTTGCCGCCAAGGCGAAACGAGGTCGGGCCTCACCCTTGGTCAAAGCCACCGTCAACGCAGCAGGCTTGCCACCGACATGGGTCACGACGGCGCGATCGGGCAAGGCGGCATTGCTGCTGGCCGCATCACACCCCAAGACCAACTTGCCATTGATGGCAGCGGTCGCACCCGCCGTGGGCGCGCCTTTGGGTGCGCACGTCACCGAGCCCAAACGCACCTGCGCAATGCGGTCCAGACGCTCACCTTCCACCGCCACATCATCATCGCCATCTTGATGCACCAGTGACTTGATGCGGGTACGAGGCGCCATGATGTCCAGCGGAAACACCTGATCCGGCACACCAGCCTGACTGACAGTCAATGCGGCTTTCTGAGCTGGCACATGGCTCAGATCCACATCCAGGCGGTTGGGCGCTGAGGCGGTGCTGGCAGCAATGGTTTGACCATTGACCTGCAGCTTGAGTTGCTGGACGCAGTACGCTGAGGACGAGGCCACGCGCAGATGCCCCATCTCACCCGAGATCAGGCTGGCTTCGCCTTGCAACGCATCATCCAGATCTTTCATCACAGGCAAAGCGAACGCTGCGTCAGGCAGGGTCAAGCGCTGAAAGCCCAGCATGCCCGACAGCCGGCCGGCCACCACATTCCCGGCCTGGGGCAACTGTGCAGCATCCACACGGACATTGACTTCCCCGAACTCGGGGTGCATGTCCAAAATGGGCACGGATTGCACGGCCTTCGACTTGCTGCCATCCAGCAGGTCCAGGCGCCAGTCGTACCAGTAGTTGGACAGGGGCAGGCGCCCGGTGGCGATCAAGGGAAGGCGACCGGCCGTCAGGCAAACAGGCTGCTTGCTCTCGACGGTCAATGCCGGCGTGCGTCCCTGGAACCAGGCCGGCACGTACACATAAGCCGTCTTGATGCCTCCGTTGCGATAGCGGTCGATCGCATAGAGCTTGACGCCCTCTGCACCCTGCCCCGATCTGGCAAACGTCGGCGTGAAGTCATACAGATCCCGATACCGGGACGTGAAGTAATCGGCTGCGGCCGTGAAGGTCTTGATGCCCTCGTCCAGCTGGCCCGGCAACTTCCCTTCATCAGGCTTGCCATTGAGCGAGCCCAACTTGTCCGCCGACATGGCTTCCACATTGGCGCGACGCACGATTTCTGTGGCCAGACACTGGATGTCGACGCCATTGTTCTTCACGCAATCGACGCTCACCACCGGCAAGCCATAACGCGTGGCCGCTGAACGCGCGGCCTCGTTCAGCCCTTCCACGCCCTTGCTGGCCGGCACGGCTGACAAGACATCTGCCAACGCACGGGCTGCCTGATTGATCTGATCAATCTTTTGCAACTCCACAAACCGCTGGGGATCGCTGCGGATGGCCTGCTCGATCAGATCGGCTGACTGGCCAATGCTGGTGGTGATGCCAAACAAGGTGCGCAGCGCCGGTGCAATCACGATGGCCGGCACCGCGTCATCCGCCGGAATATCCAGTTCGAAGCGCTGCCCCTCCTGAATGGGATAGGGTTTGACCGTGATCTCGGTGCCGGAGCGTGAGATGCTGGCCAAGACCATCAGCCAGTCCTTGCGTGAGGCCAACTCCTCCGACGGTGTGATGACCAGGTGATCGCCTTTCTGCAGGCGATCAACCTGCAGCATGGGCAGCGTGACCTCACCACGTGTGACCGTCGCTGAAAACGCCGGCCCGTCATAGGAGTTGAATGTGGCCGAGAGTGCCGCATGCATCGCCACGCTGCAGAGCGCTCCCACCATCCAACGCTGGCCCAATGGCATTTTCATCACGCAACAGCCCTTTTATGCAGACACTTTGGCGCCACTGTACGCGTCCAGAAAATGCTGAGGCATGCGCTTGGGCTTACCGGACTCGATGTCCACACTGACAAAGTGTGACTCCCCTCTGAAGACCGTTTGCCCATTGGCCACCCGCACAAACTGGTACTTGCGGGTCAGGAACAGCTTGTCCACGTGCACCACCCATGTGGCCAGCATCACCTCATCACCCAGATGCGTCGCCTGCAGATAGTCCAGATGGTGTGAACGTACCACCATGCCTTGCCCAGACTGGGTGAAGGCCTCTGGCCCGATCCCCAATGACATGGAGTGCTGCCAAGCAATCAATTCCAGCCAACGCAGATACACCACGTTGTTGGTGTGATTCATGACGTCAATGTGTTCGCTGGTCACCACCACACGCTCGACATGTGGGTGAGGCAAGTCCCAAGCAACTTGGGGCACGGCATCGCTCATCTCAATCCTGCCATCGGCTACCAAAAGGGATGTAGCTTAGCAAGGTCAGGGCAGCCTGGCTTCGAGGGCACCCATCAAGTTGGCGAGGCTGGCGGCCGTGTCTTGCAGGTGCAGTTGCACCACCGCATCGGGCTCGGCCTGATGAATGGCCCGCTCCAGGCGGGAGGCCTGCTCACGAAGAAGGTTGGCGCCGACTTGTGCGGACACGCCCTTGAGCGTATGCGCCAATCGCTCTGCGGGCTCCAACTCGCCACGATCCAGTGCCTGTGCAATCTGCTCGCAAGTGGCCTTCTGCCCTGCACAGAACTTACCCAGTAACTTCACATACAAAGCGGGCTTGCCCAGTGACTGCTTCAACCCCAAGTCGGGATCCAGCCCCGGGATACCGCGCAAGGAGGCGATCACCGCCCCATCCTGATCCCCAGAGGTGGACACCGCCGCCACAGCGGTGCGCCCCGCAGCCACCGGCTTGATCCACTTGCGCAGCTTGGCCTGCAGATCCACCGGATCGATCGGCTTGGCGATGTAGTCGTTCATGCCCGCCTGCAAACACCGCACACGATCGCTGGCCATGGCGTTCGCCGTCATGGCCAGAATGGGCAGCGTCGCCAAGTCAGGCAGCTTGCGAATTTCCTGCGATGCCGTCAAACCATCCATGACCGGCATCTGCATGTCCATCAGCACAGCGTCATAGGGCTGATGCTGAACCTTGGCCAAGGCCACCTCACCGTTTTCGGCCCAGTCCACCATCAAGCCCATTTCCTTGAGGAACTCGGTGGCCACTTCCTGATTCAACTCATCGTCCTCAACCAGAAGGACCGTCGCCCCCACCAACTCCTCCATGCGGCTCAACCCCTGCACGGCCACAGCACTGGGCGGCAGCGTAGGCTTGGCAGCACCGATGTGACCCATCACGGCATCCAGCAACGCCGAGGGCGTGACGGGCTTGACCAGCACATTGCTGATGCCCACTTGCGTCGCCGCGGGCATCACATCCAATCGGTCGTAGGCGGTGATCATCAGCACGATTGGATCCACGCTCAAGTTCTTGCGCTGGAGCGCGTTGGCCACCGCCAAGCCATCCATCTCGGGCATTTTCCAGTCCAGCAAGATGAGGGCATACGGGTGGCCCGTTGCATCGGCTCGAACCACTTCGTCGACGGCCTCCCCCCCATTCGACGCTTCGTGCGGGTCGATGCCCATGCTGCGAAGCATTTCGCACAATGTGCGTCGCGCGGGCTCGCTGTCGTCCACCACCAGCACGCGCAAGGAACGGAAGTCATGTTGCAAGGAGCGTCTGCCAGGGCTCACCTTGCCTGCGCTCACGCCCACGTTCACGGTGAACCAGAAACTAGACCCTTCGCCAGGCTGGCTGTCGACACCAATTTCACCCCCCATCAATTCAGTGAGTCGGCGAGAGATGGCCAGCCCCAACCCGGTTCCGCCATATTTGCGCGTGATCGAGGTATCGGCCTGTTGAAAGGTCTGAAACAGCCGGCCGCGCTGCTCGTCGTTGATGCCAATGCCGGTATCTTTGACTTCAAACCGCAGCGTGGCATGGGCGCCCTCTTGCCGCACACTGGCGACGTGCACCTGCACACTGCCATGCTCTGTGAACTTGACGGCGTTGCTGGTCAAATTGATCAGTATTTGACCGAGGCGCAGGGCGTCCCCCACCAGATCAACCGGCACATCGGCATCGACATCGATGACCAACTCCAGCCCCTTGCTGCTCGCCTTCTCGGCAAACAGCGTCATCACATCGGCCAGAACTTTTTCAAGGTTGAAGTCAGCCTGCTCCAGCGTCATGCGCTGCGCCTCCAGTTTGCTGATGTCCAGAATGTCATTGATGACCCCCAGCAGCAGCTGGCTGGATGACTGGATTTTCTGGATGTAGTCCCGGATCTTGGGAGGGGGATCGGCCCGCAATGCCAGGTAGGTCATGCCCATCACGGAGTTCATGGGGGTGCGGATTTCATGGGACATCGTGGCCAGGAAATCCGACTTGATCTGCGCGGCTTCCTCAGCCAGCTTGCGCGCCTTGACCATCTCATCCAAGGCCTGCCGCTCGAGCGTGATGTCTTCAAACGTGCCCGCGAAACCTTTGCTGAGATCGTCGCGATCAATCGCCTGCACCATTTTTCGGCACCAGAAGCGACTGCCGTCTTTGCGCACCAATTCGCGCTCTTCACGGAAGTGCCCCACTGACGTCAAGCCATCCACAATCGCCTGACTCACGTCTGCGTAGGTTGCAGCGTCAGGGTAGAAGACATTCGTGGCCCGCCCCATCAATTCGCCAGGGCCGTACCCGAAGAGCGTTTCCATCGTGCGGTTGCAACGTTGGATGATGCGTTCTTTGGTCAGGATGACGCCCACCGTGGCGGCATCAAAGACAGCCTGTTGCTCCTGCGTGGCGCTTTGCAAGGCCGCGGTGCGCTCGTCCACCAATTGTTCCAGGCGATTGCGGTACTCATCAAGTTCGCGCTGGACTTGCTTCTCTTGTGTGATGTCTCGCCACACCACATGCAGCACATCCCGGCCCGCCATGCGAATGGGCGTGATCAAGACCTGGACCAGAATGGCGCGGCCGTCCACGCGCGTGTGCTCCCACTCGAACTCGTTGCATCCTTGCGCGAACGCCACGCTCAGCATGATGCTGGCCTTCTCTGAAGACAGCATGCCATCCGGTTGGTAGTCGGGCGAAATGTCAGTGAGCGTTTTGCCGATGAGCTCGTCGGCCCGCGTCGCCCCCAAGGCATTCAAGGCGGCGGGATTGGCTGCGACGTAGCGCCCGGCTTCGAGCAACAAGATGGGTTGATAGGTGTCTTCAAACACGCGACGGAACCGCGCCTCGCTTTCCGCCAGTTTGTCCAGCGCCTCGACACGCTCGGTGGCGTCCAGGGCGACACCGTCCCAAAAAATCGCGCCATCTGCGGCGGGATGCGGATGGGACTGCACTTGAATCCATTTGCACCGCCCCGACGCCAACCGCACAGGCAACACAGCGGAAAAATCGCTCATGTCCTGTGCGCTGCGCTTCTCTGCGGCGATATAGGACGCCACTGCTGACGGGTCAATCGCCCGAAAAATGTGGGCCGGATCGCTCAACACCTGCTCTGGCGTCAGCTCAAGCACATTTGCCACACCAGCACTCACATAATGAAACCGCAGCTGTCCAGGCAAGCCACCGTAGCGGTAAACGAAACCTTCCGGCAAGTTGTCACCCACGGCACGCAAACGTTCTTCGCTGATTTGCAGCGCCTCCTTGGTCTGCACGATTTCCGCGGTTCTGCTTGCCACCGTGCGTCGCAACGTGATGATCCACAGCGCTAAAACCGCCGCACCCAAAGACAGCAATCCAGTAGCCCACACTGCATTACGCGCGTACTCCCGGTAATCCTTGGGCGTGGCAAGCCATTTTTCACGAAGCGCCGCCATTTCATCGTCTGTGATGGCCGCCATGCCCTCTTCGACCAGACGCAGCGTTGCCACATTGCCTTTGCGTACGGCGCGGTGAAACTGCCCCTTCCCTAGCTGAAAGGCCTTGACGAACTGTCGGTTCGCCCCTTGTTGATACAGATAAAAATCAGCAGGGTACTCATCCAGACAGAAAACTTTGACGTCTTGCGCCATCGCACCCTGAATCAACTTGGTGTAACTGTCGTAATACGTCAGGGAAGTCACACCGCCGCGCTGCAAGGTCTCGATGCAGGCGTCCCCCGACATGACACCCACCTTGAAACCCCGCAGTGCATCCAGGCTGCGAATGCCACTGATTGAGACGTCGCGGTAGATGGCGACCGGCAAATCTGCATAGGGTTGGGAGAAGTCGTAGTACGGCGCCCGACCCGGCGTTTCAAAGATGTTATCGATGACATCTGCCCGCCCGTCCAGCAGGGTTTGCTGCGCCAACGCCCATTTGAGCGCCTTGAGCTCGACCTTCACGCCCGTCTTGGCTTCCCAAAGGCGCCAGACATCCACCAGGAAACCTTCTTCCTTGCCTTCGGCATTCAGAAAAAGATACGGGGGGTAGTTCTCGTCGCCCACGACGCGAATCACCTTCGGTGCCCCTTGCGCCCACGCGAAAGCCGTCATCCAGCATTGCAGCAGCAATGCCATCCCTATGACTGCCAGCCGTTGAATGAAGTGACGCATGTGCATCGGTCGTGCAACACCGGTTGATAGACTCATTCCAGTCTAATCCACTCGGGCTTATTCAACCAGCGGAGAAACGGGTGCCCTTACTGGTTGATATCCCACTTTGGAGGGGGCTTGCAGCGCTCCGCCACCCGACATCAGGCAGAAGGTCGACAAAGCCACGGGAATAGCGGTCATTTCTAACGACTGACGGTCACCAGCGCTTCGTCCCGGCAAGCTAAACTGCGCCGATCTCTCTCTCACCCTTCCCGGATGCTGTCCCTACGCCGCGCCTTTTCCGTTGCCGCCCTGCTTTTGGCATGCATGGTGTCTGGCTTGGCGGCGGCAGCCACAGCATCTCCCGCTGAAGGGGCGCTGCAAAAAGTACGAGTCCAATTGAAGTGGTACCACCAGTTTCAGTTTGCTGGCTTTTACGCCGCGCTGGACCAAGGGTACTTTCGCCGAGCGGGCCTGGATGTTGAACTGATCGAGGGGGGGCCGAATCTCGATCTCGTGCAATCGGTCACGTCCGGCATGGCCGAGTTCGGCATTGGTAATTCGTCGCTGCTGCTGGACTTCAATCGCGGACGCCCAGTGGTGGCGGTTGCAGCCATTTTTCAGCACTCACCGTTCGTGATCCTGGCGCGCCACGACGCCAACCTCCAATCAGTGAAGGATCTGGAAGGCAAGACAGTGATGGGCGAGACCCACTCTGCCGAGTTGACAGCCTACATGGAAAAGGCTGGCGTTGACCTGCGCAAGATTCGCTTTGTGCCCCACACTGGGACGGTGGCAAGCCTGGCTCAAGAAGGCCCCGATCAAATCAGTGCCACCACGGCCTACATCTCGACCGCGCCGTTCGAGGCCGCGCGCCACGGCATTGCATACAAGATCTTCAATCCACGCGACCTGCAGATCGACTTTTATGGCGACACGCTGTTCACGCGGGCGCAGTTTGCCAAGACCCAGCCCGATGTCGTGAAAGCCATGCGCGACGCGCTGACTCAGGGCTGGCGCTACGCGCTCACGCACCAGTCAGAAGTGATTGATCTGATCGTCCGTCAGTACCACCCAAAAATGGATCGCGCCTCTCTGAGTCAGGAAGCGCAATCCATCTACAACCTGCTTCAGTCCGACGTGGTGGACATCGGCTACATGAGCAAAGCCCGTTGGCATGACATCGGAACGGTGTTCGCGGAAACCGGCTTGCTGTCGCCCAACTTCAAGCTCGACGGCTTTTTCATCGAGCAAGAGGCGGCACTGCCTGATTGGGCGCAACAGGCTTTCTGGCTCGGTGGTGTCGCCATCGTGCTGGGTGGTTTGATCACGGCTTACATCCTGTCGCTCAACCGGCGCTTGCATGCCAGCCTGAAGCTGCAGCACATCCAGACACGTGAGCTGGAACGGGTGAACAAGGAGCTGGCCCAACTCTCGACCACCGATCATCTGACACGCCTGTTCAACCGTCGCTACTTTGACGAGACATTGGAATCGGAATTGGCGCGTGCAGGACGCAATGCCACCCCCATCACGCTGCTGATCATCGACGTCGATCACTTCAAGAGTTACAACGACAAGCTGGGGCACCCGGCGGGCGATGCCTGCCTGCAAAAGGTGGCGAACGCCTTGCAACGCAACGTGCGTCGCGCGGGCGAGTTTGTGGCACGCATCGGCGGTGAAGAGTTTGCCGTGGTGACCAGCCTGCCCTCAGCCGATGAGGTGATCGCATTGGCTGAGCGCCTCCGTCAAGAGATCATTGCGCTGGACATTCAACACGCCAGCAGCCCAACGGGGACGGTGACCATCAGCATTGGGGCCACCACCATCATGCAGCACTCTGGCCCGATCAGTGCCAAGGGATTGATTGCACAAGCCGATGCAGCCTTGTATCAGGCCAAGAACCAAGGGCGCAACCGTACCGTCAGCGTCTTGCTGGAATCGCCCGCCAAGACCTGAGTGTTTACGCTGAATTGGGCCACGTTTGGCCCAATTCATAAAACAGACGACCCAAACGGTCATTCACGTCAACGAGGTTCCCCCGCACCATCTTGCGTCCAACTTTGGGCCGGGATCCGTGTGCCGGCCACCTCATTCCATGTCGTCACCCTCTCCACTGCGTTTCATCATCATCGGCACCGGCTTCGCGGGCATGGGCATGGCGATTGCCTTGCGCAAGGCAGGCATTCAGGACTTTGTCATTCTGGAGCGCGCTTCGGACGTGGGCGGCGTCTGGCGGGACAACGCCTATCCGGGGGCGGCCTGTGATGTGCCCTCGCACCTGTACTCGTTCTCGTTTGAACCCAATCCAAACTGGACCCGCGTATTCGCCAGTCAGCGCGAGATTTTTGACTACCTGCGTCACTGCGCCGACAAATACAAGCTGCGCCAGCACATTCAATTCGACAGCGAGGTCGCGGGGGCTGCTTTTGATGACGCCAAACAGTTGTGGCGCGTGCAGTTGAAAGATGGGCGTGAACTGAGCGCGCAGTTCCTCATCACCGGAACCGGACAGCTGAGTCAGCCGGCGATGCCTGCCATCGAGGGCCTGAAGCGCTTTGCAGGCCCCAGTTTCCACTCGGCCCAGTGGGATCACACCGTGTCACTGACAGGCAAGCGCGTGGCGGTGATCGGCACGGGCGCCTCAGCCATTCAGTTTGTGCCAGCCATTGCCAAGCAGGTTGCCAACCTGGATGTGTATCAGCGCTCACCGGCATACATGATGAAGCGCCCTGATCGTCCCTACACGTCGTTGGAGCGCTGGTTGTTTGCCCATGTTCCGGGCGCCATGCGCCTGCACCGTGCCTGGATTTACACGCAATACGAGTACCGGGCGTTGGCCTTTACGCGCTTCAAGGGTTTGATGAAGCTGGCGGTCGGCGTGCCGTTTCAGCGCCTGCTCAAGGCACAGGTCTCTGACCCTGCGCTGCGCCAGCAACTCACACCGGACTATCCGATTGGCTGCAAGCGCATTCTGCTGTCCAGTGAATATCTGGCCACCATGGCGCAACCTCAGGTGCACCTGCACACGCAGGGCATCCAGCGAATCACCCCGGACGGGGTCATGACACGTGATGGCATCGTGCACCCCGCCGACGTGCTGGTCTACGGCACCGGCTTTGAAGCCACCAAGTTCCTGGCCCCCATGCAGATCAAAGGCCGACAGGGGCTGGATTTGAACGAGGCCTGGCGCAATGGCGCGCAGGCCTATCTGGGCCTCACCATGCCGGGCTTCCCGAATTTGTTCATGCTGTACGGGCCCAACACCAACCTGGGTCACAACTCGATTGTTTACATGATCGAGAGCCAGATTGCCCATGTGATGCGCTGCTTGAAAGCGATGGATGCCCAGCAACGCACCACCCTGGAACCCGACCCGGCCGTGCATCAGCACTACAACGCGGACGTGCAGCAACGCCTGCAGCACACGGTGTGGAACGGCTGCAAGAGCTGGTATGTCGACGCCAATGGCCACAACAGCACCAACTGGCCTGGCTTCACGCTCAGCTATCGCTGGCTGACACGCTGGAGCAGCTTGCGGGCGTACAAATTGGGGTGAGTGCGTCAGTCTGCCTTAGGCAGACTGTTGGGTTCGGGTCTGGCTTCCGGATGACGCGCCTGCCAGGCCCGCAGGGCGCGTCGGTACTCGTCCATGGCCATGTCATGCGCGTCAAAGATGCACGGATCACAACCGCTGCCACAGCAGGCATTGAGGTCTGGCGCCTCGGGAGGTTGTGGCATGGGATCGGGATCAGGAAGGTCTGGCGTGCTCATGCCCGCCATTTTCCCGCATCAAAGCGCCGCCATGACTCGCCCCAATATCGCCAAACCTTCCTGCACTTCTTCGGGCGTGCTGTTCAGTCTGGGCATCAGGCGCAAACAATGCGGGCGCGCAGCATTCACCAGCAATCCTTGTTGACGGCATTGCCGCACCACTTCTGGCGCGGTATCAGTGCCCAACTCCAACGCCCAGAGCAAGCCATCTCCGCGCACTTCGCCCAGTCCATGTCGGGCTGACAGATGCATCAGCCCGGATGCCAGCAACCGGCCCATTTCATTCACGTGCGACAGGAATGCAGGCTGACTGACCGTCTGCAACACGGACAGGCTGGCGGCACACATCAAGGGATTGCCAGCGTAGGTCCCGCCCTGATCCCCGGCTTCAAACACGCTGCAATGCTGCTGGGTCAGCACTGCAGAAATGGGCACCCCGCCGCCAAGGCCCTTCCCCAGGGTCACGATGTCGGGCGTCACGCCATAGCGCTGAAACGCAAACATGCTGCCCAATCGACCGCAACCGGTTTGTACCTCATCCAGGATCAACAACAGGCCATGCTCATCGCACAGCTGACGCAGCGCCTGCAAGAACGCAGGCGTGGCAGGACGGACACCCGCTTCGCCTTGCACAGGCTCCAGCATGATGGCCACCGTCCGGTCATGAATCCGCTCACGCACTGATGCCAGGTCATTCAGACGCGCCTTGGCAAAACCAGGCAGGTTGGGCGGAAACAGTTGATCCCACCCGGCTTTGCCGCTGGCGGCCATGGTGCCGAGATTGCGACCGTGAAACGCGTTGTCGAAGGTGATGATTTCAAACGCACCTTGCCGATGAAGTCGGCCCCACTTGCGCGCCAGCTTGATGGCGCATTCGTTGGCCTCGGCGCCCGTACTACCAAAGTACACCTGATGCATGCCACTGAGTTGGCACAGGCGTTCCGCGAGCAGCAGCGACGGCTGGTTGTGCAATGCCGGACTCGGCGTCAGCAGCAAGCCGGACTGAGTGGCCAGCGCTTGCTGAATCTCCTTCGGACAATGCCCCAAAGCATTCACCGCCCAGCCTTGCAACCAATCCAGATAGCGCCGCCCCGCCGCATCCCACAACCACGCCGCCTCGCCGCGCACAAACACCTCGTGGGGGCGTTGCACGATGGGCATGAGTCGATCAAACATGTGCGTGGGTTGTGGCTGAGGCTGCATGGCAGGGTCCTTTCAAAAGTGACGCAGCAAAAACAAAAAAGGCCACAGCGGAAGCTGTGGCCTTTCGGGGAAGAAAACAGTTGGTAAATCGGGTCTAGGTCAACGTTCTCTCATTCCAGGCGCACAGCAGCAAGCCACGGGCTCGTGCAGCTCGTGGGGCTCGCGCAGCAGAAATGAGGGCAAAACGGAAAGACATGTGCCACATGCTACCCGAAGTCAGGCGGTCCGTGCACGCATGGCTCGGCGATAGCGCCAATTGCGCCAGCCCTTGTCCAATTGCTCTGCCAGCAGTGCTTTCCATGGCGCCACATCCGGATTGGTCGGCATCCTGCGACTCAGACGTCGGAACTGATGCTTCACCATCGCCATGTAAGCCACCGATGCCAGCACCTTGTTTTTCAGGGTGATGGGGCGCAAGGCAGGCGCATCGTCTTGCCCGGCCTGCCATGCCTTGGGCAAATCCGGTTGAATCGCCAGCGCCGTGGCCATGCCCACCACATCCACGCCACTGCCGAGCACTTGCATCACAACCGGAAGGCGACGAATCCCTCCCGTGACCATGACAGGCATCTGTGCCACAGCGGCGATGTCTTTCGCAAATTCCAAGAAGTACGCCTCACGCGCCAACGTGCGCCCGTCACGGGTCTGCCCATGCATGGCTGGCACCTCGTAGCTGCCGCCCGAAAGCTCGATCAGATCGATGCCCAAGGGATTGAGCATGGCCACCACCGCCTTGGCATCGTCAGCGCTGAACCCACCCCGTTGGAAATCAGCCGAATTGAGCTTGACGGACACAGCGAACGTCGGTGCGACCGTGGCACGCACCCCCTGCACAATCTCCAACAGCAGACGTACGCGGTTGGCCAGGCTGCCTCCCCACTGATCGGTACGGCGATTGCTCAATGGCGACAGGAACTGGCTGAGCAAATAGCCATGTGCCGCATGAATTTGCACGCCCGTGAAGCCCAATTTTTCAGCCAGTCGTGCAGCGCCGATGAAGCGTGCTTTGACATCCTGAATGTCTTGCTCCGTCATCGCCTTCGGCGGGGCAAATTGCTTCGAAAAGCCCCCCAGGTCCATGGCCACTTCAGAGGGTGCGAGCGTCACTTGCTGCAGCGCCGCAGGCATCTGTCGCCCAGGGTGGTTGATCTGCATCCACACCTGCGCCCCCTGTGCGCGCGCTGCCTGTGCCCAGGCTCGAAAGCGCGGCGCGAACTGTTCAGAATCCAGCACGACGACGCCGGAGTTGGTCATCGCACGGCGGTCCACCATGACGTTGCCCGTGATCAGCAGCCCCGCACCACCTTCGGCCCACGCTCGGTACAACTGGATCAAGGCCTCAGACGGCGCATGGTCGCCATCGGCCATGTTTTCTTCCATCGCGGCCTTGGCCAGACGATTGGGCAGCGTGCTGCCATTCGGCAACGACAACGGGGAAAAGGGGCTCATCACAAGGTCTCCTGGATCATGGAGACCTCAGCATAAGTTTCAAGTTAACTTCAATGTCAAGCCTGCTGCCCCTTTACCTCAGCCCGCAGCCTTCATGTCGAGCATCTCACCCGAAGCAAGCCACTTGACCCCGTGGGCGCGAGGCACCCAATGCGTCAAGGCACGCGCCACAGCCTCGGGCCCAATCGGGCGATAGGCGCTCGGCACCCAGCGCGCCACACCCGGCAGCAGCTTGGCTGAGAGTCGCTCGACCCAGCTTTCAGCACGCCCCTCGTCCCCGCGCGTCCCTAACAACATCGAGGGCCGCGCAATCACCAAAGCATCGAAAGGCAAGGCGCGCAGAGCGGTTTCGATCTCGCCTTTGACCCGGTTGTAAAAGAAGCGGGAAGTGGGCGCCGCATCCACGGCGCTGACCAAGCCCGCCCTTTTGGCGCCAGCAGCCAATGCGGCCTGCGCAGAGACGTACACCGCATCAAAATCAACCGCACGAAAGGCGGCTTCACTTCCGGCCAGACGCATGGTGGTCCCCAAGGCCAAGTACACCTCGTCCACGGCCGGCACCGATGCCACCTTGGAGAAATCCGTCAGGATCGGCATCAGCTTGGGGTGCTCGATCGATGGCGCCCGGCGCCCCAGGGCATACACATGCGACACCGATGCATCCGCCAACAGCTGCGTCAGGATCTGTTTGCCGACGTGCCCAGTGGCACCTGCAATCAAAATGCGCCGAGAGGAACCAGTCATCACTCACCTTTCCAAGATCCACACCAGTCTACCGACCGCCGCCCCTGAGATGTCAAATGTCCGGTGGCACGGTCGGCATGGAAGTTGACTCTCAACCTAGCTTGAAGGTTAAAGTGTGGCGAGGCCACGCCCCGCACACCTCGGCTCAACATGGAGACGCCAATGCGAATCGGAGAACTCGCCAAACGAAGCGGCCTGACGACATCGACCATCCGGTTCTACGAGTCCAAAGGCCTGCTGAATGCAGTCAGCCGTCAAGAAAACGGCTATCGCGCGTACCCGCTGGAAGCCGTGGCCGTGCTGGCCATCATCACCAATGCCCAACAGACCGGTTTCAGTCTGGACGAAATCAAGCAGATCCTGCCCGACGATTTACGCAATTGGCGCCATGACGAATTGATCGCGGCGCTCCGCAAGAAAATCGCCGACATCGAATCGATGGAGGTTCGCCTGGCTCAAAACAAAGCCAATCTGCACAACCTGCTGCACCTGATCGACACCAAGCCGGAGGATGTGGCGTGCCAAGACAACGCGACCCGGGTGCTGGAACAGATGGGCATTGCCATCGGCCAGAAGCCGCGCTGACCGCGCGTCAGCGGCCACGTGCGCGCAACCACGTCTCCACGTACAGCGCTTCAACCTTGGCCCGCGCCCACGGCGTGCGCCGCAGGAACTTCAAGCTCGATGACACGCTGGGGTCATGCGTGAAGCAGCGAATCGGGATCAGGTGCCCCAACTCAGCCCAACCGTAATGGTCGGCCAGACATTCGACCATGTGCTGGAGCGTGGCCCCATGCAGCGGGTTGTCAGGTTGATGATCCACGCCCGCTCACTCCACCGTGACCGACTTGGCCAAATTGCGTGGCTTGTCAACGTCCGTGCCCTTGGCGCACGCCGTGTGATAGGCCAGCAATTGCAGTGGCACCACGTGCAGGATGGCTGACAGGGCGCCATAGTGCTCGGGCATGCGGATGACATGGATGCCTGGTTCGGCCTGGATCTGCGTGTCTGCATCGGCGCACACATACAGCTCGCCGCCGCGTGCGCGCACTTCCTGCATGTTGCTCTTGAGCTTTTCCAGCAGAACGTCGTTGGGCGCCACGGTCACCACGGGCATCTCGGCCGTGACCAGTGCCAGCGGACCGTGCTTGAGTTCGCCTGCCGGATACGCCTCGGCGTGGATGTAGCTGATTTCCTTGAGCTTGAGCGCACCTTCCAGTGCAATCGGGTAGTGCAGGCCACGTCCCAGGAACAAGGCGTTTTCCTTGCGGGCAAAGGCTTCTGCCCAAGCGACCACTTGAGGCTCCAGCGCCAGCACGGCTTGCAAGGCCACGGGCAAGTGACGCATGGCGCTCAGATGTTGAGCCTCTTGTTCGGCGCTCAAATGGCCGCGCAATTTGGCCAAGGTCAGGGTCAACAAGAACAGCCCCGCCAGCTGGGTGGTGAACGCTTTGGTCGACGCCACGCCAATTTCAGCGCCGGCACGTGTCACGTAAGACAACTTGCACTCGCGCACCATGGCCGAGGTCGCCACGTTGCAGATGGTCAGGGTCTGCTCCATGCCCAGGCTACGCGCATGCTTGAGTGCAGCCAGGGTGTCGGCGGTTTCACCCGACTGACTGATGGTGACCACGAGCGTGCGAGGGTCTGGCACGCTGTCGCGATAGCGGTACTCGCTGGCAATTTCCACCTGCGTGGGGATCTTGGCAATGGATTCCAGCCAGTACTTCGCAGCCGAGCCCGAGTAGTAGCTGGTCCCGCAGGCCAGGATCAGCACACGGTCAATCTGCTGAAAGACCGCTTCGGCCCCGTCCCCAAACAGGGTGGGCGTGATGGCCTCGACCCCCTCGAGCGTGTCCGCGATCGCGCGGGGCTGCTCGAAGATTTCCTTTTGCATGTAGTGGCGATACGGCCCCAACTCCACGGCGCCGCTGTGCGCGGTCACCGTGCGCACCGGGCGCTGCTCAGGCTCCACACGCACGTGTTGGCCGTCCGCACTGCGATGCTCAATCCAATGGCGCCCGGGCTGCAGGTCCACCACATCGCCCTCTTCCAGGTACACGATCTGGTCAGTCACGCCGGCCAAGGCCATGGCGTCCGACGCCAAAAAACGTTCGGCGCTGTCCGCCCCGCCCACACCCATGATCAAGGGCGAGCCCTGGCGGGCACCGATCACACGTTGCGGCTCATCTCGGTGGAACACGGCAATCGCATAGGCCCCAGTCAGACGCTGAGTGGCCGCCTTGACCGCCGCAAACAGATCGCCGTCGTACAAGTGATCCACCAGATGCGCAATGACCTCGGTGTCCGTCTGGCTCAGGAACACATAGCCCTTGGCTTGCAGTTCCCGGCGCAGCTCTTCGTGGTTCTCGATGATGCCGTTGTGCACCAGGGCCACACGACCTGGCTTGGTCTGAGCCGCATCGGCACCCGGGCCATGCGAAAAATGAGGGTGCGCGTTGTGCACGGCCGGCGCGCCGTGTGTGGCCCAGCGGGTGTGGGCAATGCCCAGCGTGCTTTGCACGCCTTCGGTCGTCGCCTGGGCGTCCAGCTCCGCCACCCGCTCGGTGCTGCGGGTGCGACGCAATTGCCCGTCTTGCAGCACCGCTACGCCACAGGAGTCGTATCCCCGGTATTCCAGGCGCTTCAGCCCCTCGACCAGAACGGGAACGATGTTGCGCGAACCAACGGCGCCGACGATGCCACACATGCTGCTGTCTCCACAGATATCAAGCGGTAGGTGAGCATCCTAGAACAGCCAGCAAGAATGAACCGTTCATATTGATCGCAAAAATGAATGATTCATTCATCAATCACCCAACACAAACAATGCATTTCAAATTCAAAGGATTGGTGAATAATTCTTTCATGACAACCCCACATGCTACCGAACTGGACGCCATCGACTTGAAGCTGCTGACCCTGCTGCAGCAAGACGCAACATGGTCTCATCAGGCACTGGCCGATCAGGTCCACATCTCGCCAGCCACCTGTCACCGGCGCATCAAACGATTGCGCGACGAAGGCTTCATCGAACGACAGGTGTGCATCCTGTCGCCCCACCGCTTGGCGCAGACCCTAGGATGGGGGCTGACAGCCCTGGTCGAGATCAGCCTGGATGTTCAGACGCAAGAGGTGCTCGACGCGTTCGAGGCCCGCGCGGTGGCCGATGCCGAAGTGCAGCAATGCTGGCGGGTGTCCCCCGGTCCGGATTTCGTGCTGGTGGTGCAAGTGCGGGACATGCCGGCCTATCAGACCCTGGCCCACCGCCTGTTCACGCAAGACGCTCAGGTGCGCAATGTGCGCGCGTTCTTCTCGGTGAAGCGCGCCAAGTTCGGCACGCAGATCCCGATGGCCTGACGGGCCTCAGGGCTTGGCATCGGGTGCCAGTGGGTCCACCAGTTTCGCGTCGGAACGCAAGGACAAGGGCTTGCCATCCAGAGGATGATGCCGGGTGGCCGCCAGACCGTAGCCTCGCATGGCGGGAGGCGCCTCGGCCGGTGCCGCGCGAGCATCCAGAGAAGGCAGCACCTTCAACAGTTCCTCATCCGACATCCGGGACAACTCCTCCACCGTCGGACGATGTGGGGCAGCCCCTGCGAGGCCCTCTCGATCGGGCTGTGCGCTGCCATCGGCCACACGGACACGCTGCGCCGGCTCCACAGGCTGAGGCGGAAACGGCGTCGACATGACCGCATCGTCTCCCTGAGACGCACCAGAGGCCATGGGCGGTGGCCGCATGGCATAGTGATCTGACAGGGCCTGCTCCATTTGGTGCGACGACACCAGGTGCCAGATCAGCGACACGATGGCCATGGTGAGCAGCGCGCTCACGCCACCCACCAAAACAATCACACGCTTGCTGGGCGGCCAGACGGCTTCGGTCGCGACCATTTCTGGCGTGACCCAATCCAGGTCCACACGGGCTGCGCCGGCCTGCGCGCCAGACGCCTCACCCGCATCGGTCGGGACCGCAGCGTCACTGGCAGAGGCTCGCCACGGCATGAGCGTCGCGTCATATTCGCGGCGCAATTGCGGGTCGATCAGCGTTTCATAAGCCGCGTTGAGCGCAGCCATCTGTTCATGCCACTCATCTTGCGGGCCCGTCGGCGCCCCGGACGCTTGGCGATCCGGGTGCAACTTGCCTGCCAACGCCCGATAGGCAGCACGGACGACCTCTGGCGGGGCGTCCTGTGCAACTTTCAGGCGTTCATAGTGGTTCATGCGGCCATATTAGCCGTTCAGCGCTTCACCTTTTGCGGACGCTGCCACCCATTCAGGGAGACTTGTTTGGCTCGCGCCACGGTGAGTTGCCCGGCTGGCGCATCCTTGCTGATCGTGCTGCCGCCACCGATGGTGGCACCGTCGCCCAGGCTGATCGGTGCGATCAGCACGCAGTTGGAGCCCACGTGCACGTCATTGCCAATGACGGTGCGGTGCTTGTTGGCCCCATCGTAGTTGGCCGTGATGCTGCCGGCGCCGTAATTGACGCGCTCGCCCACATCGGCGTCACCCAGGTAGGCCAGGTGGTTGGCCTTGGCGCCATCGGCCAGGGTGGAGTTCTTGACCTCGACAAAGTTGCCGATGTGCACCTCTTTGCCCAGCTTGGCACCAGGGCGCAAGCGCGCGAACGGACCGATCAAGGCCCCCTCGCCCACGCTGGCGCCTTGGGTGTCGCCATCAATGTGGGTAAAGGGATGGATCACCGCGCCACGAGCGATGCTCGCATTGCGAATGACACAGTTGGCGCCAATCTGCACTTCATCGCCCAACGTGACCTGGCCTTCGAACACGCAGTTGACGTCGATGTCCACATCCTGGCCGCACTGCAGGGTGCCACGCAGGTCAAAACGGGCCGGATCAGCCAAACGCACGCCCTGCTCCATCAGGCGTTCTGCCTGCACACGCTGGTACCGGCGCTCCAGGTCAGCCAATTGCGCAGGGCTGTTGACGCCCAGCACCTCCACCTCGTCACGCGGCTGTGCGGCGACCACACTCAGGCCTTCGGCCTGGGCCATGGCCACCACATCGGTCAGGTAGTACTCCCCTTGGGCGTTCCGGTTGTCCAGACGCGCGAGCCATTGCTTCAAGCGCGCCGTGGGTGCCGCCATCATGCCGGTGTACACCTCGTGGATGGCGCGCTGCTCGGGCGTGGCGTCTTTGTGTTCGACGATGCCCAGCACCTTCACGCCCGTTTCATCGCGAACGATGCGGCCATACCCCGTGGGGTCTGCCAGGTTGATGGTCAACAGCGCCAGCTTGTCGCCGCCGCACGCATCGACCAAGGCCTGTGCGGTGCTGGCGTGGATCAGCGGGGTGTCGCCATTGAGGATGAGGGTGATGCCATCGTCTGGCAACACGGGCACCGCTTGCTGCACCGCATGGCCGGTACCCAGTTGGGGCTCCTGCCGCACGAACTGCAAGGGCGCCGAGGAAAAGGCCGCTTTCATGGCGGTCTCGACCATCTCGGCACCATGCCCGGTGATGACCACCTGGCGGCCGGCTTGCAAGGTGGCTGTGGTGCCGATCACATGGGCCAGCATCGGGCGCCCGGCCAGTTTGTGCAGCACCTTGGGGCGAGACGACTTCATGCGGGTGCCTTTGCCCGCGGCCATGATGACGATGGAAAGCGACATGAACTGCCTGTTGGAAGAGGGAGGAATCAGTCCTGGCCCTGACGGACCGGGACGGTGATGGTACGCGGACTCACAGCAGGACCCGGAAAGTCCTTGAGCGCGGCATCAAACAAAGGCGTCAGCAGTTGCACGCTGACGGAACCCAGCCGGTCGTGTGTCGCATGGGTTTCGTACAGGACCTCACCGGTGCGACGGTCACGAATCATCACATCCACCTGCATGTGGACCCAGTTGGGCTCCATCTGCATGCTCATGGACACCCCGCCACCGCCTGTCCCCCAGAAGCCCCCCCAGCCAAATCGGCCAAACGGCCCCCAGAACGGGTCGTACTGCGGACGCGGATCCTGACGGGTTTGAGACCCCAGCTGCACGCTGAATGCGGCCTGCTCCGGCGCTTCGACCAGCTTGAACCCGGCTGCGGTCAACGCCGGCTGCGCAGCCGCCTCCAGTGTGGCCTGCCATTGCGGCTGGCTTTGCTGCGAGGGCAATCGCTCGAACACATAGGTGCCCGGCGCGCGCCCTGCCGGCCAGGCGCCAAAACTGGACACCTGACTGGTGATTGCTTGCGGGCCAGCACAACCGGCCAACCACAGCGCACTCACACACCACAGCACAGCCAGCAGCCAGCGCTTCATGTCACACCGCCTTGCGAATGGGGATGGCGCTCAGGGGCACCGAGGTTTCGGCAGGCAAGCCATCGGAGGGATCGCCGCAGCCTTCGTCTTCGTCAAACGCGATGTCGCCGCCCTTCATGGGCACGCCCGTGGCCTTGATGGTGGTGAAGGGGTAGAGCTTGCGGTCCATCATGTGCGACGGAATGATGTTCGACAGCGCGGTGAACATGTTGTCCACGCGGCCGGGGAATTTCTCATCCCAGTCGTTGATCATCTCGCGCATCTGCTGACGCTGCAGGCCTTCCTGGCTGCCGCACAGGTTGCACGGAATGATGGGGAACTGACGATGCTCGGCGTACGTGGCCAGGTCCTTTTCACGGCAGTAGGCCATGGGGCGGATCACCACGTGTTCACCGTTGTCGGTCACCAGTTTGGGCGGCATGCCCTTGAGAGTCGACCCAAAGAACATGTTCATGAACATGGTCTGCAGGATGTCATCGCGGTGGTGGCCCAAGGCGATCTTGGTGCAACCCAGTTCGGTGGCCACGCGATACAAGATGCCACGACGCAGGCGCGAACACAGCGAGCAGGTGGTCTTGCCCTCGGGCACGACACGCTTGACCACGCTGTAGGTGTCCTGCTCTTCAATGCGAAAAGGCACGCCCACCTTGGTCAGGTATTCAGGCAGCACATGCTCAGGGAAACCGGGTTGTTTTTGGTCCAGATTGACCGCCACGATCTCAAACTTGATGGGGGCCCGCTTTTGCAGGTTCATCAGGATGTCCAGCATGCCGTAGCTGTCTTTGCCGCCCGACATGCACACCATGACCTTGTCGCCATCTTCAATCATGTTGAAGTCGGTGATGGCCTCGCCCACCTGACGGTGCAGGCGCTTGCTGAGCTTGTTCATCTCGAAGGCATGCTTTTTGGCACGCGCTTCTTCGGCCGCATCGGCCACGGCATCAGTCCCGCCGGCCTCCATGACCAGGGCGGCTTGGGCGAACAGCAGGGCGTCGTCAACCATGCGGACCTCCTGATCAGGGGACACGGCACTCAGATGGGACTCTTGGAAAGTGGGGGCGGCTTGGCTCATAACCTTCCATTTTCGCCGATCTGGTGGTTTTGGGCCAGATTTCCCCCCTCAGTCAGGGCAGTTTGCCCCGTGCATATGCCTCAGATGGCCGAGGCCACGGCGCAAAAACTCACCATTGGCCGGTTTCCATGTGGATGGCCACTTCGCAATCGTCAAAGATTTCGAGCTTGGCAATGCGCACGCGCACGCCCTGCACGCCCGGCAGATCCATCAGCCGGTTGCACAGCTTGCCGATCATGGTCTCCAGCAGATTGATGTGCTGGGCCGTGCACTCCTCAATGATGATGGCGCGCACACGGCGGTAATCCAGCACGTGCATCAGGTCGTCGTCTTTGGGCAGCAGGGGCTGACTGCCCATATTGAGTTCGGCATCCACCAGGATGGGCTGGGGGGCGGTTTTTTCGTGCTCCAACACCCCCAGGCTGGCGTCAAAACGCAGGCCGGTGAGGTTGAGGGTCTGCGTGCCTTTGGTCAGAGACATGGCTGGGGGTCTTTCATTCGGAATACTTCTACGCCCACCCCGGCACAGTCGGGGTAGACATCGGGCTTGCAGGTGGACAGTCGCACGGCCTGCACACTGGGGTGCTGAATCAGCTCGCTGACGAGGTCATCACACAGGGTCTCTTGCAGCTCCACGTGACCCGCGTTGACGCGACGGGCCACCACCTGCCTCACAAAGTCGTAGTCCACCACTTCGTGCAGCTGATCGGCCGTGGGGGTGGACAGGTGATAAGGCACAAACAACTCGATGTTGAAGATCACGCGCTGAGCGCGCGCCTTCTCGAAATCGTGCGCGCCAATGCGCACCTCAATGACGTGGTCGCGCAAAAAAATGCGGCGACACGTAAGCAACAGTTGGGTGATGAGGTCAGCTTGCATCGCCACCTTTCAAAAGGTCTTGCACCACAAACATGACGTCGCGGGGCAGCGGCACGAGGTGTTGGCCGTTGTCCACCGCCAGGGTCACCCCGGTGATGCAGGGATTTTGGGCGAGAAACAGGCAGGTCTGGGCCACTTGAGCCGGATCGGTGGGCCGGCGCATGAGGTTGACCTGGCCTGCGTGGTCAAAATTCTCTTGCGTTTGCGGGCCGCTCAGAAACATCAGGCCCGGTGCCACGCCGCACACGCGCACGGCAGGCGCCAGGGCCTGCGCTTGCAAGGCCACCGCGCGCTCCAGCGCCAGCTTGGTCACCGTGTACGAAAAATAATCGGGGTTGAGGTTGAACACCTTCTGGTCGAGCACGTGGATGACGCAGCGCCCCCCCGTAGGCTCGCCCGCTGGTGCCGCTTGCGCAACCAGGGCCGACAGCGCCAGCGGCGCCACCAGATTGACCTCCAGCTGCGCCCTCGTGGCGGCGACATCGAAGTCGTCGGCGGCATCAGGCTCGAAGCTGGACGCGTTGTTGACCAAGGCATGCAGGGCACCCGCCTGCGCCGTGATGTCGGCCACCATGCGCTGGCGATCAGCCTGGTCGTGCAGGTCGGCCTGGATCGCTTGCGCCCGCCAGCCCTGTGCACGCAGCCTCGCGCACAAGGCGAGTGCCGCCTCGGCCGAGCGGTGATAGTGGCACCAGACCTCCCAGCCAGCCTGCGCGAACACCTCGCACAGCACAGCGCCCAGTCGGTGTGCCCCGCCGGTGATGAGCACCCGCCGGGCTGCGGCATCCGGGGACAAAACCTTGTTCGACTCGTGCGTCATGTGCGAACTTTCTGCGACAAACCTTCCACGTTCCTACAATCTCGGGCATGAACCGCCCGACCACAACGGGCCACAGTGTAGTGGCCGCCCCCCTGAACCCTCACCCTCTGGCCGACCTGATTGCGCACGAAATCCGTGAGCGCGGCGGGTGGATGCGCTTTGAGCGCTTCATGGAGCTGGCCCTGTATGCTCCCGGACTGGGTTACTACAGCGGCGGTCGCCGGGTGCTGGGCCACGCACCACAAGATGGATCAGACTTCGTGACCGCACCGGAGTTGACGCCCTTGTTCGGCGAAGTGCTGGCCAAGCAACTGGCCCAGGCCCTGGCGGCCACGGGTACCGATCAGATTTGGGAGTTCGGCGCCGGCACCGGTGCGTTGGCCGAACAGATTCTGGGTGAACTGGGCGACCAGATCAGCCGCTACACCATCGTCGATCTCTCCGGCACCCTGCGGGAGCGCCAGCACGAGCGCCTGCGCAAAGCCCACCCGGAACTGGTCCACAAGGTGATCTGGGCCGACAGCCTGCCCGATGACCTGCAAGGCGTGATCGTGGGCAACGAGGTGCTGGACGCCATGCCGGTGCACCTGATGGCGTGGGATGGGGTGCAGTGGCAGGAGCGCGGCGTGGCCCTGACCCCGACAGACGGCACCGACGCCCCCACGACCTTCGCGTGGGCCGACCGGCCGGCACCGGACGGGGTGCGCCCGCCGACCGATCGCCCTGACAGCGAATTCGTGCCCGGCACCGTCACCGAAACCCACGGACAGGCCGAAGCCTTTGTGGCAACGCTGGCACAACGCATGTCACGTGGCGCCGCTTTCTTCCTGGACTACGGTTTCCCGGAATCGGAGTACTACCTGCCCCAGCGCCACGGCGGCACCCTGATGTGCCATCACCTGCACCAAAGCGACCCGGATCCGCTGGTGCTGGTCGGCGAGAAAGACATCACCACCCACGTCAACTTCACCGGCATTGCACTCGCTGGACAAGAAGGTGGCTGGGAAGTGCTGGGCTACACCTCGCAAGGCCGCTTCCTGACCAACTGCGGACTGGGCGAAGCCCTGGCCCGCACCTGCGATGCCAGCACGGCCGATCAACTGAAAACCCGTGGCGCCATCCAGATGCTGCTGGCCGAACACGAAATGGGTGAGTTGTTCAAGGTCATCGGCTTTGTCAAAGGCCCGTGGTTTGACGCCATCGGCTTTGAGCACGGCGACCGGACGCATACGCTCTGAACACGCGCTGAGCCTGCTGCTTGTGCCAATCGCCGCGATAGGCGATCTTGAATGCACGAGGGAGGCAGAACCGGGATAATTCACCCCATGCTGCAACAACGCACCCTCAAATCTTTGACCCGCGCGGTGGGCGTGGGCCTGCACAGTGGCCAGCGCGTGGAGTTGACCCTGCGTCCGGCGCCAGCGAACACGGGCATCGTGTTTCGCCGGGTGGACCTGCCCGAGCCTGTGGACATCCCCGTCAACACCACGTCGGTGTGCGACTGCCGGATGGCCACCACCATCTCCCCAGGCGGGGACCCCGGTGCAGCCAAGGTCAACACCATCGAGCACCTGATGTCGGCGTGTGCCGGCCTGGGGCTGGACAACGTGTACATCGACATCACGGCCGAAGAGGTGCCCATTCTGGATGGCTCGTCAGCCGCGTTTGTGTACCTGCTGCAAAGCGCGGGCATTGAGTTGCAGAAGGCGCCCAAGAAATTCCTGCGCGTGCTCAAGCCCATTGAAGTGCGCGACGGCGAGGGACGCAACTTGAAGTGGGCACGGCTGGAGCCTTACCACGGCTACAAACTGGCCTTCGAGATCGACTTTGACCATCCGGCCGTGGACCAGACCGGCCAACGCGTGGAGTTCGACTTCAGCTCGGGCCAGTACAAGCGCGACATCGCCCGCGCCCGCACCTTTGGGTTCACCAAAGACGTGGAATTGATGCGCTCACGGGGTCTGGGGCTGGGTGCCAGCATGGACAACGCCATCGTGGTGGACGACTACCGTGTGCTCAACAGCGACGGCCTGCGCTACGACGACGAGTTCGTGAAACACAAGATCCTGGACGCCATCGGTGACCTGTATGTGGTGGGCTACCCCTTGTTGGCCGCGTACACCGCCTACAAATCGGGCCACGCCATGAACAACCAGTTGCTGCGCGCCCTGATGGATCAGCAAGACGCCTGGGACATCGTGACGTTTGAAGACGAGGCCAAGGCTCCGCGCGGCATGGCCGAGCTGGCGCCAGCCTGGTAAGCCTCCAGATGGCCCTGCTTCGCCTGATCGGAACCGGCTTGCTGGTGGCCATGCTGGCCTGCATGGCCATGCACCAGATCACCGGGGATGCCGTCTGGCGCCAACGCGCCAAGCAGGTGTTTCGCTGGGTGGTGGTTCTGGCGCTCTGCGTCATCGGCTTGTTCGTGCTGCGTCGCGGTGCGATGTTCATCTGAACGCTCTGACGTTAACGTCACCGCGGGATTGTCCCCAAACCCATGAGGGTTGACCCGGCCTAGCATGTCGGTCCTGAGGCCTCGGCTACCCGCTGAGGCATTTCAGGAGTAAGCATGAGCTACCGCGCGCTTTACGAGCGTTCCATCCAAGAACGCGACACCTACTGGGCCGAACAAGCGGCTCGCATCGACTGGCACCGCCCATTCGACCAAGTCTGTGACTACCACCAGCCGCCCTTTGCAAAGTGGTTTGTGGGCGGGCAGACCAACCTCTGCCACAACGCGGTCGACCGGCATCTGGCGGCCCGACCCGATCAGGCCGCCCTGATCGCGGTTTCCACCGAAACCAACACCGAAGAGATCATCACCTTCGCGCAATTGCACGTTGAAGTGCAGCGCATGGCGGCCATCCTGCAGAACCTCGGCGTCAAAAAGGGCGACCGGGTGCTGATTTACATGCCCATGATCGCGCAAGCCGTGATTGCCATGCTGGCCACGGTCCGTCTGGGCGCCATCCACTCGGTGGTGTTTGGCGGCTTTGCCAGCCACGCACTGGCCAGCCGCATCGACGATGCCCGCCCCACCGTGATCGTGAGCGCCGACGCTGGTTCACGCGGGGGCAAGGTCATTCCCTACAAGCCCCTGCTGGACGAAGCCCTGCGCGTGTGCAGCCACCCCGTGGAACACGTGCTGCTGGTGGACCGCGGCCTGGCCCCGGCCGAGATGCAAAGCCCCCGCGATGTGGACTACGCGAGCGCACGCGCCGCCGTCCTCGACGCCCAGGTGCCTTGTGAATGGGTCGACGCCACCCACCCCAGCTACACGCTCTACACCTCGGGCACCACCGGCAAGCCCAAAGGGGTGCAGCGGGACACGGGCGGTTATGCCGTGGCGCTGGCATCGTCCATGGACCAGATTTACTGCGGCAAGCCCGGCGAAACCTTCTTCTGCGCCAGCGACATTGGCTGGGTCGTGGGGCACAGCTACATCGTCTATGGCCCGCTGATCACGGGTATGAGCACCATCATCTACGAAGGTCTGCCCATCCGTCCGGATGCGGCCATCTGGTGGTCACTGGTCGAAAAGTACAAGGTCAACGTGATGTTCTCGGCGCCCACTGCCGTGCGCGTCCTCAAAAAGCAGGACCCGGACTGCCTCAAGCGCCACGACCTGTCCAGCCTCAAGAGCCTCTTCCTGGCAGGCGAGCCACTGGACGAGCCCACGGCTGCCTGGATCGGCGAGGCCATTGGCAAGCCCATCGTCGACAACTACTGGCAGACCGAAACGGGCTGGCCCATCCTCAGCCTGGCGCGCGGCGTTGATCCGTCCCTGAAAACCCGCTTGGGTTCGCCCGGCATTGCCATGCCCGGCTACCAGGTCAAGCTGCTGGATGACCAGACGGGCGAAGAGCTCACTGGCGCGGACCAAAAGGGCGTGCTGACCATCGAAGGCCCTCTGCCGCCCGGCTGCCTGCAAACCGTCTGGGGTGACGACAAGCGCTTTGTGCAGACCTACTGGTCGACCTTCCACAACAAGCTGGTCTACAACACCTTTGACTGGGGCATCCGCGACAAGGATGGCTACTACTTCATCCTGGGCCGCACCGACGACGTGATCAACGTCGCCGGACACCGACTGGGCACCCGCGAAATCGAAGAGGCCATCAGCAGCCATGCCGGTGTGGCCGAAGTGGCGGTGGTGGGCGTGGCCGATCAGCTCAAGGGGCAAGTGGCCCGCGCCTTTGTCGTGGCACGGGATCCGGCCCGCGTGGCCGATGCGGCGGGCTGCGCCGCACTGGAAGCCGAAATCATGCAAACGGTGGACAGCCAGTTGGGCGCAGTGGCCCGACCGGCGCGTGTGCAGTTTGTCGGCGTGCTGCCCAAGACGCGCTCGGGCAAGCTGCTGCGGCGCGCCATCCAGGCCGTGTGCGAAGGCCGTGATACGGGCGACCTCAGCACCATCGAGGACCCAAGCGCGCTGCAACAACTGCAAGCAGCAGCCACGACCTGATCGCTTGGCTCAGGCCGCCGTCTGGTGAATCACGTCCCTGACACGGGGATAGATTTCGTTTTGCCAGCGGCGGCCGCTGAACACCCCATAGTGGCCCACACCCGTCTGGATGTGGTGGTTGCGCCGGTAAGGGCGGACGGCGGTGCACAGGTCCTGCGCGGCCACGGTCTGTCCCACTGAGCAAATGTCGTCTCGCTCACCTTCGACCGTGAACAGCGAGGTCCGCCGAATGGCCCTGGGATCCACCACCGTGTCTCCGCAGGTCAGCACGCCTCGGGGCAGGTCATAGGTCTGGAACACTTTGCCCACGGTTTCCAGATAGAACTCTGCCGGCAGATCGGCCACAGCGAAATACTCTTCGTAAAACGCCTGCGTGGTCGCGGCCTTGTCATGATCCCCCGCTGCCAAATGGGCGTACATGTCCTCGAAGGCCTTGATGTGGCGCTCGCGGTTCATGCTCATGAACGCGGTCAGCTGAACAAAGCCCGGGTACACCTTGCGCCCGGCCCCACGCTGCGGCCAAGGCACCGTGTGGATCATGTTCTCTTCGAACCAGCTCATGGGTTTGCTGGTGGCCAGTTTGTTCACCTCCGTCGGGTTGACGCGGCAATCAATGGGACCGGCCATCAGCGTCAAGCTGCGCGGCTGAGCAGGGTGAGCATCCTGCGCCATCAAGGACGTGGCCGCCAGCGCCGCCACACAAGGCTGACAAATGGCCATCAAGTGCGCGCCCGGCCCCAGCTTGTCCAGAAACTGGATGAGGTGCCGGGTGTAGTCATCCAGGCCAAACATCCCGTGCTTCAGCGGCACATCCCGCGCGTTGTGCCAGTCGGTGATGAACACGTCATGGTCTTGCAGCAAGGTCTTGACGGTGTCGCGCAGCAGCGTGGCGAAGTGGCCAGACATGGGCGCCACCAGCAACACCTTGGGCAACTCGGGGCCACCCTCCTTGCGGAAATGCAGCAAGGTGCCAAACGGGGTGCGCATCACGGGCTCTTCGTGGATGACATAGGTGCGCCCCTGACACAGGGCCTCCGGGATGCCAAACGAGGGGCGGGCATGGGTCAGGGACATGCGCGCAAACACGTCGTGGGCGGCAGCCACGCTGCGAGCCAGCGCCCCGCCGGCCACCAGTTCTCTGACGGACGACTGCGCAGGCCCCTCGGGCACCACCTGATGCAGCCAGTCCGCCATGCCCCGCGCCAGTTGACGCCAAGGGTCCATGGCCATGTGTTGAGCCTGATAGGTCGCGTAAAGCATGAGCGTTCCTGAGGTAGCGGCCCGTCTCATGCTGCAAGTTGCGCGCCAAGTCAGCATGGCCCACAAACAACGTGCACCGTGGCATGCAGCTTGCTCAGTGACACACAGGCCTGACACCCACACCCTGACTCGGAGACACCATGGCCACCCTCGCCAAAGCCCCGGCGCGCAAGTCGACCCGTGCCCGTCCCACATCCAAGGTTCCGGCGGATGCGCCCACCAGCCACACCGTGGTGCCGACCACCCTCACGATCACCAGCAAGAACTACTCATCGTGGTCCTTGCGGGGTTGGCTGTTGGTGCGCTTTGCAGGCCTGCCGTTTGCCGAGCATGTGCTGCCCCCTGACGACCCCTCCACCCGCGCAGAAATCTTGCTGCTGTCGTCGTCCATCCTCGTGCCCTGCCTGAGCCATGAAGGGGTCCGTGTGTGGGACACGCTGGCCATTGCGGAATACCTCAACGAGGTGTGCCCCGAAGCGCACCTGCTGCCCGCAGACCGCGCGGCCCGCGCCCACTGCCGCGCTATCAGTGGCGAAATGCACTCAGGCTTCTCGGCGCTCCGGTCATCGCTGCCGATGAACCTGCGCGGCAATTTCCCCGACTTCAAAGTCTGGTCGCGTGCGCAAGCCGACATCGACCGCATCTGTGCCATTTGGCGCGAATGCCTGGACACATACGGCGGCCCGTTCCTGTTTGGTGCGCAACGCACCATCGCAGACGCCATGTATGCACCGGTGTGCACCCGCTTCACCACCTACCACGTCAAGCTGGATACCGTCTGCCAAAGCTATGTGGATCGCATCCTGGCCATGCCTGACATGAAAGACTGGATCAAAGCCGCCAAATCAGAACCCATTGACATTGATGAACTCGACGTCGAATTCTGAAGCCGCACAGTCCTTCTTTGACTGGTCAGGGGAAGACATTGCCGGCACAATGCAGGTTTCGATGCCCCTGTTTGCCTGATCATGAAAAAACCGCTGCCGCTGACCGACGCCGAGATCAACGAAATCGACGAATTGCTGGGCACTGTCCCGGCCCCGTTTGAAACCGTTGATGCGGTCATCCTGGACGGCTACCTGGCTGGCGTCATCGTGCAACCCGTGCTGTTGCAACCCGAAGACTGGCTGCCCCCGATTTTCGGGACCGAAGGCATGCCCGAGCCCGGCATCCCCGGCTGGTCGGTGGAACAGCACGAGCGGCTGGTTCACCTGATCACCCGCCGCAAGGATGAAATCCTGCGCGGCATTCTGGAAGACGGCTGGTTCGACCCGCTGGTCCCCATGATCGAAGACGACGACGGCAATCCCGTCGAAGGCAAGGATGCACTGGAAGGTCTGGGCTACTGGGCGGCTGGTTTCGAATGGGCGCTGGCCAACTTCCCCCAACTGGAAGAAGCCGCACTGGCGGGCGTGCCCGACCTGCTGGACTCCATCTGGCGTCACCTGCCCGAGCAGGATGAAACCCAGCAAGCCATGACCAAGGCCCTGAACGAAGAGCACCCGCTCAACAACCTCGATGAAGCCATCGAGGCCTTGGTGTTCGACGTGGTGGACCTGGCGCAGATCGGTCTGGCCGAAAGCCACAAGGTCGAAACCGTGATCCGCGAGCATCCCAAGCTCGGCCGCAACGACCCCTGCCATTGCGGCAGCGGCAAGAAGTACAAGAACTGTCACGGCGCCAACTGATCGCCCTTGAACATCCAGATCTTGTCCGATCTCCATCTGGAGACGGAAGACTTCGAGCCCCAAGCGGCCCCTGACGCCGACTTGCTGGTCATCGCTGGCGATGTGGACAGCACCTGGGAAGGGCTGTCCCTGTTCGCCAACTGGCCCGTGCCGGTGCTCTACGTGCCCGGCAACCACGAGTTTGATCGCCGGGATGTGGACGAGGCCCTGATTGGGCTGCGCGACCACGCTCGCCAACTGGGCCTGACCCTGCTGTCGCAGGACCACATCGTCCTGCCCGCCCCCGATGGCCGGCGCATCCGCTTTCTGGGCACCACGCGCTGGTGCGACTTCAACCTGTTTGGTGAAGCCCACCGGGCCAAGCCCATGCGGGCCGCCTCGTACTTCGTCAACGTGATGCGGGCCACCCGCCACGGACTGCCCTTCGATCCGGACGCCGTGCGCGCCGAAGCCCTGCAATGCCGGCAGTGGTTGCAAGACACCTTGTCGCAGCCCCCCGCCCCTGATGCACCGTGGGATGCCACCGTGGTCATCACCCACTTTGGCCCCAGCCTGCGCAGTGCCGACCCCCGTTATGGTCGCCAGCCCGGCACCGCCAGCTTCTGCAACGCCGATGACGACCTGATGCCGGGTGTGGACCTGTGGATCCATGGGCACTTGCACTGCCGACATGATTACGTGGTGACGCACGACCGGGGGCACACCCGCGTGGTCAGTAACGCACGTGGCCACGGCTACAAACACGAATCAGACGGCTATGACGGTCTGCGCTGCGTTCGGGTCTAGACTGTAGGATTGAAGCCCGATGGATGCATCGGCACCCTTGAGAGGACACCCATGAAGATCTTGCTCCCTGTGGATGGCAGCCCCTACACCAAGCGCATGCTGGCCTGGTTGGCCACGCACGAAGAATGGCTGAGCGGTCAGCACGAGTTCACGGTGCTGACCGTGGTGCCCCTGATCCCGCCGCACGCGGCCTCGATGTTCCCGCCCGAGCAACTCAAGAGCTATTACGAAGACACGGCGGAAGGCATCTTCAAGCCCATCCGCAAGTTCACCGCCAAGCATGACCTGCGAACCGCTTATGTGGGCAAGACTGGCCATGCCCCCGACGTGATCGCCAAGTTTGCCGACAAAGGCAAGTTCGACCTGATCATCATGGGCTCGCACGGGCACAGCAACCTGATGAACCTGGTGACAGGCTCGGTGGCCACCAAGGTGCTGGCCAGCTGCAAGGTACCCGTGTTGCTGGTGCGCTGACCGCTTGTCACACGCACACCCAAAAGGCCCGCCACTGCGGGCCTTTGTCTTGGTCGGGCAACCGCGGCATCAAGGCGCCGAAGCAGCCGAGGCAGGCATCGGCGCGGAGGCGGCAGGCGTTTGCACCACCACGCCGGGCGTCAGACTGATCTCGTCCACCGGCACCACCTTGGTGATGAAGTAACGCGTGTCGCCAAAGCAACTGGTAGGCAGCCCCACCTTTTCTTCGTAATGCAGCGACACCCGCTTGCCCATGAGCCGGTTGATGTCGGCTGCCACGGCATCGTCGTGCACAGTAAAGAGAAACTTCTCAGCCACCGCCCCTGGCTGCGACACCAAGGCCTGCTCCCCTTCCCAGGTCTTGCAGACCCAGCCCTTGTGCGAGAGTTTTTGCACCCAGCCGGCGCGCTCGCCTGTGGAGTAGCTCCAATGCAGGAAAAAGCTGAACCAGCCAAGCACCAAGGCCACCACGATCAGCAAAGGCAGGATGAGACGCTTGAGCAACATAAAACGCTTCAACAGTGATCAATGTCGATCATGTTGACACGAAATCCGGTCCATCAGTCCACCTTGAAGACACCCACGGCCTCTTGCAAACGCTGCGCCTGCTCTCGCAGACTGGTGGCGGCCGCAGACGACTCCTCCACCAAGGCAGCGTTCTGCTGCGTGACTTCATCCAGCTGAGTCACCGCAGCATTCACCTGCGAAATGCCCTGACTTTGCTGATCTGAGCTGGTGGCGATCTCGGACATCATCTGGCTCACGCGCTGCACTTGCGCCACCAGACGATCAATCGACTGCCCCGTGCTTTGAGCCAAGGCATACCCGGCTTCCACGTTCTCCACGCTGTGACTGATGAGCGACTTGATCTCGCGCGCCGCGTTGGCCGACCGCTGCGCCAGAGCCCGCACTTCGGAAGCCACCACGGCAAAGCCACGTCCCTGCTCACCGGCTCGCGCTGCTTCCACCGCCGCGTTCAAAGCCAGGATGTTGGTCTGGAAGGCAATCCCGTCAATCACCGCGTTGATTTCGGCGATCTTGTTGCTGGACTGCTTGATGGCCTCCATCTTGTGTACCACCTGACTGAAGGTCTCACCACTCTCAGACGCCACCGACGCCGCCTGATTCGCCAGGCTGTTGGCGGTTGCGGCCGTGTGCGCGTTCTGGTTCACGGTCGCAGACATCTCCTCCATGGAGGACGCCGTTTGCTGCAGTGACGACGCCTGATTCTCAGTCCGACTGCTCAAGTCCAGATTACCCTGCGCGATCTGCGTGGCCGCCGTCGCCACCGATTCGCTGGTCGACTTGATGCCTGCCAAGGTTTGCCGCATGTGCTGGATGGACTCGGCCATGGCATGCACCATGACCCCGATCTCATCACGCTGATCGACCGCCAACTCATGAGACAAGTCGCCTTGCGCCATGGCCTCAGCCATTTCCAGCGCACGACCAATCGGGCCGGTGATAGACCGAGCGATCACCACCACCAAAGCGATCCCCGCCAACAGCGCCACCAACATGGCCGCCAGCACGCCCACCAAGGCATTGCGCTCGGCAGCAGACCGTGCTTCGAACAGGTGATCCAGTCGCGACAATAGCACATCACTGAACGTATACAGCTGATCAATGTGCGTCGTCATTTCTTTGAAATAGGCGTCCGCCGTCAGCGTGTCGAACTGCCCTGCCGAAATCCGGTTGACCAGCTTTTCCGCAGCAGTCATGGCCGCGTGGGCATCATCCCAACTGGCTTTGAACGATGCGCCAGCGTCCACAGAACGCGCCGAGGCATTTTGCAGATTACGCCGCGCATCGATGGCATGCACACGAACCGCCCCAAAGGCGTTTTGCAAAGCATTGACTTCGAGCGCATCCGTGCTGCGCTTGTGCACCAAAGCCGTGCCGCGCGCGCGGGCCTGTCCCATCTTGTCGGTCACGCGCGGCAGATCACGCATCACCGTCAGGATCAGGTAATAGCTTTCAGCATCGGCATCGAGCGACAAGCCACTGACTTCGGCTTCGTCATCCAGCAAGAACAACATTCGGTTGATCAGATTGTTGTGTCGCGTCACGCTGTCGGATGCCGACACCGAGGCAGACGACACATCCTTGGCCAGGGTGCGCCACTCCTGCTGAATGCTGTCCAGTTCGCTCATCACACGGGTGTGTGATTGCGCCTGCAACAGGCTACGCGTGTCGGTCAGGGCCTGCTCGATCAGGGTCTGCCGCTGTTCACGCCCCCCTCGCATGGTTTCATTGCCATTGAGCACGGCCGTACTCATGCCACGGTGCTCCTGGGTGTAACGCACCATTTTGAGCATGGCATGGACCGACGGCATGGCATCGCGTTCCTGGCGGATGACCTGCATGCTCGATACCAAGTCCTTGACCAGCACGATGCTGGGCGCCGCAGCCAGAACCAGGCCCACAAGGCACAAGAGAAGCAGCTTGTGCCGCAATGGGAGGTTGGCGATCCAGGATGTCATGGCGAGTACCGATTCAGAAATTGATGTCTTCATCGGCATCAGCCCATCGTTCTTGAACGATTTACATTTGCCGTTAACCCAAATCAACAACCGTCCGGTGGCGCCCCGCCACCTTGGCCGCATAGAGCGCTCGATCGGCGCGCGTCAGGGCCACATCACTGCTCTCCCCTGGACGATGTTCCGTGATGCCTGCAGAAAACTTGATTTGCAGGGGGGGCTCGAGTGTTTCGATTCTCAATTCATTTAACGAACTGCGCAACCGATCCACCAATAAGCGGGCCCCTTCAGCCAGGGTGTCCGGCATGACGATGATGAACTCTTCGCCGCCCCAGCGGGCGAGGATGTCCGACTCACGGGTCACGCGACGCGCTTCGCTGGCAAAAATCTGCAGCACCTGATCACCCGTGGCATGGCCGTGCGTGTCATTGACCGCCTTGAAATGATCCAGATCGATCAGCGCCAGCGAAAAAGCCCTGCCTGACCGGCCTTGCAGGCTGATGTGATGATCCATCAGCTCTTGCGTGTAGCGGCGGTTGTATAAGCCCGTCAGGCTGTCCCGGTTGGCCAGATCCTGAATGCGGGTCAATGCCTCTTCCAGCGCGTTCTTGCGGCTACGCAGACGGGCACGCAATTCCGAGAATTCGGCCCCCAACAAGGCCACGACCACTTGCAACGTGCACAAGATCAGAAAATGAACCGCTTCCACCGTGGGGGGAAAGCGGTCGGGTGCTTCCAGGCTTTGCCACAGCATGACCCCGCCCATCGTGACCAGGGCATACAGGCTCATCATCCATTGGCGGCAACGGTTCAGGTTGAAGATGCCAAATGAAATCACGGCCACATCCAGCGCCAGCATCGCACCGCGAAACTCGTGAAACTGGCAGTACGCGATGGCCGCCATGGTTTCACCCACGAGCATTTGCACGATGGTGAGGCCGGGGTCTTCCAGCCAACGCGTCATCCCTGACCGAACCAGCCAGTAAGACAGCACCGCCGTCAGAACGGAAAAAAACTCAAAGGTACGTGCTTCCTGCGGGCCGGCAATGCCGCTGAAGAGCGCCGTCTCGGCAATGACGCACCCGATCAGGTAACTCACCGAAGCCATCATCGTGCGCAGCACATAGGCTTGTTGGCGAGCATCTCGCCCGAGAATCAGATTCGTCAGCCAGCGACGCAAAAAACACCCCCTCAACGTTTTTGTTCTCATGTCTGTATACAGCGAAAAAACGCCATGCGCTTAACAAGCCTGCAACTTCCTGTGACTTTATGGCGTCTCTAGAATGTCCGCGCACGTCTTCAAGGTGATCCATGTCTGATATCCGCATTCGCGGTGCTCGCCAGCACAACCTCAAGAACCTCGACCTCGACATCCGCACGGGTGAGTTGACGGTCGTGACCGGCCCCAGTGGCTCGGGGAAATCGTCGCTGGTGTTTGACACCCTGTACGCCGAAGGACAGCGCCGCTACGTCGAAACCTTCAGCGCCTACGCACGCCAGTTCCTGGACCGCATGGATCGCCCGGCCGTGGACCGCGTGGAAGGGGTGCCGCCGGCGATTGCGATCGACCAGACCAATCCGGTGCGCACCTCACGATCGACCGTGGGGACGATGACCGAACTGAACGACCACCTCAAGCTGCTGTTTGCCCGCGCCGCCCAGTTGTTCGATCAGGACACCGGCTTGCTCGTGCGCGAAGACAGTCCGCAATCGGTCTTTGACGAGCTGCTGCAGCGCTGTGCGGCCACACCGGGCGGCCGCCGCGTGGTGATCACCTTTGGTGCAGTGCTGCCAGCCAACACCACCCCAGAGCAAATGGAAGAGTGGCTGTCGGCCAGTGGCTTCTCGCGCATTCAAGCGCAACGTGTGGTGAAGGCGAAGGATTTGCCCTCGGCCGCTTTGACCAGCGCACAAGTAGCTGCCTCGCTCGATGCCGACGATGCCCCGAAGAAGAAACCCGCCGCCAAAAAGACCAGCAAGAAGAAGGACGCGGCAGCCGAGTTGGGTGACGACGAGCGCCTGGTCCTGGACGTGGTGGCCGACCGATTCCGCCTGGGGGCCGACCCGAGCGGTGCGGACCTGGATCGCCCCCGTGTGATGGAAGCCCTGGAGGTGGCCTTCAAACGCGGTGGGGGTCACATCACCGTCTACGCCCTGCCCGAATCCGGTGACGACAGCGAGCCCATGCTGTGGCGTTTCTCGGCCGGCTTGCATTGCCCCGACAGCCACCGCCGCTACAGCACGCCCACGCCGGGCATGTTCTCGTTCAACTCGGCCGCAGGCGCCTGCCCGCACTGCCGGGGCTTTGGTCGGGTCATTGGCGTGGATTGGGGCCTCGTCATCCCGGATGCCAAAAAGACCCTGAGGGGCGGGGCCATCAAGCCCATCCAGACCCCCGCTTGGGCAGAGTGTCAGGCCGAGCTGATCAAGTACGCGGGTGAAGCGGGCATCCCGCGTGACCTGCCCTGGTCGCAGCTCACACCGGAGCACAAGCACTGGGTCATCGAAGGAGACCCCGACTGGAAGGGCCAATGGCAAAAGCAGTGGTACGGCATTCGCCGCTTCTTCGAGTACCTCGAAAGCAAGGCCTACAAGATGCACATCCGTGTGCTCTTGTCCAAGTACCGCAGCTACACACCTTGCCCGCACTGTGAGGGTGCCCGCCTGCAAACCGAGTCCCTGCTGTGGCGCCTGGGTTCGAACGACGATGCCAACGCCGTGCTGGCGGCCGCCAAGCGCTTTCAGCCCAAAGGGGTGGGCATGAGCCGCACCGTGCTGGAGGGCCTGCCAGGCCTGACTCTGCACGACATCATGCTGCTGCCCATCTCGCAGTTGCAGCGCTTTTTCAGTTTCGTCACCCTGCCCCGCAGCAACGACCAGGAAGCCCTGCAGTTGCTGCTCGACGAAATCCGCACCCGCCTGAAATACCTGGTGGACGTGGGGCTCGGCTACCTCACGCTGGACCGCCAAAGCCGCACCCTGTCGGGCGGCGAAGTGCAGCGCATCAACCTGACCACCGCGCTGGGCACCTCGCTGGTGAACACGCTGTTCGTGCTGGACGAGCCCTCGATTGGCTTGCACCCCCGTGACATGGACCGCATCAACGTGGCCATGCAACGCTTGGTCGATGCCGGCAACACACTGGTGGTGGTGGAACACGACCCCGCCGTGATGCTGGCCGCCGACCGCGTGATCGACATGGGACCCGGCCCCGGCCACCAAGGCGGCCGCATCGTGTTCGACGGCACACCGGACGAACTCAAGCAAGCCGAGACCCTGACCGGCGCCTATCTGGGCGCACGTCGCACCATCGGTCTGGGCTTGCGTCGTGCGGTGGCCGAGAACACCCCGCGACTGGTCCTGCAAGGTGCCCGGCAGCACAACCTCCAAAACCTGAACATCGAATTCCCGCTGCAACGCCTGGTGGGCGTGACCGGCGTGAGTGGTTCAGGCAAGTCCACGCTGATCCAGGACATCCTGCACCCAGCCTTGCTGCGCCACTTCGGCCAGGCTACCGACGCGCCCGGCGAGCACGACGAACTGCTGGGTGCCGACTGGCTCAGCAATGTGCAGTTTGTGGACCAGTCTCCCATTGGCAAAACCGCGCGCTCCAACCCCGCCAGCTATGTCGGCGCGTTCGATGCCGTGCGCACCCTGTTTGCCGTGACGCCGCTGGCGCGCGAGCGCAAATACACCGCAGGGACCTTCAGCTTCAACGCGGGCACGGGCCGTTGCGCCACCTGCGGGGGTTCAGGGTTTGAGCACGTCGAGATGCAGTTCCTCTCGGACGTGTACCTGCGCTGCCCGGATTGCGATGGCACCCGCTTCCGAGCCGAGGTGCGCGAAGTCACCATCGAGCGGCTGAACAAGAAGCTCAGCATCTCCGACGTGCTGGAGCTGACCGTGGCCGAAGCCGTGCGCCTGTTCGCGCAAGATGTGGACGTGGTGCGCGCCCTGCAACCCCTGGCCGATGTGGGCCTGGACTACGTCAAGCTGGGCCAGCCCGTGCCGACCTTGTCCGGCGGGGAAGCCCAACGCCTGAAGCTTGCCGGGCACTTGGTGGAAGCCGCCGCACAAGCCAGCAAGAGCGGCCAGCGCACCGCGCGCAAGGGCACACTCTTCCTGTTTGACGAACCCACCACCGGCCTGCACTTCGATGACATCGCCAAGCTGATGCGGGCCTTTGCCAAGCTGCTGGATGCGGGCAACTCCATCATCCTGATCGAGCACAACCTGGACGTGATCCGCGCCTGTGACTGGCTGATCGAACTCGGCCCCGAGGGTGGCGATGCCGGCGGTCAACTGGTGGCCTTCGGCCCGCCTGAGCAACTGCGCCTGGGCCAGACCCACACGGCCATCGCCTTGCGTGAATACGAACAGGCTCTGGGCTTGGACGTGCCCACCGTCACCGATGCAGCCCGCCCCGGCACCGCCGAGGAGCGCCTGCCCAGCTACCACGTGGGCCGCGACACGGACGCCGATGGCCCCTCGTTGCAAGCCCTCATCAAGGCCCGCCGTGACAAGCGGCGCCAGGCTGCAGCGCAAGCGCCCGGTCACGATGCCATCGAGGTCGTCAACGCTCACGAGAACAACCTCAAGGGCCTGAGCGTGCACATCCCGCGCGGCAAGTTCAACGTCATCACCGGTGTGTCAGGCTCGGGCAAGTCCACACTGGCGTTCGACATCTTGTTCAACGAGGGCCAGCGCCGCTATCTGGAATCGCTCAATGCCTACGCACGCTCGCTGGTGCAACCCGCCGGTCGCCCCGAGGTGGACGCGGTCTACGGCATTCCGCCCACCGTGGCCATTGAGCAGCGGCTGTCCCGAGGCGGTCGCAAGTCCACCGTGGGCACAACGACCGAGGTGCACCACTTCCTGCGCCTGCTCTTCGTGAAGCTGGGCGTGCAGCACTGCACCTGCTGCGTGGACGAGGATGGCCACCCCATCCCCGTCTTGCCGCAAACGCCCGAGGCCATCGCCGCCCAATGGGTACGCGACTACCGCGGTCAGCACATTGGGCTGATGGCGCCGCTGGTCGTCAACCGCAAGGGCCTGTACACAGAGCTGGCCAAGTGGGCGGCCAGCAAGGGCTTTGATTACCTGCGTGTGGACGGCGAGTTCCTGCCCACCGCCGGTTGGGGCACGGCCAAGGGCCCCAAGATCGACCGCTATCGCGAACACACCATCGAGCTGCCCGTGGGCGACGTGGTCGTCACGCCCGAAAACGAAGCCCGCCTGCGCGAGCTGCTGGCCGCCGCACTGGAGCATGGCAAGGGTGTGGTCCACCTCATCACCGGGCTGGAAGGCCTGGCTGATGCCCTGGCCACCGGCAAGTCCACACTGCGCATGGGCCGCGTGAAGGTGTTTTCGACCGAGCGCGCCTGCCCCAGCTGCGGCACCAGCTTCCCCGAGCTCGACCCGCGCCTGTTCAGCTACAACAGCAAACACGGCTGGTGCCCGGACTGCGTGGGCACGGGCTTGGCACTGACCCGCGAGCAGCGCAAGGTGCTCGACGACTCGCAAGCCGATGACAACAAGGGCCGCGAGCAGACCTTTGCCGAACCCGATGTGGACGACGTGAGCGAAGCCGAATGCGGCACCTGCCACGGCGCCCGCCTCAACCCCGTGGCCCGTGCGGTGCAACTGCGAGGGCAGTCCATCGCACAGCTGTCGGCCTTGTCCGTCAAGGACGCACGCAAGTGGACCGACAAGCTCAAGCTGGATGGCCGCGAAGCCACCATCGCCCGTGACATTGTCAGCGAGATCAAGTCTCGCCTCGCCTTCATGGAGCAGGTGGGGCTGGGCTACCTCAGCCTCGACCGTGCCGCGCCCACCCTGTCGGGCGGCGAAGCCCAGCGCATCCGTTTGGCTGCACAGTTGGGCAGCAACCTGCAAGGCGTCTGCTATGTGCTCGATGAGCCCACCATCGGTCTGCACCCCCGCGACAACCAATTGCTGCTGGACGCCCTGCACACGCTGGGGTCCGAGGGCAACACCCTGGTCGTGGTCGAGCACGATGAAGACACCATCCGCCGCGCGGAACACGTCATCGACATTGGCCCCGGTGCCGGCGTGCGGGGTGGCACCGTCGTCGCCCAAGGCTCGGTGGCCGACATCATGGCCTCGGCCGACTCGGTGACCGGCCGCTGCCTGCGCGCCCCCATGCAGCACCCGCTGCGCGTGGATGCCGACGGGCAGGCCGTGGGTCGCCGCGCGGTGGACCCAAGCGCCCCCCATCTGGCCCTGAAGGGCGCCAAGCTCCACAACCTGCAAGGCGTGGACGTTCAGGTCCCGCTACATCGACTGGTTGCCGTCACGGGCGTGTCCGGCTCGGGCAAATCCACCTTGGCCCGCGACGTGTTGCTCGCCAACGTGCAAGCCGCCGTCAGCATCCCGTTCAAGGAACGCGCCACCACCACGCCCACCTGGACCGGCTGTGAGGGCCTGGAAGGTTGGGGGCAAGTGGACCGCGTGCTCGAAGTCGACCAAACCCCCATCGGCAAAACACCCCGCTCGTGCCCCGCCACCTACATCGGCTTCTGGGACACCATCCGCAAGCTGTTTGCCGACACGCTGGAAGCGCGCGCGCGCGGCTGGGGCGCCGGCCGCTTCAGCTTCAACACCGGCGAAGGTCGCTGCCACGCTTGCGAAGGCCAGGGCATCCGCACCATCGAAATGGCCTTCCTGCCAGATGTGAAAGTGCATTGCGACACCTGCCACGGCATGCGTTTCAATCCTGAAACCCTGTCGGCCACCTGGCGCGGCAAGCACATCGGTGACGTGCTCAAGATGGAAGTGGACGAGGCCGTCGAATTCTTCGCCTCGATGCCCTCCATCGCGCACCCGCTCAAGCTGCTGCAAGACGTCGGCTTGGGCTACCTCACACTCGGCCAGCCCTCTCCCACCCTGTCGGGCGGCGAGGCGCAACGCATCAAGCTGGTGACCGAGCTCAGCAAGGTCCGCGACGACATCACCCGCCGTGGTCAGAAGGCCCCTCACACCTTGTACGTGCTGGACGAACCAACCGTGGGCCTGCACCTGGCCGACGTCGAAAAGCTCATCCGTGTGCTGCACCGACTGGTCGACGGCGGCCACAGCGTGGTGGTCATCGAACACGATCTGGACGTGATCGCCGAGGCCGACTGGGTCATCGACATGGGACCGGAAGGGGGGACCGGCGGGGGTAAGGTCGCCGCAGAGGGCCCACCAGATGACATCATTCGGCGCAAAACCCACACCGGCATCGCCCTCAAAAGCGTATTGCGCCGCAACATCAGCTGATTCCCCAATACGGCCGGCAACAGAAAGTGACAAAATGTCGGCTCTCTACCGTACCTGCTGACATGGGCACCACACCGATCGTTCTCCTGGTTGATGACAGCCGCATCTCGCGGATGATGTCGCGCCAGTACATTGCCAAAAAGCACCCTGACTGGCAGATTGAAGAGGCCGGAACGGGTGAAGAGGCGATCGACAAGGCCAATCAGTTCGAGCCGTTCCTGATCCTGCTGGACGTCAACATGCCCGGCATGGGTGGCATCGCCGCAGCAGAAGTGCTGCGCACGGCACACCCGCTGTCCAACATTTTCCTGGTCACGGCCAACGTTCAAGAAGCCACACGCAAGAAGGCCTCTGACCTCTGCCTCGGTTTCGCAGAGAAGCCGATGACCGAACCCAAGATGCACGCCCTGCTCGACACCTTGAAGGTGATCTGATGATTGAACTCAGCGAGCTGCAGCACGACGCTCTGGTCGAGATCTTCAACATTGGTGTCGGCCATGCGGCAGCCGCCATGAGCACGATGGTCAACGAAGAGGTTGCCCTCACCGTCCCGACCATCACCTTCGCCACACGTGCGGAGGCAGCTCGGCAATTGGGCGAACAAGCCAACGACCGCATTTGCGGCGTCAGCCAGGATTACCGAGGCAGCTTCAACACCGAAGCCATCTTGATGTTTCCGGAGCACAAGAGCCTCGAACTCGTGAGCCTGATGGTGGGAGATCACATCCCCCTGCAAGAACTCACCGAGATGGAACAAGAGGCCATGGGCGAGATCGGGAACATCATCCTGAATGCCTGCATTGGCACCCTGGCCGATATGTTCGAGAGCCAGTTGGAAGGCTCCCTGCCTGTTTACCGTGTGGGCACCTGCGAAGACGTGCTCAACGTGTCAGGTAGCGACGCTGACGCCCCCACCCTGATGCTGCACATTGACTTCATTGTCGAGAAGCACGCCATCAGCGGCTACGTGGCCTTCCTGCTGGATCTGGCGGCCTTGCAAGACCTGCGCGATCAGCTCGACGCCTACCTGGAGAAGGCGCTTGGCTGAACAGACTCCTTTGTGTGCCTCGGTTTTCAACGCGATGAACATCGGCGCCTTCGTGCTCGATGCGCAGCAGCGCATCGTCATGTGGAACCGCTGGATGGTGACCCATTCCGGGCGCGCGGCCGACGCCGCACTGGGCCAGACCTTGCTGGACGTGTTCCCGGAAGTCACCGGCAAGCGGCTGCACGCCGCTGCGGAGCAAGCGCTGAAGGCGGGCTTTCCTGCCTTGCTGTCTCACACGCTCAACAAAGCACCCTTGACGCTGTACACCCACCCCAAGGATGCGCAAAGCGGCCTGCTCATGCGGCAGACCATTGAAGTCATCCCGCTGCATGGTGACGACGATGCGCGCTTCTGTCTGATTCAGATCCGGGACGTCACCCTGGAAGTGGCGCGCGAAAAACAATTGCGCGATCAGACGCTCGCTCTGCGTGCTTTGACCATCATTGATGGCCTGACGGGCATTGCCAACCGTCGCCACCTGGATGACTGCCTGCTCACCGAGTTCCGTCGCAGCAAACGCAGCCATGCCCCCCTTTCGCTGCTGCTGATCGATGTCGATCAGTTCAAGCGCTACAACGACCTGTACGGCCATCAGCAAGGGGACACCTGCCTGATCAAGGTGGCCGAGATCATGCGCAACCTGGTGCGACGCCCCGCCGATCTCGTGGCCCGCTATGGTGGCGAGGAATTCGCCATGATCTTGCCCGACACCTCCGTGGAAGGCGCCAACAAGGTGGCGGAAGCTTTGCGCAGTGAGATCGAGTCACTGGCCATGCCGCACACGGACTCGCCGCCCTGGAAGTGCGTGACCATCAGCATCGGCGTGGCCACGCGCAACCGTTCCACCACGACCCAGTTTGATCTGATCGCACAGGCGGATGCGGCCTTGTACGAGGCCAAGAACAGCGGGCGCAACCGCGTCGTCGTCGCCGAACAACCGCTCTGACAGGGCACGGGCATGGTTTGCATGCCCGACACACGCGCACACGATCCAGCAACACTGTAAAGCGAGCATGGCGTCATCCCCACAGCTGGACAGACGCCATGCACAACGCCCCCTGCCCCGAACACGCCCGAGGCCTTGAGTCAGACCTGAAAACCATCCTGGCACGCCGCCAGGCACTGGGTTGGCTGACCGCCGCAGGCGGCTACGCCACGCTGATGCTGTCGGGCTGCGGCGGCGGTGGCGCGGCCGCTGGTGGCAACACCAACATCAGCAGCACCGCTACGCTGACGGCCACCAGCAGTTCCGGGAGTTCGTGCACCACCTTGCCGACCGAAACCGCCGGCCCCTATCCGGCAGACGGCTCAGTGGCCAGCAATCAAACGCTCAATGCCCTGACGCTGAGCAACTTCGTCCGCAGTGACATCCGAACCAGCGTGGACACGGCCTCGGGCACCGCCACGGGCCTGCCACTGACAGTCAAAGTCCAACTGGCCAACGTGAACAACAGCTGCGCCGCACTGGAGGGCTACGCCATCTACATCTGGCACTGCACACAAGATGGCCGTTACTCGATGTACTCCAGCAGCATCACCAACGAGAACTATCTGCGCGGCGTTCAGGTGACCGACAGCACAGGGCTCGTGTCGTTCCAGACCATCTTCCCCGGATGCTATCTGGGACGGATGCCGCACATCCACTTCGAGGTCTATCCCAGCCTGTCCAAGGCCACATCGGCCAGCAACAAGATGCTGACCTCGCAAATGGCTTTCCCGATTGCGACGTGCAATCAGGTCTATGACAACGTCAGCAGCTACAGCAGCAGCGCATCCAACTTTGATCAAATCAGCTTTGCCACCGACAACGTCTTCAGTGACGGCTACAGCACACAAATGCTGAGCATCACGGGCAACAACGCCGACGGCTACGTGGCCACGCTGACCGTCGGCCTGGCCGTTTAAACCAAGGGGCCCGTGGTCAGCGCACGCGCAACATGGCCACGATGCCCCCCTTGCGCATCACGCGCCAGCCCAGCAACACCGCCAGGATGAGGGCATACACCATCACCTCAGATACATCGTTCTTCGCAGCCTTCTTCAAGTAGAAGTGAAACAGCCCCGACAGGGCCACGAAGTACACCAACTTGTGCAGCATCTGCCAGCGCCGCCCGCCCAATGCGCGAATCGCTGCGTTGAACGACGTCAGTGCCAGGGGCAGCATCAACACAAAGGTCAGCATGCCCACAAAAATGAAGTTGCGCTTGATGACGTCCCGGACGATGTCATCCATCACCCAGCCCTTGTCCAGCCAGGCGTAGGCCAGCAGGTGCAACACCGCGTAAACAAAGGCCGTCACGCCCAAGGTGCGGCGGTAACGCAAGATCGTTGGTAGGCCTGCGATGTCACGCAAGGGGGTGATGAGCAAGGTGAGCCACAACCACCGCAAGGCCCACTCCCCCGACTCCTTGATCAAGGCCTCGGCAGGGTTCGCACCCAAGGCATCCATCGAGGCCGCAAACAACAACACGAGGGCGGGCACCGCGCACACCACCCACAGCACAGGCTTGACCCAAGGCTTGAGCAGTCCCTGGTTCAGAGTAGACGACAACGACATCAGAAAAACTTTCTTAAATCCATTCCGGCGTACAAGGCCCCGACCTGGGCCTCATAACCATTGAACATCTGCGTGGGACGACGGGGCGCGAACAGCCCGCCTTCGCCAATGCGGCGCTCCGTGGCCTGACTCCAGCGAGGATGATCCACCCTGGGGTTCACATTCGAGTAATAGCCGTACTCGCCAGGGTTGGCTTTGACCCAACTGGGCGTTGCGGGCTTTTCACTCAGGCGAATGGTGACAATCGATTTTGCGCTTTTGAACCCGTACTTCCACGGCACCACGAGACGCAGGGGCGCACCGTTCTGATTGGGCAAGACCTCGCCATACAGGCCAAATGCCAGCAGGGTCAAGGGGTGCATGGCCTCATCGATGCGCAGGCTCTCCACATAAGGCCAGTCCAGCACCCCGGAACGAACCCCAGGCATTTGCTGCGGATCCGCCAGGCTCACGAAGTCCACGTACTTGGCCCGACTCGTCGGCTGCGCACGCTGCAGCAAGGTGGCCAGTCCGTACCCCACCCAGGGAATCACCATCGACCAACCTTCCACGCAGCGCAAACGATAAATGCGCTCTTCCATGGCCCCCAGCTTGAGCAGCTCGTCCAGGCCCAGCTTGAGCGGCTTGCCCACCTCACCCTCGATGCTCAAAGCCCAAGGTCTGGGCTTCAACGATGAGGCATAGGCCGCCGGATCCGACTTGTCGGTCCCGAATTCATAGAAATTGTTGTAGTGGGTGACATCGTCATACGACGTCCACTTGTCGGCCACATGGGCCCCCGCCACGGTGCTGCGGGCTCCCGGCAAAGCGGCGAGCTTGCCTGGCCGCTTGGCGGGCTGAGGGGCCACACCTTGCGCCCAACCTGCTTCCGCGCCCAAGGCGCTGAACAACGTGCCCGCCCCCAGCGACGAGGCCGCTTTGAGCCACTGCCGACGCTGGGCATACACCTCCGGCGGCGTGATCTCGCTGGACACGCCATGCACCATCCCGCTGTCGGGATGCAAGATTGAACGTCGCGACGGTGTCCAAGCCATGTACGAGACTCCTGAAGGAGCCTCGACCTTACACCGTGCGGCCGCTTGCTGCAGCCTTACTGGAATTTGGGCATTTCCCCGGAGGGGCCTTGAATCTGCAAGAGGCGGCCCGCCAGACGCGCCTGCACACGGTCAGGCAGGGGCGCAAACCCGGTTCCCTTGGTCAACTCGTCGCCGTGCATGAAGCACCAGTACACGAAGCGCGCTGCCAATTCGGCCTGTTTCACATCCTTGGGACGCGCATCCAGCAGCATGTAGCTGGTGGCCGTGAGCGGCCAGGCATCATGGCGCGGCATGTTCAGCAACGACGCCGTGTCATCCCCCTTGCGATAGACATCCGAGGCCACAATGGCCGCGCGGAATCCGGCTTCCGACGCCTCCACTGCGGTGCCTTGATTGTTCAACAAGCGAACCGCCACCAGCTTGTCCTTGATGACCCGGTCGTACGACACATAGGCCATGGCACCGGTGTTGCCCTGCAAGGCGCTCACCATGCCATCGTTGCCCTTCGCCGCCACGGTGTTACCAGGCCAGCTGGGCTTCTGGCTCATGGGGATCGCCTTGGCAAACGCGGGAGAGGACTCTCCGAGATAGCGCGTCCAGATCTCGGTCGAACCCGAGGCTTCCTGGCGGACCACGCGCACGATGGGCGTCGACGGCAGCGACACGCCCGGATTCAAGGCCGTGATGCGCTCATCGTCCCAGCGGGTGATCTCTCCCATGGCCATCTGCGCCAACACGGCCCCACTCAAGACCAGGCGATTGGACTTGATGCCCGGCACGTTGATGACCGGCACCAGCCCGCCCACCAGCAAAGGAATCTGCACCAGCTTGTGTTCGGCCAACTGCGCAGGTGTCAGCGGATTGTCGGTGCCCCCCATTTGCACCGAGCGCGCCTTGATCTGCTTGACGCCGTCACCCGATCCGGTTGGCGTGTAGCTGGCACTGGTGCCTGGATTCAACTCCATGAAGCGCTGGGTCCAGCGCTCGTAAATGCGCGAAGGAAAGCTCGCGCCAGCCCCTTTGATGACGGCTTCGGCGGAGGCCGAAACACCCGACAGGCTCATGGCCAGCGCCACCAAAGTGGCCCCGACCCGCTTGTGATCTGCGAAAAACTGCATGCGTACGACTGCTTCAAAAGGAGGTCTTCCAACGAGGCGCGACGATAACGCATGCGATATGACAGTTCCGTGACAAGCGCAGGATCCCAACAAAAACGACCAGCCAAGCTGGTCGTTTTTACAAGCGCTTACGCAAGATGACACAGCCAGGCAGGCCTTTCGCCTGCTGTCATCACGCGGCCTTCTTGGCGGCGGTCTTGCGCGCGGCCTTCTTGGCCGCCGGGGCGCGTGCTTCGAACTCGAAGCCCACCTTGCCAGTCTTGGCATCCCAGGTCAGGAAAGCCTTGAACTTGCGCCGCGTCTTGTTGGACACAAAGTTCTCCAGCAAATCGGTCTTGCCGCTGTGCAGCAGCTTGCCCACCTGCTCGGGGGTCACGGGCTGCTGCAAGATGACCTTGCCCGTCTTGAAGTCACAACGCGCCTTGCCCACGGCGTGCTCACACACGTAGTTGGTGCCGTGCTCATACACATGACCACCGCACTTCGGGCACGCACCCAAGCTGCTTTGACCGCTGAAGTCCACGTCTTCACCGGCCTCGTCGTCCTTCTTTGCATCTTCGCCAAAGTCGAACTCCATCTTCCAGTTGTTGGCTTCGTCGTCACGTACCAGTCGCAACTCGGCCGTGAACGGCCAACCCGCCTTCGAGCGGAAACCTTCCAGCGGACCAATCTTGTGGTCCCGCATCAGTTGCTCCACCTCGGCCAACTCGAAGCTGCGGCCGGCCGGGATCTTGGTCATGCTGAAACCACAGCCCGATGCGTCTTCCGCGTCCCCGCCGTGCTTGCCGGTGCAGGTGAAGCGGCGGTAGTTTTCTTTGACCACCCCACCGCAGTTGGGGCAAGGCGTGCTCAGCGTGGCGTAATCACCCGGGATGGTGTCACGGTCGTATTCCTTGGCCTTTTGCACCACACGCTGGGTCATGGCTGCGATCTCGGCCATGAAGGCCTCGCGGCTCAAGCGACCCTTTTCCATCTCGGCCAGCTTGTGTTCCCAGTTGCCGGTCAGCTCAGGCTTGGTGAGGTCTTCGACACCCAAGCCACGCAGCAGCGTCATCAGCTGGAAGGCCTTGGCCGTCGGGATCAGTTCACGTCCTTCACGGATCATGTACTTCTCGGTCAGCAAGCCTTCGATGATGGCGGCGCGAGTGGCTGGCGTGCCCAAGCCCTTCTCGGTCATGGCCGCCTTCAACTCTTCGTCGTCGATCAGCTTGCCTGCGCCTTCCATGGCCGACAGCAGCGTCGCTTCAGAGTAGCGTGCAGGCGGTTTGGTCTTCAAGGCATTGACCAGCACATCCTCGTTGTGTGCGGCTTCACCGGCTTGCACGGCCACCAAGGTGGACTCATCACCCTCTTCGGCTGCTTCCTTGCCGTACACCGCCATCCAGCCCGGCTTAACCAGCACCTTGCCGTTGGTCTGGAAGTGGTGCTCCTTGCCCTGCACCGGCACCTTGGTGATGCGGGTGGTGACCTGGAACTCCGCCGCCGGATAGAACACGGCAATGAAGCGCTTGACCACCATGTCGTACAACTTGGCCTCGGCCTCCGTCAGGCTGCGAGGCGTCTGCATGGTCGGAATGATGGCAAAGTGATCCGACACCTTGGCGTTGTCAAACACGCGCTTGTTGGGCTTGATGTAGCCATCGTTGACCGCTTTGCGAGCGTGCATGGACAAATCGCGCAGCGGGCCCGGCATGTCCTCATCGGCAATCGTGGCCATGGTTTGCTGCACCACGCCGACGTAGTCCTCAGGCAGCGCGCGCGAGTCCGTACGAGGATAGGTCAGCGCCTTGTGCTTTTCATACAAGGCCTGCGCCAGCGACAAGGTGGTCTTGGCACTGAAACCAAAGCGCGAGTTGGCCTCACGCTGCAGCGTGGTCAGGTCATACAGCAAGGGGCTGGACTGGCTGCTGGGTTTGGACTCTTCGGTGACCGTGCCGGTCTGCCCACGCACCGCATCGGCAATGGCCTGTGCCTCGGCAGCAGACCAGACGCGATCGGCCTTCTGCTCGGGATCGGCTTCGTTTTTCTTGTGATTCGGGTTGAACCACTTGCCGTCATACGCGCCCGCCGCCACACCAAAGGTGCCACGGATTTCCCAGTAGTCGCGGTACACGTGCTTGCGGATCTTTTCTTCCCGCTCGACCACGATGGACAGCGTCGGCGTTTGCACGCGCCCCACCGTCGTCAGGAAAAAGCCCCCATCGCGCGAATTGAAGGCCGTCATGGCCCGCGTGCCGTTGATGCCCACCAGCCAGTCGGCTTCGGAGCGGCAACGTGCGGCGTCAGCCAGCGGCAGCATCTGCTCATCGCTGCGCAGCGCCTCAAAGCCATCGCGAATGGCTTGCGGCGTCATGCTCTGCAACCACAGGCGCTGCACGCCCTTGCCCAAGCCCTTGGCGCGGGTGGTCGCGGTGCTGTCCTGCGCGTACTGCACGATCAGACGGAAGATCAGTTCACCCTCTCGCCCCGCGTCACATGCGTTGATCAGCGAGGTGACGTCCTTGCGCTTGATGAGCTTGACCAGGGCATTCAAGCGCCCCTTGCTCTTGTCGATCGGGTTGAGATCGAAGTGCGGCGGGATGACGGGCAGGTGCGTAAAGCTCCACTTGCCGCGTTTCACATCGAACTCTTCGGGCGCTTTGATTTCGACCAGATGACCGACCGCAGAGCTGACCACATAGTGTTCGCTCTCGAAATATTCATCGTGCTTTTCGAACTTGCCGTCAACCGGCGTCAGTGCGCGCACGATGTCTTGGGCAACAGATGGCTTCTCAGCAATGACCAGGGCTTTGCTCATGGACGTGTTTATATATGCAAACCGTTCTTACAATGCGGTTCTCGCGCGCATGTACACGAGCGCATGCACACGTGTGCACACGCGGGCACGCGCGCGCCCACAATTTCAATGTAACCAATCTGGCCGATGACGCAAGCTGCGAACAAACCCAAGCCTGCCGCCCGTTCTGCTTCTGCCGCGGCCAGCCCCGACAGCGGCCGCCGCACCCAGGTCCGAGATTCCGGCGTGCATGGCAAAGGCGTCTACGCCGTGCGCCCCCTCAAGGCTGGTGAACGCGTCCTAGAGTACAAGGGCGAAATCATCACCTGGGAAGAAGCCCTCGACCGGCACCCTCACGATCCCAGTCAGCCCAACCACACCTTCTACTTTCACCTCGACGATGGCCACGTCATCGACGGCAAGTACCAGGGCAACTCGGCCAAATGGATCAACCACTCGTGTGAGCCCAATCTGGAAGCCGAGCAGGTGGGCAACCGCGTCTTTCTCAATGCCCTGCGTGACATCGAACCCGGCGAAGAGCTCTTCTTCGACTATGGCCTGGTCATTGATGCGCGCCTGACGCCCAAGCTCAAAAAAGAATACGCCTGCTGGTGCGGCGCCCCCAGCTGCCGCGGCACCATGCTGGCCCTCAAGCGCCGCCGTTGACACAGGGTCATGCAGAACACGGCACAGGCCTTGGCGACGGTGGTTGCCGATTTGAACGGCGCCGCTGAGGCGATCTGGCTGGCTACGCAATCCTTCTGTCCAGCATTGAGCCTGGAGGTCCTGCCGCAGTGCGCGTCCACCAACACGGTGCTGATGGACCGTGGCCGGCTAGGTGACACCCAGACGACCCTTGTGGTGGCCGCCGAGCAAACCGCCGGGCGTGGTCGTCGGGGTCGCCAGTGGCTGGCGCATCCGGGTCAGACCTTGACCTTTTCGCTGGGCATCGCCCTGAATCTGGATCAGGTGCCAGGCGGAGGCAGCGCCCTGTCGCTCGCCGTGGGGCTGGCGGTGGCCGATGCGCTGGACGCCGGCATGGCCTCCTTCGCCAGCGCCACCGGCTTAGCCCCGCACCGGCCCATGGGCCTCAAGTGGCCCAACGACCTGTGGATCGGTGGCCGCAATCTGGGTGGCATCCTGATTGAAGCCTGTCCAGCCCCTGGCCTGCCCTCCTCGCAACGATGGGTCGTGATCGGCATCGGTCTGAATGTGCAAGGCACCCCGTCAGCCCCCGAAGCCACCAGCCTGATCCGCCCTGACCAGGCGGCGCTCACCATTGGGCAAGTGTGGCAGTGGGTGGCGCCCACGCTGATTCGCCGCGTGCACGCTTTTGAGCGACACGGCTTTGCGCCGCTGCAAGAAGCCTATGCCCGCCGGGATGTGCTCTTGGGGCAACAGATTGGACTATGGAGCACGCCAGGTCAGTCTCCCGGAGACGGCTATCCGCCCAACCAGATCGGTCTCGCGCAGGGCGTCGACACATTCGGCGCGCTGGTCGTGCATACTGACCAGGGCCAACAGACTTGGAGCAGTGGTGACGTCAGCGTTCGCCCCCGCCCCAACTGACCTCAAGCTCTCCCACTTACCGCCACACCCACGCTGTCATGCTGCGCTCTCTGGTGCTGATTCTGCTGATCGTCAACGCCCTGTTCTTCGGATGGAGCCGCGGCTGGCTCAACACCGTGGTAGGCGTTCGCCCCGACCGTCAGCACGAACCCCAGCGCCTCAATCAGCAATTGCACCCTGAGCAATTGCTGATCCTGCCCCCCGGCAAGACACGCCCCGTGGCCGCATCAGAACCCAGTTCAGCCGCATCTGCCGCAGAAGACAGCGCCTCATTTGCCAGCGGGGTAGAGGCAGCAGCATCGGCCAGCAGTGCCAGCGGCAACAATGCCTCCACTGCGGCTGCCACCGCCTCGGCTCCGCCACAACCCACGGTTTGTCTGGAAGCGGGTCCATTTGACGATGCAGGCATGACCGCAGTGAACACCGCGTTGAGCGGCATCCTGCCGCGCTACAAGTGGCGGACCAACACGGTCGACATCAAGGGTCTGTGGATGGTCTACATGGGCCCCTTCCCCGACTCGGACACCTACGACCGCAAAAAAGCCGAGATCCGCAAATTCAAAGGGGTCAGCTTTGAAGAGGTCCGCACCCCATCCAACCTCAACCCAGGTTTCTCGCTGGGCCGCTACACACGACAATCCGACGCAGAAGCAGCCCTCGACAACCTGAAGGAGCGGGGCATGCGATCGGCACGGCTCATCACCGTCCGCCAAGGTGGCGAAATGAATTTCGTGCGCGTCTCTGAAGCCACCAGCGACCTGAAGGAGCGCCTGGAAAAGGCCAAGCTCCCCGACAAGAAGTCGTTCGGCAAGTGTGCCCAGCGCTAAAGAAACTGAAACAATTGCTAACAAATACCGGTCGGGGTGGCGCATGCCCTGGTCAGCCATCACCATGCGCGGGCCCAAAGAGGCTTGGTGTCGACCGAGCAGGCGCAAGCTGACGCCCTCGCGGCCCTCCAGACCTTGCGCTACAGCGGCAACGAGTACTTCTGGGTCAATGACATGAAGCTGCACATGCTCATGCACCCCATCAAGCCAGACCTGAACGGGCGAGACATCAGCCAGATCAAAGATCCCAACGGCAAGCAATTGTTTGTGGCCATGATTCAGGTCGTGGAGGCAGATGGACAAGGCTTTGTGCCCTACCAATGGCCCAAGCCGGGCAGCCAGGCCCCAGTCGACGAAATCTCTTTCGTCAAAGGATTTGCCCCGTGGGGATGGGTGATTGGCTCGGGCGTCTACGTCGACACCGTCATGGCAGAAGTCTGGCGCGTGGCCAAGTGGATCGGAGGCGTGGGCCTCTTGCTCGTGCTGACCCTGTCTGCGTTGGGGGTCGGCGTGGTGCGCAGCATCACGCGCCGACTCGGCTGCGAGCCCACCGAAGCCAACGGCATCACACACCGACTGGCACAAGGTGACCTCTCCGTACCCATCGAACTCAAGCCCGGTGATGATGACAGCGTGCTGCATGGGATCAAGGCCATGCGCGACAGCATGGCCCTGATCGTTCGGGAAGTCAGAGGGCGAGCAGAGGGCGTGGCCACGGCCAGCGCGGAAATCGCCCAAGGCAATCAGGACCTGTCCGCCCGGACCGAGTCACAGGCGAGTGCACTGGAGCAAACCGCCGCATCCATGGAGGAGTTGGGCTCCACGGTGCGACTGAATGCCGACAACGCTCGACTGGCCAACGATCTGGCCCAAGACGCCACACAAGTGGCCAGTAAAGGCGGTGACGTCATGATGCAGGTGGTCAACACCATGCACAGCATCACCGATGCCAGCCGCAAGATCGCCGACATCATTGGCACCATCGACGGCATTGCGTTCCAGACCAATATCCTGGCGCTGAACGCCGCGGTTGAAGCGGCCAGGGCCGGTGAGCAAGGCCGCGGCTTTGCCGTGGTGGCAGGCGAAGTCAGGCTGCTGGCCAGCCGCAGTGCCGAGGCCGCCAAAGAGATCAAGAGTCTGATTGGCACCAGCGTTGATCGCGTGGAGCAAGGCGCCACCTTGGTGGACCAAGCCGGTCACACCATGAGCGAAGTGGTCGACGCCATTCACCGCGTCACGCAGGTCATCGGTGAAATCAGCACGGCCAGCGGCGAACAAAGCCGGGGCGTCACACAGGTTGGTGAGGCTGTGACCCAGATGGACCACAACACCCAGCAAAACGCCGCCATGGTCGAAGAAATGGCCGCCGCGGCGGCCAGCCTGCGAGGACAGGCTGAAGGTCTGGTTGAGGTGGTGTCCACCTTCCAATTGGGCGCGCACCACGATGCATGACAAAGGGGCCCCGCAGGGCCCCTTTGCTGATCAACGCAAACGCTGATTACTTGGCGATGACGCGAGCCATTTCCAGGCACTTGTTGGAGTAGCCCCACTCGTTGTCGTACCAAGCCACGACCTTCACGAAGGTCTTGTCCAGCGCGATACCGGCTTCGGCATCGAACACCGAGGTGCAGCTTTCGCCACGGAAGTCGGTGGCCACCACCTTGTCTTCGGTGTAACCCAGCACGCCCTTCATGGCGCCTTCGGAGGCGGCCTTCATGGCGCTGCAGATGTCTTCGTACGAAGCATCCTTGTTCAGCTCGACAGTCAGGTCCACCACGGACACGTCAGAGGTGGGCACGCGGAACGACATGCCGGTCAGCTTCTTGTTCAGCTCAGGAATCACCACGCCCACAGCCTTGGCAGCGCCAGTGCTGGAAGGAATGATGTTTTCCAGGATGCCGCGGCCGCCACGCCAATCCTTGTTCGAAGGACCGTCCACGGTCTTTTGCGTGGCGGTGGCAGCGTGCACGGTGGTCATCAGGCCGCGCTTGATGCCGAAGGTGTCGTTCAGCACCTTGGCCACAGGGGCCAGGCAGTTGGTGGTGCACGAAGCGTTCGAGATGATGGCTTGACCAGCGTAGGTGCCGTGGTTCACGCCGTACACGAACATCGGGGTGTCGTCCTTGGAAGGTGCCGACATGATGACCTTCTTGGCGCCAGCCTTGATGTGGGCTTCAGCGGTTTCCTTGGTCAGGAACAGGCCGGTCGATTCGATCACGACGTCGGCGCCGACTTCGTCCCACTTCAGTTCAGCGGGGTTCTTCACAGCGGTCAGACGGATCTTCTTGCCGTTGACGACCAGGGTGTTGCCATCCACCGAGACGTCGCCCTTGAAGCGGCCGTGCACGCTGTCGTACTTCAGCATGTAGGCCAGGTAGTCGGGTTCCAGCAGGTCGTTGATGCCCACAACTTCGATGTCGTTGGCGAAGTTCTGCACAGCAGCGCGGAACACCATGCGGCCGATACGACCGAAACCGTTGATACCAATCTTGATGGTCATGATTTGCTTACCTTGCGAAATGAAATCTAGAAAACCGCTTGCTTACTTCTTCTTGGACAGGACCTTGCGGACCGTGGCCACCACGTTTTCGGTGGTGAAGCCGAAGTGCTTGAACAGCACGCCAGCCGGTGCCGATTCGCCGTAGGAGTCGATGCCCACGACGGCATCCACGCCGTACTTCCACCAGAAGTCGGTGACACCCGCTTCCACGGCAATGCGCGGCAGCTTGGCCGGCAGCACGGACGTCTTGTATTCGACGGACTGACGATCGAACACAGTGGTCGATGGCATCGACACCACGCGCACAGGGATCTTCAACTCGGCCAGTTGCTGCTGAGCGTGCAGCGCCAGTTGGACTTCCGAACCGGTGGCGATGATGACGGCCACGGGCTTCTTCTTCAGGCCCACTTCCGAAGGTTCAGCCAGCACGTAAGCACCTTGGGTGATCACATCGGCATCGGCCTTCGGCGCGTAAGGCAGGTTCTGGCGCGACAACAGCAGCGCGCTGGGGCGATGCTTGTTGGCCAGCGCCATGGACCAGGCCACGGCGGTTTCGGTGGTGTCAGCCGGACGCCAGACGTCCAGACCCGGGATCAGGCGCAGGCTGGCGGCGTGCTCGATCGACTGGTGGGTCGGACCGTCTTCGCCCAGACCGATGGAGTCGTGGGTGAACACGTGCACCACGCGGGTCTTCATCAGCGCGGCCATGCGGATGGCGTTGCGGCTGTAGTCCGAGAAGGTCAGGAAGGTGCCAGCGTAAGGAATGTAGCCACCGTGCAGGGCCACACCGTTCATGATGGCGGCCATGCCGAACTCACGCACACCGTAGTTGATGTGACGGCCGGGCTTGCCATCGGTGGTCACGACCTTGCCTTCACCATCCACGCGGAAAGCCGGCGTGCTCTTGGTGTTGGTCAGGTTGGAGCCAGTCAGGTCAGCGGAGCCGCCCAGCATCTCGGGCACGCCAGCGGTGAAGAATTCCAGTGCGAGCTGGCTGGCCTTGCGGGAGGCCACGGTCTCCGCCTTGTCGTGGGCAGCGGCCACGGCTTGCACGGCGATCTCGGCAAAATTGGCAGGCAGTTCGCCCGCCATGCGGCGCGTGAACTCGGAAGCCAGCTCGGGGAAGGCCTTTTCGTAGGCGGCGAAGCGCTGGTTCCAGTCATTGACCAGCATCTCGCCGTCGGCTTGCGCATTCCAGTCTTCGTAGACTTCAGCGGGGATCACGAAGGGTGCGTGGTCCCAACCCAGGTTTTCGCGGGTCAGCTTGATCTCGTCGCCACCCAGGGGTTCACCGTGGGCCTTGGCCGTGTTGGCGCGGTTGGGCGAGCCGTGACCGATCGAGGTCTTGCAAACGATCAGCGTGGGCTTGTCAGCGCTCAGCTTTGCCTTCTCGATGGCGCCATCCACGGCGTCCACATCGTGACCATCGACAGGGCCGATGACGTTCCAGCCATAGGCCTCAAAACGCTTGGGCGTGTCGTCCACAAACCAAGGTGCAACCTGACCGTCGATGGAGATGCCGTTGTCGTCGTACAGCGCGATCAGCTTGTTGAGCTTCCAGGCGCCAGCCAGGGCACAGGCTTCGTGGCTGATGCCTTCCATCAGGCAACCATCGCCCAGGAAAGCGTAGGTGTAGTGGTTGACGATGCTGTGGCCTTCGCGGTTGAACTCCGCTGCCATCATCTTCTCGGCCAAGGCCATGCCCACGGCATTGGTGATGCCTTGACCCAGGGGGCCGGTGGTCGTTTCCACGCCGGGAGTGATGCCCACTTCGGGGTGGCCTGGCGTCTTGCTGTGCATCTGACGGAAGGCCTTCAGATCGTCGATGGACAGATCGTAGCCAGACAGGTGCAGCAGCGCGTAGATCAGCATCGAAGCGTGACCATTGGACAGCACGAAGCGGTCGCGGTCAGCCCATTGCGGTTGCGCGGGATGATGGCGCAGGTGACGTCCCCACAGAGCGACCGCCATGTCGGCCATGCCCATCGGGGCGCCGGGGTGACCGGAATTGGCTTGCTGGACGGCATCCATGGCCAGCGCACGGATGGCGTTGGCCATGGCGGTGATGTTCTTGGTGGAGTTGGGCATGGTGGGAAGCATGGCTACAGGAAAACGCGGATTTTACCTGCGAGCCAACACCAGCGGCTACTTATCCCAAAGATCGAGGTCAAGGACGTCACAGATACGCCCATCTTTTCGGCTGACCAATGCCGTATGAAAGCCATGCGGAGACTTGAGCGGCAGCCAGCCAACATCAGCTTCAGCACAGGCTGACGCTGCCATGAAGGCATCGCGGCCCGCCATACCTTGGCTGCCACCACTTGCTGGCAAAGCACGAATGCTGGTGGCGGTGTCACTGGCCCGATAGTTACGCCACAACTCTTGACGCCCGGCCAAGCTTTGCCCCCCCAACTCAGCCATCAACAAAGACTGGCGAGCCTGGGAGTCATCAGGAAGGGCCAAGCTCTGCGTCTGCACACCCCGCCACGCCATCTGGACTTGCTCCAACACAGGCAACAGGAAACCACGACGACGAATATCCATTGGCGAAACCACTTCAAAGTGATCGGCCATCCAAACCACAACCGTTGGCGAAGCTTGCAGCGCCACCACAGCACCAGCCAACCAAACGCCCCCCTGCGCAAGAATGATCAGCGCGACATCCGCCACACGCTCTGCAACCGACTTACCAGGCTTGAACAGCAAGATCGCCACGCCAGCGCCCAATGCAGCAGCGACCGCAACCGCCAGCCTCGCTGGCGCCTCACCCATCTGCAGCCCCTGCCAACTTGCAGACGCCCTGTGCGCAAGGACCCACTGCATCAATCCGATCAACACACAGCCAGACACCGCACCGTAAAGCGCTGCCAACTTCAATCTCGTCTTCACTGAACACCTCGCGCTTGCACGTGGCCATCTGGCGCGGTGATTTGGCACCGACTTCTGGCGGCCGCTTTGTCAAAGTCAGTCCATGAATTATCTGGTGCAACCACCCTGCGCCCCTCGTGATAGGGTTCAATCGGGTGGACCAAGCTGCGATGGATATGCCCGCTCTCATGGACCCTGACCCCCGCCAGATCCAACACGGTGCCAAACATCACGTCAGCCACCATGGGCACGGCTTTGTTCGCGCGCATCTGCTGACGCCAGTCAGGCTGCTGAGCCAACAACTGATCACTCAGCCACACCAAAGTTGGCACGCGATAGGAAGTCTCCCCCAAGCGAATCAATCCAGGCGACAAGCACCCCGGCTCATAAAGGTCTTCGCCATGATCCGACATGTAAGCCATCGCGGCAGGCACCTGTGCGTCCCTCAAAATGCCAATCACCCGAGACAAGACATAGTCCGTGTACAGCACCGAGTTGTCGTAGGCATTATTGGTTTCTACCTTCTTGACCACTCCCAACTCAAAGCCATGCCCGGGTGTCCGCAATGAGGGCTGGAAAACATCGAAGCGATCCGGATATCGGTGCGCGTAATTGAAATGACTCCCCATGGTGTGCAGGACGATGGCCACACGTGGTGATGCGCCCTTCATCCCATCCGCGACGATGGCGCGCAATGGCTGCAACATCGCCTCATCATGGCGTCCCTCGACCTGATAGTCGCCTGGGTTGAAGAACTGAACATGCTGCGCGTCTCGCGCATAAAACACGGTTGACGTCTCGAAGTAACCGCTGCTGCCTTGATTGGACAGCCAGTAGGTGGCATATCCCGCCTCTTGCAAAGCCCGCAGGAAACCCGGCTCAACTTTTGGATTGGTGCCCCCATCAGCCCCGATGATCGGCTCGCGTGACACCATGCCCGGTACGGCCGTACGCGTCGCAATGCTGCGCGTAACGACATCCGTGAAGAAGAAAAGATTGGGCTCGACCGAGAGCAAAGGATTCGTTGCCCTTGCGTAGCCTCCCAGCTGCCAACGATCCGTTCGTGACGACTCACCAATTACAAACACCAAGACCTGCGCCCCGACCACAGGATCTTTCACCGCCCCAAATGAGAAGTTGCGCATCTGCTCACGCAACTCGGCAACCTTCCGTCGGTCCTGCCAGTAACGGTACATCGCAAAAGGCATATCGAGTGGATAAACCACCGACAACTTGGACCCCATGTAGTCCAGCGGCTCCACGCGAAACACGTCGGGGGGCGGTTTGATGTCAAATCCTGCCTCCTGCCTGGCAAACGAAAACTGAAGCAGCCCCAAACACGCTGGCAGTAACATCAGAATCCACCAGCGCGACCGATGCCGCCAGGCAATCCCAGCCCGTCGAACGGCGGGCACACACAAGCCAACCAAGAGCAAGTAAAACAGCACCGCCACGACAACCAAATGCGCGTAGCTGCTGAGGAAATCCATCAATTCCGCCTCATGCGTCTCCATGACGATGCCGGCAAACATCCGGCCAAATGGTGTACCAACCTGCGTCCGAAGGTAGATATCAATGGGCCACCACGGCAAAAACAATACCGCAGCACCTAACAAGGCATGCCAGAGTTGGCGCCAAACAGCAAACCACAGCAGCCAAAACACGGCCCCCAGGACCATGGTTTCCACACGGTCAACACGCCCTGTGGGCGTCATCGGAAAGACGTCAACAAGGTTGGGAACAAATAGCACGAGCGCAAACATTGCGACACTCATCCATGCCCATCCTGTTTGCACCCTGTTCAAATCAGCCTCACTTGAATTCAAAGTCGGAAACCAAAAAGGGGCACCCTAAGGTGCCCCTTTGCCAATTCAACGTATTGAATTAGATCTTGCAAGAAGTAGGCAGATACTTCAGATCGACGTTGGTGCCGTCCGTTGCAACGTTGGTACCGTCACCGACGGTCACGCCAGAGGGGGTAGCAGCCTTGCCGCAAATCCAAGTGATGTTCTTGGCGGTGTCAATACCAGGGCGCAGGCTCAGAACCTTACCAGAGATGTCCTTGTTGGCCTTGTTGCCGAAAGTCACATCCAAGCCACCACCAGTAGTCACAGCGATTTGGGTCACATAGTTACCCTTGTTGTCGGTCGCAGCAGAACCGGTACAGGTCGAAGCAGAACCGCAAATTGCTTGAACGTTGTCCTTTGGGAACGCGCCAGTCTGCGAGAAGTACTCGCTCACGGCAGTCTTCAGGCCGCTGGCCAAGTTCAGGGACTCAGACACCTGAGCGCGGACGGTGTAGTCCTGATAAGCGGGCAGCGCCACGGCAGCCAGAATACCGATGATGGCCACCACGATCATCAGTTCGATCAGGGTGAAACCCTTTTGCACTTGCTTCATCACTTTCATGGTCAACTCCTTAGCAGGCTGCGGAAATACCCAACGGGCGCAGCTTCGCTGCTGACGTAAGGACTCGTTTTTCGATGATGCGGGCCGACTCCGGCGCCAAACCACCCCATTTCAAGCCCATTTCGACCTGATCTGAGGCCATTTCGGGGTGTTTTGCCCTCATCACGCGACCTCCAGACGGACTTGTCCCAAGGTGCGCATGCGCACGAGGTTATAGGCGGCCATGGCCATCATGAAGACTTGGTCGACCTTCTTGATGCCGCGCAC
>NZ_JBLIZW010000007.1:0-23816 GCF_048860245.1 Aquabacterium sp. | reverse complement strand
TTGGCTGATTCGGCGAGCCATTCTGGGACAGTGAGGTTGCGGTGGACAGCATCCTTGGAGCGAGGCTGCGCTGCGCGCATGAGCCCGAGGTAGGTCACGCCGATGCGCCTGGCCAAGCCCCGCCGGTTCAGCTCTTCGATGTCTTCGATGGTGTGCTCGATCACATCCTCCACCGCAAACGGCCTGATGGCCTCGACGCGCTCACGCCGCGCCAGCACGAACAGGGCTGAGCTGTCGGGCATCGAGGGGATGTAGTGGCCGTCCTTGATCAAAGGCTCGGTGCCTTTGGGGCGGTAGAGGTCTCTGAAGTACAGGCTGTCCGCAGCGGCTACCACCAGATACGGGACATCGGGGTGTTTGTCAAAGAAATCGAAGGCCTTTTCTAGAAGGCGGTCAGGATGCTCGGTGGTTGCCCAACCTGCAGAAATGAACAGCGTCCAAGCAAGGCCGTTGGAATCAGTGGCACCGATGAGTCCTGTGATAGGCGAATCAGCCGGGCGCCCAATTGATTCCGGGGCGAGTGCGGCATTGCCCGCATAGAACGAAGGTGCAGGCCAGTACATGGGCAACCTGCCAATGCCGTTTTCCAAGGTGCTGGCCGAGCGACCACCGGTTTCGCCATATTTGTCATCCCTTGACCAAGGATACTTCTTGGGGTCTTGATCCCGGATGGAACCAAAGGCATGCCCTTGCCGCAAGGCGTCCCACAGCTTGCCTTGTCGGTACTTGTCCAGCGTCACACCCATGCCGATGACCTCCAGCACGTACTCGCGACGGGCCTGCTCGGCGGGATCAACTTTGGGCGCAGGCGCCTCGCTTTGGGTGGGGGCAGCCTTGGGGGCTTGCGCCTGCCGTGCCTGCGCCGAAGCGTTCATCCACATGCCAGAGGCCACCAGCGCCACGGCCAGGGTGGGCAGGCCCAGCCAGCCCAAGGTTCTTTGCGTCATGCTTGTCTCCGGGTTCGTCATGAATTCAGGTTGCATCAGCCACAAGGCAACAAGCCACAGGGGGATGAGGATGATTGCCGCCAAGGCGGACCACAGCAGGTAGCGCCGCAGCTTCGGCGGCTGCGCTGTTGGGGTGGATGACGGAGGCATTGACTGCTCGCTCATGCTTGGGCCCCTGCTTGATCACCAGCGCCGTTTGGCGATTCGCCTTTACCGGCCACGCGCACGTTGGCCCATTCGCCCAAGTCCTTGCGCTCGTCGTCCGTCAGGGCATGGGTGCTATATGGGGCGGAGGCGCCGATGGTGTCGGTGCGCCTGCCCAGGGTGGTTTCGCACACCACGGCTGGGGGGCGCTGGGTGATGTCGGGCAGCCAGGCTGGCAGCACGCCGGTGCTGTAGTAGTCGCAACTGCCTTCGATGACCTTTTTGCGTTCTGGGTTTTCTTCAGACCAGTACAGCGCAAAGCTCTCCTGGAACATGGCCCAGGTCAGGATGCCAGGACGAACGTCTTCGCCATCCGCCGGCTTCTTCAACCGCCAATCCGCCACCGCACAGAGGTAGCGGTAGAAGTCCGGATGCGACACCGCCAGCCCCTGGCCGACGGTCACATCGTAAGCGGTGACGTTGGCGTGGTTGCGCCGCGACCCGATGATGGCGCCGTGGAAGGAGCGCTCGCTGGTGCTGTGCTGGTGGCGCAGCCGCGCCTCGTTGGGCGTTTCCTGGCGCGTGATGGTGAGCTTGCCGGGGCTGCTGTAGGTGGCGCTCAAGATCTTGAATCGATCTCCCTCTGGTTTGCCTTCGTTGAGCGTCGATTCCACCTCGCGCAACTGCTCAGCACGCATGTGTTCATGCAACGAGATTTGGCGCCAATGGTTATCGGGATGGGGGTCATCGATCACCTCAGGCTTGCGCGGCTTGAGCCCGTAACGGCTGGTCACGGCGATGGCCGCGTCGATGGCATCCACCGTCTCGAAGGCCCCTTTGGGCTGGGTGTTGGCCACTGCGCCTGCGTACATCTCAGCTTGCACTGGCACGGCCAAGGCCTCACCAGAGATGTGGCGCAGGCCTTCGCGCTTGGTGTCTTCTGGCAAGGATGCGCCGTACCAGCGTTTGCCATCCGCATCGGTCTCCGGCAGGTCTGCGCGATGGCTGGCGGCATTCTTGGTCACATGGTCGTGGTCATCCTCGCCTTCTTCGCGCAGCACGAAGTCTTGCGGTGGCAAGCCCACCTTGAAGGCGCTGCGCTGGCCGTTGCCTGATGGGCGCACTTTGGCCGTGAAGACCCGCTGCAAGAAGCGTGAGCCCAACTCCTTGAGCGGCTCGCGCGCCGCCTGCATGATGGGGCTGGAGCGCGATGGGTTGCGTTCACCCTGCTCAGGCACCTTGCTGCCTTGGATCTTGTAGGGCACGCCCTGCCAGCCGATGCCTTGCACATTGGGCAGGGCCACGGTCATGTCCTCAGGACAGAAGTAAAGGTAGACCTTGCCTCGGTTGTCGCGGTCTTGCGTGGCTTCCCACCGGGCGGTGTGCACGCCGTTGTCGCGCAGGTGCTTGAGTTCGGCCTCGCTCCAGCCGGCCTGCTGGTTTGCGGCCACGCCCTTGACGATGTTGACCAAAGTGTCCATGCGGGCCTTGAGCGTTTGCTGCCCACCCAGCTTGTTGTAGTGGGACTTCATGGCGTCGTCCTCGCCGCCACCATGGCACAAGCCCAGGGACTCGACCAGGGTTTCCGTCAGGCTGTAGGGCGGGTGGGTCAGGATCAGGGTATCAGCCAGGCGCTTGCCCTGCTCCATCAGGAAGGCTTGCGCCAGCAGGCTGACCAAGCAGCCCTGGCTGTGCGCCACGATGCTGACGGCTTCGGCCGGGTCGTAGTCGCGGATCATGGCAATGAGTGTTGCCAAGCGCTTGGCCGCCAGGATCATGTACATGCGCCCCGGCGCTTCGAGCACCGGACGCAGCGGGTCGGCGGCCAGACGGTCGGGCAGGCCCATCAGGCGCGGTGCGCCGCTGTTCCACATGTCGGCCAACGTGCTGGTGGCGTTGGCGAAGGGGCCGCCGCCTTTGCTCAAGTCCTTGTCCAGCCGGTTGCCGTAGCGATCTACTTTTTGGCCATTCTTGGACAAATCAGATTTTTTCCAATGCTCCCGATACCCCCAATAAAACGGGATCACACCGCAGTGAGTGTCCTGCGCCATCTTGCGCTTGAAGAACACCGCATCCGGGTCGCTCTCCAGCCGGTCGGCATCCTTGGCCGGGTCGTAGTTGTTGTAGCTGGCCGGGATGTAGGGGGCGCGTGCGCCCTGCCAGCCCAGGCGGTTGGAAAGGCCTTCGCACAGGCCGCGCTCGACCGCTTCAAAACTGGTGCCAATGTCGTTGACGCCATGGATGACGATGACCGCACCGGGCAGGTCAGGTTTGACAGGCACGGGGTGCGGCCCCATGCGGTTGCAGCTGAGCACCATACGGCCTTCGCCGATGCAGTAGGGGATTTTGGTATAGCCCATGTGTTTTGATCCCTGCGTGTGTGGTCAGCCCTTGCCAATGCGCACGGCTGCGATGTGCATGGCGTCGCGCTGCTTGAGGCTGGTGCGACCTGCTTCATCGCTGACGCCCTTGAGTGTGGTGCCGTCGCTGAGGTTCACTTCATAGTGCGTGTTGGGCGCGATCATGCTTTCAGCATGGAAGGGGTCGCCAAAGCGCAGCACAAAATCACCGTCCGGCTGACCTTTGCTGAACTGGGGCTTGGTGCCCGCCATGGTCTGCGGGCCACTGTGAGGAAAGCTCGCACCCATGGACTTGATCGGCCCATTGCTACCCAGGATCACGCCACCGTCACCGATCTTGATGAAGCTGCCGTCTTCAGCAATAAAGGTGTGGGTTTTGGCCATGTGCACGGCCTCGCCCACGGCGCGGCTGCTGATGGTCTGGGCCGACTCCATCACGATGTCGCCATGCTGGCTTTGTGTGAGGTGGTTGCCCTGGTGGGCGATTTGGCGGATGCCGCCTGCGTGCGCAAAATGGCTAATGCCCTGGCCTGCGTTGACGCTGTAGTGCTGGCCTGCGGCCTGCTGGATGTGGCACTGGGCCACGGTGTCAAGGTTCTCGCCCGCAAAGTTCACGATGCTTTTGGGCGTGGTGCTGGCGATGCCATGTGGGGCCGTCTGAGCGATCAGGCCAGTGTCTTGTTGCTCGCCTTGCGGGTCGGTGTTGGTACCGGCCTGCCAGTTCTGAACCAGGCCTTTGAGCTCGGCCTGAGATGCGGTGTCCACGGCCAGGCCGTGGTGCTGCGCCGAGTAGTCGCCCATGCCTTTGAGCAGGCCCAGCCCCGTTTCCATCAAGGCGATGGCTTCCATGCAGTCGAGTTGCTTGCCGCCCGCCATCAGGCGCGGCCATGCGCTTTGCAAGATGCCGCGAGCAGCTCTCAGCGTTGCGGCTGCGTCGGTACAGGCGTAGACGCCCTCGCCCAGTGCTTGGGCCTTGCCGTCTTCGCGCTCAGCGGTGATGTAGCCCGCCGAGATGCGGGTGTGGGCGTGATCGCTGTACAGACGTGCCCCGGTCTGGCCAGGGGTTGAATCCAGCAGAATGTCGGATGCACGCTCGCTGCCCACTTCCTTGAGTTTGAGCCCTGTGAGAAAGCGGTTGCCAGGCAGGCCCGCTTTTTGGCCGAATGTCGGCGGCCTGTTGCCAGGGGAGTAGACGCTGCCCTGGATGACAGGCCGATCGGGCGATCCGGACAAGAAGTCGATCAACACTTCGTCGCCGATGCGCGGCGGTGCGATGAAACCGAAAGCATGGCTCGCATGGGGCGAGGCCAGACGCACAGGGGCGCTGGTTCGGATGACAGGGTGCAGTTCGGGCGGCTGGCCAACCTGGAGCATGCCGCCTTGCCCCTGCCCGCGCGCCAGGTCGAGCACCTGCACGCCGGGAAAACTTACCTGGGGGCGCCCAAGTTCATCGAGGTGCACCTCTTCGCCCTCAGGGCCGACCACGTAGGCGATGCGCTTGTGAGTCCGGGGCCAATGCAACTTGGGGTCGAACTCCGGAACAAGCGGGGAATCGCGCCGGATGGCATCAAAGGTGTTGCCGTAGCGGCGGGCAGCACTTTGTGCACCGATGACAGGTCGATCTTGGGACCAGTTGAGCCAGCCGAAACGGGTGAACAGGCCATCGATACGGGCGTCGAGATCTTTGCCGTAATTGTTCTCCGCAAAATGACGCACCCGGATGAGGAGGTATTGCCGCTGTCGGACGTCATGAAGGAGGCTATTGGGCAGGTCGATGACCTCTACCCAGGTTCCTGCAGCGAAGTCACGCACGCCTGAGGCACCACGCACGAGGTTGGCACACATCTCATGGCGCTTCATGCGCAAAGTACTCAGGCGTTCATGGTCCTGTTGGCTGTCGCCCCAATGCGGTGGGTCGATTTGGTGATCGACCAGCCCTGCAGCCACGGCACGCCCCACTTCCCCCTGGTCGAGAGTGGCATCCAGGGCGGTGCTGTTGACACCGTGGGCCATGTAGTCCGTGGTCTGTCGCATGACTTTGCCCGGCACCAAACGATGCGCCTCGCTCCAGTCAGTGATAGCGTCACGCGCCTGGGTTGCACCGTCAAACTTGTAGGCCACAGTGCCTGCTGTGTTGCGCGGCAACGTGCTGCTGTCTGCAAAGAAGCGCACGGTGTGACCGACATCGCGCTTCAGATCAATGCCATTCGGAGCAGTGGACCGGCCTGGTCTATTGAGCCCCGGCACAACCACCCAGTTGATACCTGCCTTGCGTGCGAGACGCAGGATGTATCGGGTATCGGACTCACCCGTTTGCATGCAGAACTCGCGCGAGGGGTAATTCTCGGCCTGCAAGCCGCTGAGGTCGAAATCGAAGGCCTGAGCCAGCGCCGGGCTTTGCTGCTGCCACATGGACAGGTAGGTTTGCAGCACGTCGAGCACGCTGCCATTGATCAGCACCCGCTCGTTGAAGCCTTCGTCCATGATGGCCAGGGCGTCTCGGGCCTCGATGAACCACATCTGCAGTCCACCGTCGCTGGGGCCTTGCACGGCCTGGCTGATGATGGCGTTGATGCGGTGTAACCCGCCCACGTCGGTGATGACTTCGACCGAGATGGGTTGCCCGATGAAATGGCCTGGGTTCAAATCAATCCGCGTGCTCAAGCACATCAGTTTGATGCACACACACACGTCGGCGTTGATGGCCTCGGTGACATCCATCGCGCGGCCGTGCAGGGCGCCGTCCAGCGCAGTGTTGTCAGCGCCGACTTTGATGCGGAATTGCCTATGATCCTGAGAGATGCCTTCGCCGCTGAGCCAAGCCTTGAATGCAAGGACCAAGTCGGCACCGTCGAGTTGGGCAAATGCACCCAGATCACTGACGCGATCGGCCAAAGCGGACACAGCGGGGTTTTGCCCATGGGTGGGCAAGCTTGGTGCGAAAGGCATGCAGACGTCCCTGAGATTTGTGTTGTTTTGCGCCCCGTCACAGGTGGCGTACAGCATGCTCACAAATGGGACAGGCGCGATTCTAGGGAGGGCGCGTCGACGTTCCGAACCCCAATTGGGTGGAAAGAAGCATCAAGGCGTAACCGACTGAAACGAGATTGATCTGCTTCTGCATTCGAAGCCTTCCGCCCTCACGGGCAGGTGGGCGCAGCGACCGCGTAACCCAACGACAGATACAGATGCGAGCGCGCCTTCGAGCCGACCGTGCGCTTGAGATGGACACCTTCCTGACTCACACACAGACTTGAACGGTGCACCACCCCGCTTGCGTCCACTGATTCAAGTTGGCGTCCCGCGTTGCGCGTCTTTCGCGCCACGCCAACAGCTGCAATGCCGACGAACGGCTCACTAGCCCAACCTGGGGGCGCCTGAAATCGGTATACGAATAACTCCTGACCGCCGATCACGTCTGTGGCCAAGACGCTGCCGTCGCGCACGAGCACAAAGTCTGCGGCCACCATCCTGTTGCAGCAGGCTGGCCGCTGCTTCGCCTTCGGGAACTGCATGACGATAGGCTCTCCCGCACGCACAGGCACCTCGGCGACCAACAGGCCGTGACCATCGCCGTCCAGTTGGACGATGGCGTGGTGAAAGCCAGGCTGAGTGTCTGGAGCCGCGACCACGGGCCCGAAAGCCAGCGCGAAGGCCAAGCTGAGCAACACCCGTCGCCACCGGATCAGGCTCATCGTTGCCACAGCGTCGCCCATGTCGGTTTGTCAGGCATGCCGCGCTGAATCCAATCCTCGTATTGCAGCAAGTTGAAGTGCAAGGCGGCGGTGATCAAAGTGACCATCAGGATCGAAATAGCCCAGGCCAGAAAGCGCAGCCCTTTTGGGCCCGCACATCCCTGGAGGATTGAAGGCCCCGCAGCCCAAAGCAACAGAGAAGGCTCAAAGCCAATGTGGTTCTCGGGAACGGAGAAAAATCGATGCAGCACCCATACGGACACCATCACTGCCGGCATCAGCGGCAGGGCAGCAACGACAACCTTGGGCAAAGGCTTCATTCAGAAACTCTCGGTAAGGCCTGGGGACACTCGTTCGACCATTGCACGACCTTCATGATCTCGACCTGCTCTCCGATGGTGTCAACGCGCAGGCAATTTGCTCCCCGTTCATAGAAAAGGATGCAGCGCGATGAGTCCATCGAACAGCTATCGAACTCGTGGATACCAAGCTTGCTCAACCGCTTCTCTACCCCCTCGGTTGCTTGGCCAGCTCGTGTGTGAATGGGCATGGGGCGCCATCGATTCTTCAACAGCGCTTGGCGAGCGGCTATGAATGCCTGCCCCTCATGAATGGGCGGCTTCGCCCAGGCTGACGCGGCAATGAGCGACAACCCCACAGCGATCAAAGCACGATGGCGCTTCATGAGCAACCGACCGTCAACGCTTGACATCCGGTCGAACGTTGCCCCACACGAACCAGTCGAGACTCAACTCTGTGAGCGCTTCGCTCATGCCAGTGGGCGCGAAACCTTTGCGGCCTGCCAATCGCAGCCACACCACCGAATACGTGTTCTGCTGCCCTTCAGGGAGCTGCCGCCATTGCGGTACCACATGCACGCCGTGACCTCGGTCCATCAATCCTTTACACGCCCCATACAGCCCAGGCAACTGATAGACAGTAAGCTGGCCCAAAGGATCCGCCAATAGATAGACGCTGCGCTGTGGCGCACTCTGGCCTGCACCGTCAGGCAATGACTCCAAACAGATGAACGAATCGCGCCCGACCTTCGCAGCCTTCACGAAGATCGAGACGCCCTTTGAATCCAGCGCCGCAGGGGGCTCCCCCTCCACGCGAGCAGCGTGGCTGAGACGGCGATGCCAGGCACGTCGGCCCGCCCGCACAACCAGCTCATCACCATGCAACTCAACATAGGCGGCCCTTTGGCCCAACCTGCCATCCCACGTCATGTAGGGAACGTCATCACCTTGCAGGTAACCCACCGTCATGTCTTGGGGCAGTGAAGCCTTGAACACCTGACCTGGCTGCCGGGCATAGAAAGCATCGCTGCTGAGGCCTTCGTCCGCTCGGGCTGACATAGACAGGGCCACAAACGCCAAGCACCACACCCGAAGCTTCATTTGGTGCCCTTGGCGCCAAGGTGCGCAGACGCATGGTGCCCGTCGTGAGGATGTGTGGCCATGCCTCATCAGCCTCGATCCCATGACGCTTTCAAGCCGACACGCGGCCCCAAAAGTCTGCGCACGTCCGTAACGGCCAGGCGATAACGCCCCTCTTCTGGGCTGCTGCCGTGAAACAACAGGGACTCGCCATCGATATCAATGGCTTTGACGGAGAAGGTCCGGGAAGGAAAAACGTAGAAGAACCGCCCAAGCCGCTTTTTGGCCACCTGCTTGAACTCTGCATCAAGCAGGGTCACCACGGTTTGCTCTTCCCATGGATCGTTGTAATCCGTGACGAGCAAATAGCCCCGACCCGTATCGAATTGGTCCACGATCTGCAGACCTTCTATGGCGACACCTACTGGTTTGCCATCCACCAGCAGCGACGTGCTCGTAGCATCCATGTCTTGCCCAGGCGCCCTGTGTTCGAAAGCAAATTTGTCGATACGCCTCACTTCGACTCCGGCCAAAAATAATCAAAAACTTCGGCCGAACCGACCCCAAGCAAGGCGGCCCCCGCGAACATGCTGAGACCGACAACCCAGCCAGGCGGACCCGCCACCGCAAAAGCCACAACCGCTCCAGCCCCAATCCCACCCACAGCTCCCGCCCCAAGGGTCACGCCTTCTTTGGTGGCTTGCCTGGTCTTGTCTTCTGCCTCGATCACGTTGTACACCGCGATGGCGAACGTGAATATCAGCAGCCCACGTCCAAACCGACCAAACCACTTGGCACCGGAGTTCATCTTCTGACGCGGCCCACCGGCAGCGTGGACGATGTCCATCCACACAAGCTCTCTTTCAGCCTGACTGAGCGAAGAGAACATGCGCCCGAAACGCTTCGCTGAGTACTTCTCCTGCAAATCAGCGAGAAGCAATCCGTGCTTCTTCATATCCGAAGAAATGGCCGCACCCAGATCACTGAGCTTGGTACGGGTAGCAGCCATGATTTGATTGCGCATCTCATTCGCAGTCTTGGCTCCCTCGTGGGGCGTGATCTGCCCTGCTTTCACCTTTGCAATGAGTTCGTCACAGGCTGCACGAGATTGCTTGATGTAATCGGCCCGAGCGGCTGGATCTTTGATCATGGACTCAGCGAAGCCGGCCACCTCCGCCTGAAACGCCTTAATGGCTAGCTCCAGCTCGCTTCCGGTTACGCTCAGCGGGTTTGTATCGGTCTTGACAGTCGAGCGTCCAGAATCTGTTGTAATCAATTTGAATGCTGAGCTGTTAGCCATGGCGTGCGACCCCCAAGATTTCGCAGGTCACGTCATTGGCTGCATCACCTGTAGCAATCAGCGCAGTTCGCCCCTTCTCGTCTGTGACGCCCTCATGGACCTTGCCACCTGCGCGAAGTCGGTACGGTTGGTGCGCCAGCGGCATGTTGGTCAACGAGCAGGTCAGCACAAAGTGCTGGTCATAGGTTTCAAGCGCTTGAGCCGCCGAAGCAACCGTTTGGTGCACGTCATGCGCTGGGCTGGCCAGGCCACCGGATGCAGGCGCACCTCCGCCCCCACCCCCGCCATCGCCAGTGCGCGACACCACCTGGCTGGAAATCAATGTCGCGCCACACGCGCACTTGTCTCCGTGCCTGGCAACGGGAGCACCATCAACGATCATCGTCGGATCACCCGTGACGATCACCGTGGTGCCGTGTCCCTTCTTCGGGCAGGTCACCTGGTCGCCCACGCGAGCCAAGCGTTTGCCATGCGTGTCGGTGGTCATGGTCGAACCAATGACCACGCCGCCATGATCGGTCTGGTCACCGATGACGATGAACGGCCTCATCTCTTCCCCTGATTTGTTTGGCCGAAACTCTAGCAGTGGAAGCAAGGTCGCCAGTGCCCCCCATCGGGCGGTAACAGTAACGTAGCGTTACCCGTTACCGATGGACTCAATGCTGCCGTCACCCACTGCGGCCTGGATCAACTCATCGATGATGCTCAGCCCCTCCAACCCGGCGCAATGGCTGAGGCGGAAGTCGCGCAACAGTTCTGTCCACTCGAGTTGATCACTTCGGCACCACGCTGCCGCAGACAACAGCAGGATGTATGGATAACGTCGCTCAAAATTGAATGTGACGGACGCTCTTTAGTGGCTCAGTTTTGCTCGTGATTCGACAAGGAGACTTTTAGGCGACTCGCCCATTTCCCAATGGGCGACCGACCAGACCGTGAAGTAGAAAAGCCTCGTAAATCAAAGACTTACGAGGCTTATTCTGGTGGGCGGTGCAGGGTTCGAACCTGCGACCCCTGCCGTGTGAAGGCGGGATTGAGTGTTTTTAGGGGTGCGATGTTGTCCACCACCCCTATGAAAGCCCCATGAATAAGTGCATGTTTGTACGACCTTGTTCTAAGATGCTTGTCCGTACTGAGTCCGTACATATTCAAGCAGGGGCAACAAGTGGCGCACGACCTGACCAAGAAGACAGAACGCAGCAAGCTCACACCACGGCGTGAACCCTATTGGACGCGCCTGGAGATTGGCCTGTATCTGGGCTATCGGGTCATGAGCGACAACGTGGGCACCTGGATTGCCCGACGCCAAGAAGGCACCAAGAAGACCTACCAAGCTCTAGGCCATCACGACCTGTACGACGACGCCAAGAAGGCTGCACTCGCATGGGCGGGACGGGTTGACGCTGGCGTGACCGACAAGGCCCCCACGGTGCAGGCGGCATGTGAGCACTACGTCAAACACCAACGAACAGCGAAGGGTGACAACGCGGCAAAAGATGCCGAGGGCCGATTCAAGCGGCTGGTGTACGGAACCGCCTTCGGCAAGATCACGCTGGACAAGCTGAACACCATCAAGGTGCGGGCATGGCGTGATGGTCAGATTCCCAAGGGCGACGACTTCGACGACGACACCGTGCGACGCGCCAAGGATTCAATCAACCGGAACCTTGCCACCCTCAAGGCTGCACTGAACCTTGCGCACCGTGACCGCCTTACAGCCTCAGACGACGCATGGAAGACCGTGACCTCGTTTGAAAAGGTGGGCAAGCGGCGCACCATCTTCTTGAACACCGACCAGCGGCGTGCGCTGGTGGCTCAGTGTGGTGATGGCCTGCGCGAACTGGTGACCGCCCTACTCTTGACCGGCATTCGTCCCGGCGAGCTTGCCGGGTGCGACGTGGCCGACTTCGACAAGATCACCGGGACGCTGACCATCCGTATCAGCAAGACCGAGGCGCGCACCGTACCCCTGTCCACGGCGGCAATCGAGCACTTCAAGACGGCGACCAAAGACCGCATAGGAGCCGCACCATTGATCCCTGACGGCTTCGGCAAGCGGTGGAACAAGGACGCATGGAAAAAGCCGTTCAAGGCCGCTGTGGTGGCCGCTGGCCTGCCTGAGAAGACGGTGATGTACACCCTGCGTCACTGCGCCATCACGGAACTGATCGCGGGCGGCATGGACTCCCACCTTGTCGCCAAGATCGCGGGCACGTCTACGGCAATGATTGATGCGAACTACGGGCACCTGCGCGTCGACAAGACCCGCGCACTGATGGACAAGACAGCGATGCTCTGACCGGCGGTGCTCCCTCAAGACCCGCAAGCGGCAGGACAAGGAGGGCAAGGACGACTACATGCCCGACTTCCACCCCGAAAGGGTCAAGAACATCCGTTACTACCTCAATGGCATCCTGTTCGTGGGATGACCTCTGTACAACTTCAACGCATACAGAACAACCGCGAGCACAACATCTTCAACGACAAGAGAGTCGAAGAACAGAGACATTGGCCCAAAAGCCCAAAAGCGGCGACTCCCCCTAGGAGAACGGGCGCAAGAACAGCAACGTCTACGAGGTGCTGCGTCGCTTCCCTGCGCCTGCACGGGCCAAGATGTGGCGCAAAGCACTCCAACAAGGTGATCGGCAAAGAGGCGTGTTGCCTACAAGCAACAGAGCATTGATTTTCCCAGGCTTGATGGGAAACGGTGCCTAACGGTGCCTAACGGAGCCAAAGGGATTCTCAGCGCACTCTCACCGACTCTCAGTCCACTCTCAACCACCGTTTGAGGAATGGTCGAGCCTCCCCCCAGAGAGCACCTGTTCAAACATACAGCCCGAGTTGTGCATAATCTTTTCAACGGGGCCAGCAATGAATGATGTTGTGCAGCTTTTTTAGAGGCGGCACATCACGTTGTTCAGAATTGCCCCAACTAGTCCAGCGATGGCCTAGAAAGCACAAAACCTCCGACTGGGTGGAATCAGTCAAGAGGCTTGTGCAGGGAAGTCAAAGACCACCGTTGTCTACTTTGGACGGCAGACAACCAAAAATATACGGCAGAAATCGGTTTTCCGATGTTGTCCGTGTGTGTTTGTGTGTGGCTTTGACCGATGTTCACCTTCAGTCATTCACATCATGCAACACACAGCACCGACAAGCACCCCCAGCAACCGCCAGCCGCTCCATGTGGCGCAACTCAACGCGGCACTGCTGAACGTCAAGACCGTGATGGACACGACGGGCATGTCCCGCTCAACGATCCACGCCAAGGTCAAAGACGGCACCTTCCCGGCCCCCATCAAGCTGTCTGCACGGTGCGTGCGCTGGCACAGCGAAGCAATCCGCCAATGGATTGATGCCCTGGCGACAGCCAAGTAATCGGAGGTTCACCCATGAAAAAGCACGCCATTGCGGCGGGCCTGGGTGCGCCTGCGCGCCTACGGTCTGTCAACGATAAGTCTGCTGGCTCTGGTGGGATGACCTGCCCGACCCAAAACGAAGCCGCCGGGCACCACTACGGCACCACGGCGGCTATCGGGACTCAGCACCCCGATTTTGCCAGCCTGGAGCAATCAGCGCCAGCACTCACACACCGGCTCAAGGCCAAGCTGATTCACGGCGCTGCATTTCTGGCAGTGATGTTCCGGGGGGTTGTATGAACACACCCACCGACAAAGAGTTTGCGACGGTGCGGGCCGCGTTCGCACTGAAGGGGCACCGCCTGTTCCGAAGCGAGTCCACACCAGACGGCGCGCATGACTTCATCGTGATCTGCTGGAGCTGGACGCGCTACTGCAAGGACTGGCGCGAGGTGCTGGCGCTGCTGAACAAGATCGGGGGCCGGGCATGAGCGACCCTATCGACCAATTCAAGGACGCGATTGCAGCGGCTGGCCTGATCCCGCCTGACGTGATCCATGCAGACGGCAAGCTGCACCGATTCAGCGCCAGCGGCAAACGTGGCGACAAGGACGGCTTCTACTACCTGCACCTGGACGGCATCCCATACGGGGAGGCCGGTGACTGGTCAATCAATGGGCCTGACCCTGTTTGTCGCTGGTGCGGCAAGCCTGACACCGAGTTGACCCAGGCCGAGCGCGAAGCTCACCGGCAGCGCATCAAGGCCATGCAGGCGCAGCGAGAAGCCGACCAAGCCGAGCGACAACAAGCGGCAGCGACCGAGGCGGCGAAACGCTGGCAGGAGGCGAAGCCCTGCACCCAGCACCCTTACCTGACCACCAAGGGCGTGCAAGCGCATGGCGTGCGATCTGATGCGGCTGGCGGGCTGATCGTGCCCATGCGGGACACGGCGGGCACTCTGCACAGCTTGCAGACGATCACACCAGACGGTGAGAAGCGGTTTCTGTCCGGCGGCAGGGTGAAGGGTTGCTATCTCGCCATCGGCAAACCCAAGGGCGGCAGGCTGATCGTGTGCGAGGGGTACGCCACTGGCGCAAGCCTTCATGAAGCAACCGGCGAACCTGTGGCCGTGGCCTTCAACGCGGGCAACCTGGGGTCTGTGGCGGTGGCGCTGCGTGCCAAGTACCCGACGCTCAAGATCACGATAGCCGCTGATGACGACTACCTGACGGACGGCAATCCGGGCATCACCAAGGCCACGGCGGCGGCTCAAGCTGTGGGCGGGTCTATCGTGGTGCCTGACTTCGGAGTGAACCGACCAGACCGGGCAACCGACTTCAACGACCTGCACCAAGTAGCGGGCCTGGACGTGGTGCGGCGGTGCTTCGAGGCGGTGTATTCAGCGCCAGCGACGGGCAGCGCATGGCCTGACCCCATGCCATTGCCTGACGCCTTGCCCCCTGTGCAAGCCTTCGATGCTGACCTGATGCCCGAGGCTTTGCGGGCCTGGGTGATGGACATTGCCCACCGGATGCAGTGCCCCCCTGACTTTCCAGCGGTGGCCGCACTGGTGGCGGCATCAAGCCTGATCGGTGCGCGTGCCGTGGTGCAACCCAAAGCCCGCGACGACTGGCAGGTAGTCCCGAACCTGTGGGGCATGACCGTGGGCAGACCGGGCGTGAAGAAAAGCCCGGCTCTGTCCGAAGCCCTGCGACCGCTCAACCGCTTACAGCAAGCCGAGTTTGACCAATGGCAGGTGGCGCATGAAGCCTGGGCACTGGATTGCAAGGTGGCCGAACTGGCAGGGATCGACAACGAGAAGAAAGCCAAGGGACTTGCAGCAAAAGACCCGGCGGCAGCGCGTGCCCTGCTGACCCCTGCTGACACACCAGACGAACCCATTGCGCGGCGCTTCATCGTCAACGACGCCACGGTGGAGAAGTTGGGCGAACTGATGCAGCAAAACCCCTGGGGCACCTTGTCCTATCGGGATGAGCTGTATGGACTGCTGACCGGCCTGGACAAGCAAGGGCAAGAGGGATCACGCGCTTTCTACCTTCAAGCCTATGACGGCAATCAGGGGTACACCTTCGACCGTATCGGGCGCGGGACGGTACACATCCCCCGCGTGTGTCTGGCGATGATCGGCGGCATTCAGCCGGGGCGCATTCAGGAGTACGTGCGCGGTGCGGTGGCGGGTGGCAGTGCCGACGATGGCCTGTTGCAGCGGTTTGGCCTGACGGTGTGGCCTGACACCGATGGCGAGTTTGTCCACGTTGACCAATGGCCCGACACGCCAGCCAAGCAAGCCGCCTGGGCAGTGTTTGAGCGTTTGGCCGCACTGGAGCCAGCCAGCGAGACAGAGCCGCATGTCTGGCGCTTTGATGCTGCTGCGCAAGCCTTGTTTGTGGAATGGCTGGTTCCCTTTGAAACCGAGATTCGGGGCGAAGACCTGCACCCGGCAATGGTGTCTCACCTGTCCAAGTACCGCAAGCTGATCCCGGCGCTGGCGCTGGTGTTCGCACTGATCGACACACCGGACAGCGGGTTTGTGATCGGTGAGAACGAACTGATCCGGGCGCTGGCCTGGGGCGACTACCTGCGCACCCATGCCGAACGACTCTACGCGGCAGCGGTGATTCCCGAGACAGCGGCGGCGGCATCCCTGCTGGCAAAGATCAAGGCGGGCAAGCTGTCCGACCGTGACGGGGTGCTGATGGAAGCATTCACCCCCCGAGTGGTGGCGCAAAAGGGATGGGCCGGACTGGCAACACCGGACGCAGTGCGCAAAGCCGCTGACGTGCTGACCGACTTTGATTGGCTCAAGCTGGACGCGGGACAGATGAGCGCAGCGGCAGGACGACCAAGCGACCGATACGCCATCAACCCGGCGGCACTGACCGGGAGGGCGACGGCATGACATGGCTGGCACGACTGAAAAAAACAGCGATAGCCCCTTACCCCGACCCTACAAAACCTACGAAACCCCTTTTTGTAGGTTTTGTAGGTACCCCGGCGGGGCTTTCTCAAAAATCAGGGGGCGATGCGACAGCGGCAAACGATCCGTCCCAAGCTCAAGACTTCGACCGTGAAGCGTTCGAGGAACGGGCCGCGATCATCGAGTTTGACGGGGGGCTGTCACGCATCGAGGCCGAACGGCTGGCGCTGTCCACCAGTAAAACAAACCTGAAAAAACCTGAAGCCATCGACCCCGACCGGCATTCATGGCCGCACACCACGGCGATGAACACAGCCGAGATTGACACCCTCAACGCGAGGGTTCAACTGTTCAGCCGGCATGGCCTGGATCAGACCCAGGCTGAAGGGGTGGCCGATGGGCTGGTGATCCGTGACCGTGACAGCGACGACCGGCGGCTGTGCCTGGAATGCCAGCACCTGCGAGGCGGCGGTAGATCGTGGGCCTGCAATCAATGGCGTGCTGCTGGACTCGGTGCTGCGGGTGTCCCAGCTGACATGGTGATGTTGCTGCAAAGGTGCGGCGGATTCAAGGAGATGTCACGATGAGCAAAGCGAAGCCCGAACGCGACCCCAAGGCGCTGCCCCTGACGAGGACAACAACAGAGACACCCGAGCAGGCAAAGGGCCGTTCCGCGTTGCTTCCATCCATCAATGCTGTGCTGACCATCGACGCCTTCAAGGGCAACCTGATGGGCGACGACGTGGACATGGGGGCGATGGTCGAAAGCCTGCGATCTACCATCAAGGAGGTACAAGACGGCGACCTGAGCAGGTTGGAAGCCATGCTGGTATCTCAAGCCACGGCTCTACAAACCATGTTCACCAGTGTGGCGAGGCGTGCGGCGCATCAAGAGCAACTGAAGCACTACAGCGTTTTCATGGGGCTGGCGCTGAAGGCTCAAGCCCAAAGCCGGGCGACCATCTCGGCTCTGGTTGATCTGAAGTACCCGAGGCAGGCCACGTTCATCAAGCAGGCCAACGTGGCCCACGGCCCGCAACAGGTCAACAACGGCCCGGCCCCGGCGGGCACTGCCCCGCACGCGAAAGAAGTTCAACCAGACCAAACCGAACTATTAGAGGCAGACCATCATGGCGGCACGGCAATGGACAGACGAACAGCGACAGCGACAGCGCGAAGCAATCCAGCGGTGGAAGCCGTGGGCGCAGTCAACCGGCCCGCGAACCGACGAGGGAAAGGCCAAGGCATCACGCAACGGTGAAAAGGGCGGGCTGTGGGCTGAAGTGCGTGATCTGAGCAAGATGGCAAACGCGCTGCTGAAGGAACAGCGGGAGTTGCTGCGGCTGATCCAGCGGTGAGGACTGAAAAGGTACTCCCGAGGGGCGGCCCTGCACGGGGTCGTGGAGCCGCCGGGATCGGCAGTTTTTCGGCCCCTATGGGTACGTGTTTATTACTGCCCCTCAAGACCCCACCCAGGCGGCGGCGTGCTGAATTCGTTGAGCAATACGCGCGCGCGTGCGACACCCTCGGACATGATCCAAAGCGGGATCATCGGGAGCAGTACGCGCGGGCGCGCGAGGGTGGCGTCTGGAAGATCGCCCCAAAATTGGGGAGATGAACGTTCCGCGCGCGCACGCGAGGGTGAGCGCCATTAACAAAGGCCAGAAAAGGCCGGTGCGCCTTCCCGGCGTGCGCGATGCTCCCGAAAGCTCGGGAGTGTGAACACCTGTGAATCAGCGTGAACACCTGAGCCGGGCCAACGATCCATGACGGACATGCACCGGGGGGTGGCTCTGGAGTCGACGACCTCCGAGACCAGGATACCCCGCACCCTCGCACGCGCAGAAAAAATCCCCCTCTGACGAACAATCAGCAAATCAAATCGGGGCGGCACCGGGCCGGGATGGCTTCAGGCAGCGCCAGCTTGACGCACTGATGAGACACATAAAAACCGACGCGACACGGCCATCCCCAGGGAGCACTATCCGTACAAAGTCCGTACAGACAAGAAAAAAGCACCTAGCGTTTCCGCTAAGTGCTTGATTTTCTTGGTGGGCGGTGCAGGGTTCGAACCTGCGACCCCTGCCGTGTGAAGGCAGTGCTCTACCACTGAGCTAACCGCCCGAAACTTGTTCGGGTCACTGATCAATTTGTTTGTCGCGCTGATCAGCGAAGAATTGAACTATAGCACATTTTGGATGGCTGTCCACAAAGTTTTGCCGCCACTTGCTTTGTCGAGATCTTGCAACGCTTTGGCAAAGTCTTCTGCTTCCTGCTGCGAGGGCTGGATCACCGGCAACTGGAAACTGCTCAGGTCCACGCTGATGGCATCCCCGCCTGCACCACCCGTTGCCGCGTTGTCATCTTCCACATCCATGAGCAGGGCATCTTGCCCACGGGTCATGTTGATGTAGACCTCGGCGAGCAACTCGGCATCCATCAAGGCGCCGTGCAACGTGCGGTGCGAGTTGTCAACTTCCAGTCGGCGACACAGCGCGTCGAGGTTGTTTGACTTGCCCGGGAACATCTCCCGCGCCATCAGCAGGGTGTCGATCACGCCGGAGATGTGATCCCCGAACTTGCCCTTGCCGCAGCGAGCCAACTCGGCATCCAGAAAGCCCACGTCGAACGCGGCGTTGTGGATGATGATCTCAGCGCCGGCGCAGTATTCCAGGATCTCATCGACCAGCGCCGCAAACGTAGGCTTGTCCGACAGGAACTCGTCCGTCAGGCCGTGCACACGCACTGCCTCTTCGTTGTTAGGGCGCTCGGGGTTGATGTAGAAGTGCAGGTGCCGTCCGGTCAACCGGCGGTTGACCATTTCCACACAGCCGATTTCGACGATGCGATCACCCGCGTCCGGGCTCAGGCCGGTGGTTTCGGTATCCAGAAAGATCTGACGGGACATGCTTCAACTCCGTTCGCGAATCAGTGATTCTCGCGTGCGTGGTTGATCGTGTACTTCGGGATCTCAACGACCAGGTCCTGGCCGGCCACGATGGCCTGGCAACTCAGGCGCGAATTGGCTTCCAGGCCCCAGGCGCGGTCGAGCAAATCTTCTTCGGTGTCGTCCATCTCGTTGAGGCTGTTGAAGCCTTCACGGACGATGACGTGACAGGTCGTGCAGGCGGCGCTCATGTCACAAGCGTGCTCGATCTCGATGTGGTTTTCCAGCAAGGCTTCGCAAATGCTGGTGCCGGGTGCCGCCTTGATTTCAACGCCCTGGGGACACAGGGTGGCGTGAGGCAGGATCTTGATGATAGGCATGGTGAATCAGATCTGATCGAGTTGGCGCCCCGCCAAAGCCTGGCGGATGCTGCGGTTCATGCGTTCTGCGGCAAAGGCTTCGGTGCCTTGGGCCAGGGCCTTGGTGGCGGCTTCGAGCGCTTCCAGGTCACCCCGGTCGCAGCGCTGACCGATTTGAGCCATCAGGCTGTCGATGTGCGCGCGCTGTTCGGGCGCCAACAGGTCGCCATCGGCGGCCAGCGCCGTCCGTGTGGCTTCGAGCATGCGCTCAGCTTCGACGCGGGCTTCGCGCAAAGCACGGTCCTTCATGTCGGCGGCGGCGGTGGTGAACCCTTCACGCAGCATGTGCGCCACCTGGTCATCGCTCAGACCATAGCTGGGCTTGACAACCACCGAGGCTTCCACGCCCGACAACTGTTCTTTGGCCGACACGCTCAGCAAACCATCGGCATCCACCTGAAAGCTCACACGGATGCGGGCCGCACCCGCAGCCATGGGTGGAATGCCGCGCAACTCGAAGCGCGCCAGCGAGCGGCAATGCTCGACCTGTTCACGCTCGCCCTGCACCACGTGCACAGCCAGTGCCGTCTGACCATCCTTGAAGGTGGTGAAGTCCTGCGCACGGGCACAAGGAATCGGGGTGTTGCGCGGAATGATGCGCTCCACCAAGCCACCCATGGTTTCCAAGCCCAAAGACAAAGGCAGGACGTCAAGCAGCAGGTGCTCGCCTTGGGCGTTGTTGCCCGCCAGCAGGTTGGCCTGGATGGCGGCGCCCAGGGCCACCACTTCGTCCGGATTGAGGTCGGTGAGCGGGGTCTGCCCGAAGAAGCCGCCCACGGCATCGCGCACAGCGGGCATGCGGGTGGAGCCGCCGACCATGACCACGCCCTTGACCTCATCGGCCTTGACCTTGGCATCGCGCAGCACGCGCTTGACCGAGGCCAGCGTCTTGTCGATCAGGGGCTTGGCCAACTCAGCCAGCTTCTCTCGGGTGATCGTGACGGACAGCATGCCGCCCGAGAGCGCGCACGACAGATGCGCATGGCCGTCGGTAGACAGTTTTTCTTTGGTGCGGCGAGCCGCCACCAACACCGTCCGCTTGTCTTGCGGCGTCGGCGCTTCCATTTGCGCGGTGGCCAAGGCGTATTCGGCGAGGATGTGGTCGAAGTCATCACCGCCCAGCGCCGAGTCGCCACCCGTGGCCACCACCTCAAACACGCCACGGCTGAGTTGCAGCAGCGAGATGTCGAAGGTGCCGCCACCCAGGTCATAGATGGCGTACAGGCCTTCGGCGCCGTTGTCCAGGCCGTAAGCAATCGCGGCCGCCGTCGGTTCGTTCAGCAGGCGCAGCACATTCAGGCCGGCCATCTGGGCCGCGTCCTTCGTGGCCTGACGCTGTGCGTCATCGAAGTAGGCCGGCACGGTGATGACGGCCCCGAACAGGTCGTCATTGAACGTGTCTTCGGCGCGCTGACGCAGGCTGGCCAGAATCTCGGCGGAGACTTCCACTGGCGCTTTGATGCCCGCCACAGTGCGAATGGCCACCATGCCGGGCTGATCTTCAAACTGATAAGGCAGACGGCCCGCATCGGCGAGGTCTGCCAGGCGACGGCCCATGAAGCGCTTGACGGACACGATGGTGTTCAACGGGTCCTCGGCCTGAGCGGCCAAGGCGTCGAAACCAATCTGGCGGCGCGTTTGGGCGTTGGCATCCACCATGTAGCGGACGGCCGAAGGCAGGATCACGCGCCCCTGCTCATCGGGCAAACATTCGGCAGAGCCGTGACGCACGGAGGCGACGAGCGAGTGGGTGGTGCCCAAGTCAATGCCCACCGCGATGCGACGCTGATGGGGATCGGCCGATTGACCGGGTTCAGAAATTTGCAGCAGTGCCATGGTCGAAAGTATCGGTCAGCTGGCGTCTTCGTAACGTTCAAGGCGCGCATCGATCTCCTCCAGCAGGCGATCGATGAACATGAGTGCGCGGACTTCTTGGGCGGCTTGCAGGGCGTTCTGGTCCACATCCAGCAATTGGGTGACGCGGGCCAGGCGTGCCTTGCGATCAGCCAGCACCTCGTCAGACAAGGTTTCCACTTCATCCGCCGAATCAGCCTCTTCCAGAGCCTCACGCCATTGCATTTGCTGCATGAGGAAGGCGCCCGGCATGGCCGTATTGCTTTCAGACTGAACTGGCACACCTGCCAACTCGCACAGGTATGCCGCGCGCTTGAGCGGGTCTTTCAGACGCTGGTGGGCTTCGTTGACGCGCACCGCCCACTGCATGGCCAGACGTTGCGCCGCCCCACCCTCTGCCGCAAAACGGTCAGGGTGAACATGGGCCTGCAAGGCCTTCCAGGCAGCATCCAGCTCGCTTTTGTTCAGCGCAAAACTTTTGTTCAGACCCAGCAGGGTGAAGTCGTCGGCGTCGATGTTCATGAGCGATTCAAAAGGCGAAACCCCACCGGGCAAGGTGGGGCTTCATCCGCCAAGATGGCACAACGTGCCAACGGACTCAGATACGGAAAGATTCCCCGCAACCGCAACGATCACGCTCGTTGGGGTTGTTGAACTTGAAACCTTCGTTCAGGCCTTCGCGCACGAAGTCCAGTTGGGTGCCGTCGATGTAGGGCAGGCTCTTGGGGTCAACCAAGATCTTCACGCCCAGTTGCTCAAACACGATGTCTTCGGGTTCGATCTCGTCGGCAAACTCGATCTTGTATGCCAAGCCAGAACAACCGGTGGTTTTCACCCCCAAGCGCACGCCCACGCCTTTGCCGCGACGCCCCAGGTAGCGCAAGATGTGACGCGCTGCGGCCTCGGTCAAGCCGACGGTCATATTGGCATTGACTTCACCGATCTCGGTCAGCGGTCCGTTACCGGGACCGCTGGTGCACGAACCGGCGTTGGCTTGTTCAGCTTGCATGTTTGGCCTTGTAATCGTTGACGGCTGCCTTGATGGCATCTTCCGCCAGGATCGAACAGTGGATCTTGACCGGAGGCAAAGCCAGCTCTTCGGCGATCTGAGTGTTCTTGATCTCGAGCGCTTCGTCGAGTGTCTTGCCACGCACCCACTCGGTCACGAGCGAGCTCGAGGCGATGGCCGAACCGCAGCCGTAAGTTTTGAAGCGTGCGTCTTCGATCACGCCCGTCGAGGGGTTGACCTTGATTTGCAGCTTCATGACGTCGCCGCAAGCGGGGGCGCCCACCATTCCGGTGCCAACCGACTCGTCACCCTTTTCGAACGAGCCAACGTTGCGGGGATTTTCGTAGTGGTCGATGACCTTGTCGCTGTATGCCATGGTGTTGTTCTCCTGCTCAGAGTGGTCACACGATCAGTGTGCCGCCCATTGAATGGTGCTGATGTCGATACCGTCTTTGTACATTTCCCACAGAGGAGACAGTTCACGCAGCTTGGCCACGCGCTCCTGCAGGGTGTTGATGACGAAGTCGACTTCCTCTTCGGTCGTGAAACGGCCGATGGTCATGCGCAACGAGCTGTGCGCGAGTTCGTCGCTGCGACCCAGGGCGCGCAACACGTAGCTGGGCTCCAGGCTGGCCGAGGTACAGGCCGAGCCCGAAGACACAGCGATGCCCTTGATGCCCATGATCAGCGACTCACCCTCCACGAAGTTGAATGAGACGTTGAGGTTGTGGGCCACACGCTGTTCCAGATCGCCGTTGACGAAGATCTGTTCGATGCCTTGCAAACCGGCCAGCAGGCGATCGCGCAGCGCTTTCACACGGGCGTTTTCGGTGTGCATTTCTTCCTTGGCGATGCGGAAGGCTTCGCCCATGCCCACGATCTGATGGGTCGGCAATGTACCCGAACGCATGCCACGCTCGTGACCACCACCGTGCATCTGGGCTTCCAGACGAACACGCGGCTTGCGGCGCACGTACAGCGCACCGATGCCCTTGGGGCCGTAGGTCTTGTGCGAAGCCAGGCTCATCAGGTCAACGGGCAGCGACTTCAGGTCGATGTCGACCTTGCCCGTGGCTTGCGCCGCGTCCACATGGAAAATGATGCCCTTCTCGCGACACAGTGCGCCGATGGTCGGAATGTCCTGAATGACACCGATCTCGTTGTTCACGTACATGACCGAGATCAGGATGGTGTCGGGGCGAATGGCGGCCTTCAGGGCCTCCAGATCGAGCAGACCATTTTCCTGAACATCGAGGTAGGTGGCGTCAAAGCCTTGGCGCTCGAGTTCACGCACGGTATCCAAGACAGCCTTGTGCTCGGTCTTGACCGTGATGATGTGCTTGCCACGGCTCTTGTAAAAGTGCGCCGCGCCCTTCAAGGCGAGGTTATTGGATTCGGTGGCACCGGAGGTCCAGACGATTTCACGGGGATCCGCACCAATCAGTTCCGCCACTTGCTCGCGGGCCTTCTCCACGGCAGCTTCCGCTTCCCAGCCGTAAGCATGGGTGCGCGAAGCCGGGTTACC
>NZ_JBLIZW010000006.1:0-23156 GCF_048860245.1 Aquabacterium sp. | reverse complement strand
CAACACCCCAATTGCGCCACTACAAAGCATTCATGCAGTTGCCACTACAAAACTTCCGCAAAAATGTGCATAAGTCGTTGATTCACATGGAAGCGGCTTCACCAAAAACGCGAAATCGGCATTTTGGTGTCGAACTCGGGTTGTCCAGGTCGAACTCAGCCCATTCTGCTTGGACGGATTCATTCGGGCGGCTGAGCGTCAGCCACATGAGCTGGAAGGCCTTAATGGTTTGGAAGTTGCCGCCATGTCCATCAAAGTCGTTCAGCAGCTGGCCGACCTCCTCCGCGCTGAGGGCGCGCTTGTGTTGCGTCTTGTTGGGCGGCAGCGCTTTGCGAACCGGCCAAACGGGGTCAGTGTCCGCCCGCAGGGTGGCTACCGCATGCTCGAAGACGCCAGACATGGTGCGCTTGGCTTCAGCTGCCACCGTGGGAGCGCCGCGCTTGACCGTCTTGTTGAGAATGTCGAGAACGTGGGCTGGGGTAATCTGACGCACCGGCAGCTTGCCAATCGATGGGAAGACCACGCGCTCCAGCATATCGAGTCTGCGCTTCTTGGTTACTTCTTCCCAGTCCTTCAGGCCCAGCCACTCCTTGGCGATGGCCTCGAATGTGTTCGCCGAGTCTTGCTCGCGCTTGATGCGTTCGATCTGGCGGTTCTGGACGGGATTGATGCCGTCCCTGACCAGCTTCCGCGCCGCCTCGCACTTCTCTCTGGCCTCGCCGAGCGTCACGCTGGGGTAGTCGCCAAGTGCGAACCACGAGGCCTTGTCATTGAGCTTGAAGCGATAGCGCCAAGCCTTGATGCCGTTGGGTTTGATTTCTAGGTACAGCCCCTTGTAGTCATTGAGGCGGTAGATGCCTTCTCTAGGCTTGGCGGCTCGGCACTGGGCGTCTGTCAGCATCTTGAAGCTCTCCTGTTCGTCCTCAGGGCTTCATCGTATACACCTTCATCGACCTGGCGCAAGATCCATATACACGGCCGTATTCACTTGCGCAGTGCTATCAGCTGTCGTTGCATGCAACGAGCTGAAATGAAAAAGCCCCGTATCCACGGGGCTTTGCGTCGATTTCAGTGATGCACTTGCAAGCATGTGCAATCGCCTGAAATGGCTTGTTTGAATCAGACGTTGAACAGGAAGTTCAGCACGTCACCGTCTTTGACGATGTACTCCTTGCCTTCTGCTCGCATCTTGCCCGCATCCTTGGCACCGGCTTCGCCTTTGTACTGAATGTAGTCTTCAAACGCGATGGTTTGGGCACGGATGAACCCGCGCTCAAAGTCGGTGTGGATCACGCCAGCCGCTTGGGGTGCGGTGGCGCCCACGGGCACGGTCCAGGCACGCACTTCCTTCACACCGGCGGTGAAGTAGGTTTGCAGGCCCAGCAGCTTGAAGCCAGCACGGATCAAACGATTCAGACCAGGCTCGTCCTGACCCATTTCGGCCAGGAACATGGCGCGGTCTTCATCATCCATTTCCGACAGTTCGGCCTCGGTCTTGGCGCAAATGGCGACCACCGGTGCGTTCTGGCCCGCGGCGTAGTCCTTCAGGCGGTCCAGCAGCGGGTTGTTCTCAAAGCCGCTTTCGTCCACGTTGCCCACAAACATGGCGGGCTTGGCTGTGATCAAGCACAAGGGCTTCAGCAGGGCACGTTCTTCCTTGCTGAAATCAATCGTGCGCACGGGCTTGACCTGGTCCAGCGCTTCCTTGCACTTTTCCAGGATCTTGCACAGGGCTTGCGATTCCTTGTCGCCAGCGCGGGCTGTCTTCTGGCTGCGCGTCAGAGCCTTTTCCACGCTCGACAGGTCGGCCAGGCACAGTTCGGTCTGAATGACTTCGATGTCGGCGATCGGGTCAACCTTGCCCGCCACGTGGATCACGTTGGCATCTTCAAAGCAACGCACCACGTTGACGATGGCGTCGGTTTCACGGATGTGGGCCAGGAACTGGTTGCCAAGGCCTTCGCCCTTGGACGCACCTGCCACCAGGCCGGCGATGTCCACGAATTCGACGATGGCCGGCAGGATGCGCTCCGGCTTGACGATTTCAGCCAGCTGATCGAGCCGGGGATCAGGCACCTCGACCACACCCACGTTGGGCTCGATGGTGCAGAAGGGATAGTTTTCAGCGGCGATGCCAGCCTTGGTCAACGCGTTGAAGAGGGTGGATTTGCCAACGTTGGGCAAACCCACGATGCCGCACTTGAGGCTCATGGAAATTCCTTGTGAATCAGTCACTTGGCGCGCCATTTCACCCAAGGCGGGCGTGGTCGAAGTGAATGATCTGGTGTGTTGGGGCCGGGCAGACAAAACAACGGCCTGGAGTCGCTTTGCGAGCATGTCGCAGAGAGTTTTGCGCCAGTTCTGTTCCGGTGAGTAGGTGCCAATTGTAATGATCCTCGGGGCACTTCTCCCATAGGTGGTAGTTGCCAACTGCCGAATCCTTTGAGATGCACGGCCCCGGTAGTCCGAGTTGCTTTGTCGGGTATACAATAAATGTGTGAAATGCACATTTATGATTGAGCGCACTAAATCTCGAGTAATCAGTCGTGGACGCCTCTCCCCACTCCTTGCGAACAGAGCAGCAGGCCTTGCTTGGTGCCTTGTCGCATTTGCTGGAACCCCTTGCGGCCTTGTGTCTGGCCAAGGGGGTTTCCATTCAGTCAGCCGAGGAGTTGCTGAGACAGTCCTACGTGAAGGCAGCGCGTCACGCTTGTGGGGATGGGCGGTCGGATCGCCTGACCAGTCGCATCAGCACCATGACCGGCTTGACGCGCCGTGAGGTGGCTCGCATCGAGTCGCTGGAAGAGGCCAAGTTGCCCGCGACGCGTTCTGCCGCAACCGACTTGTTGACGCACTGGGTGAGTCAACCTGCCTACACCAACGGTCATTTGCGCCCGATCCGTTTGCCAAGGCAGGGCGCAGAGCCCAGTTTTGAAGCGCTGGCCCGCCAGGTGACGCAGGACGTGCATCCTCGCACCTTGCTGGAAGAGATGATCCGACTGAAGCTGGTGGCGCACGATGCCGCTACCGACACGGTGTCTTTGCTGGAGGACACCTTCGTTCCCCGCGGCAATTGGCCGGAGATGGTGGGGCATCTCGGGCGCAACGTTGGGGATCACTTGCAGGCTGCAGTCACGAACGTGCTGGGGCAAGGCAACGAGCATTTCGAGCAGGCCTTGCTGGCCGATGAATTGTCGAGTCAGTCCATTCAGGAAGCACGGCAGTTGATCGCCAACGAATGGCGGCACCTCATGACCAGTCTGGGGCCTCAGTTGCAAGCCTTGATGGATGCAGATCGTGCGGCCGGGCGAGCACAAGACCAGGCCGTACGCATTGGCTTGTATTCATGGGCGCACCCCATGCCCCCCGTTCTCTCTCCAGTCTCCCAAGAAAGCGAAACATGAAACCTGTCCAGTCGGTCCCATCCGTCTCTCGTCGCACGGCTTTGCTGACCATGGTTGGCGCTGTGGCGCAATTTGCCGGCTGTGGTGGTGGCGACAGCAACGTGGCGGGACTCAGTAGCGGCGGAACGGGCTCCTTCAGCGGTGGCACGGTCAATGGCTTGGGTTCCATCATCGTGAATGGCATTCGCTATGACGACAGTTCGGCCACGGTGACACGCTATGACGGCACCACCGACTCCAGCGCCAATTTGCGTGTGGGGATGGTGGTATTCATCCAGGGATCGGTGGTGACGCCTGCGACCAGGGTGGGGGGCACCCCCACCGCCAAGGCCTATCGCATCAGCTATGGCGAAGAATGGCGCGGACCTGTCGACGCCACCAGCGCCAACGGGTTCAGTGTGTTGGGACAAAGCGTGGACGTGCTGTCGACCACCGTGTTCGATGGTGTCGTCAGCATCTTGGCAGACGTGACAACGGCGCACTATGTCGAGGTGTATGGCTATGTCGACCCCAGCAGCGGGCGCTTGCAGGCGACGCGTGTGGAGGTCGCCACGACGCAACCGAGCACGTACCGGCTCAGCGGCAGCATCCGCAATCTCGACACCAGTGCGCGCACGTTTGCACTGGGCTCGGCCACCATCCACTACAACGAGGCCACGACCAAACCAGCGCTGTTGAGCAACGGCCAGCTTGTTGGTGTGATTTTGCCGGCGCAACAACCTGTCAGTTGGACGGCGACGCGCATCGAGGCGCAGTACCAGCCGGTCGCCAGTTTGCAGGTTTCGGACAAGGATGAGGCCGAGATCCACGGCGTGGTGACATCGGGCTCGGGGGCGCTGTTCAACGTCAATGGCGTCCAGGTAGATGCCTCGTCGGCCGTGATCTCCAACGGGACCGTCGCCGTGGGCGTCACCGTGGAGGTCGAAGGCACGGTTCGAAATGGGGTTGTCGTGGCGAGCAAGGTGAAGGTCGAGACCGAGGCCGAGTTGGAGGCCCAGGAGTTCGAGTTTCACGGGACCTTCAGTGTGCTCGATACGAGTGCACGCACCTTCGTGCTGAAGGGCTACCGCTTTACCTACGACAGCCAGACCGAGTTTGACGGGATCAACTGGGCCACGAACCCGACCCCGTCTTACATCGAAGTGAAAGCCGTCTTGAACACCGACGGCAGTTGGCGTGCGACGCAAGTCGAAGCCGACAACGATTGATTTTTCCCCTTAACCAGGAGCGACCATGAAGTACACAGGTTCGATTCAATTGAGCGCGATGCGGCGCTGGCGTCTGGCGGCGCCTTGGCTGGTCAGCGCTTTGCTCGCTGCCTGTGGCGGCGGAGGAGGGGGCGGCAGTAGCGCGTCGGCTTCCTTGAGTGGCGTGGCAGTCGATGGCTATCTGCAAGGTGCCTCGGTGTTTCTGGATGTCAATCGCAACGGCATCTTGGATGCAGGCGAGCCCAGCACCACGACCGATGCCAATGGCCGCTACACCTTGGACTACAGCAGCGTGTCCAGCTCGGTAAAAGGCTTGCCGATTGTGGTCACCGGAGGCATCGACTCTGACACCGGCTATGCATTTGCCGGTCGCCTCTCTGCGCCGGTCGATCTGGCTGCCTCTGCGCAAGTGGTCTCGCCACTGACTTCGTTGGTTGATGCTCTGGTGGCGCAGGGGGCGGCGACCGATGCGGCTGCGGCCCGTGCCATGGTGGCTTCGGCATTGGGTTTGAGTGCCGCTGACTTGTTGAAGGATCCTGTTGCAGCCATTGCCAACCAACCTGCCATTTACGCGCAGCAAGTTGCTTTGCAGCGTGCCGTGCAAATGCTGGCCAGCGCAAACGCCGAGCCCAACGAATCCGCGCATGATGCGCAAGAGCGCGTGATCAAGGCCCTTGCCCTAGCGATTCGCGCTCAGACCAGTGCGGTCAGTGTGGGGCAGTTGGTGTCGGGCATCGCCAGCGGGCAGATGAAAGAAACCGAGGCAGGGCGCAAATTGGCTGAGGCCGTTCAAGAAACGGTTCAATCGGCGCTCGGTCGGACGGATGGGCGCAACCAAGCCAAGGCCGTGTTGAAAGCCATGGATCAGTTGCGCCATCAGATGGAAAGCAGTGGTGACTACGACCTGACTCGTGCCGCAACGCGCCTGGACGGCGACTACGGGCTGTCAACCAGCGCACCCTTTACCAAACTGACCAATACGAGCCATACAGATGATGGGGATGGCATCAACACGGTGAACACCCTGTTCAAACCATCCACGACCGTCACGCAGCCTGCCAACACGAGCGGGCGCCTGCTGGCATCCAACTGCTTCCAATGCCACGGCACCGGGGGCGTCGGCGGCTTCGACGGCATTCGTGGTTCGTCGGCGTCCGAGGTCAAAGAGTTTCTGACCAAGGCGCCTCGAAGCAACATCATGGCGGCACACGCTCAGGGCTACACCAGTGCCCAGTTGGATGCAGTCATCGCGTACCTGAAGCAATAAGCCCGGAGACCACCATGAACAATTCCCATACGAATCTGACGTCTCGTCGCCGTTGGCTGGCACTTGCCACTGCTGCAATCGGTGCGGGTCTGATGCCCATCCTCGGCCGCGCCGATGACGATGCAGAGAGCCATGATGCGCTCGATGTGGAAGATCATTTTGGCGACAGTGCCAACACCACCTTCACTTTGGCCAATACGGGCCTGAGTGCGAACATCGTGGTCGTGGGAGGCGGCACGGCCGGCGCCACCGCCGCAAAGTATCTGCGCCTGTGGGGCGGGGCCGGGGTCAAGGTCACACTGGTTGAACCCAATGCGCTCTACACCTCGAACATCATGAGCAACATGGTGCTCAATGGTCGTCGCACAGTGAGCAGCCTGGACTACAACTACAACGGCTTGACCACGAAATACGGCGTGACGCTCAAGCAGGCGTCGCTGGTCTCGATCGACAAAGGCGCGAAGCAAATCAGCCTGTCTGACGGGAGCAGTCTGGCCTATGACCGCTTGGTCTTGGCGCCCGGTATCGAGTTTGTCGATGCCTACGGGCTGACGCAGCAGGACTACGAGGTGCGTACGCCACATGCCTGGCAAGCCGGGCCCCAGACGGCGCTGCTGGCCACACAGTTGGCGGGCATGAGTTCGTCAGGGGTGTTTGTGATGACGATCCCGAAGTCGCCATACCGCTGCCCTCCTGGCCCTTATGAACGTGCTTGTCTGGTTGCCGATTTCTTGAAGACCCGTGCTGGCGGCAGCACGTCCAAGGTCATCGTCTTGGACGAGAACGTCGAGAAGGTCGCGGGCAATCCATACAGCGCCATTCAGGCTGAAGTCGAAAACTTCACGCAAGCGTTCCAAGTGACGCATGGCGGCGTCATCGACTACCGCTCTGGCGTCAAGAGCATTCAAATCAACCCCAACACCAAGGTTGTGACTTATCTGGATGCGCAAAATGCGTCGCAAAGCATTCAGGCCGAAGTGGTCAACCCCATTGTTCCCCAGCGAGCAAGGGGCGGCGGCGTTGGCGGCTGGCTGAGCACCGCTGGTCTGACCAACAGCAAGGACAGCACCGGTGCGGCAGACAACCGCTGGTGCGTCGTGAATGTCCTGAGCTTCGAATCCACGGCATCCGGCGCTGCGGGCATTCATGTGCTGGGCGATGCGGCCAGTTGCGGGCTTCCCAAGGCTGGCCACGTCGCCAACCAAGAGGCAAAAATCTGCGCAGACGCGATTGTTCGCCTGTTGGGTGGGCAGCAGCCTGATCCGGCGCCGGTCGCCAACTCGGCTTGCTTCTCCCCGATCACGGCGAGCACGGCATCCTGGTTGACGGCGGTCTACCAGTACGACAGCGCCACGCAAAAGCTGGTGGTTGCCAACAACGGTGGATCGACCTCCGGCGCCAGCCCCATCGAAGCCTCTGCACCGTCCGCAGAGAACTTCAAGCAAATGAACACCTGGTTCAATACCTTGATGGGGGATAGCTTTGCTTGATTGGCGATACCCTGGCGCGTGAGCCGGGGGCTCAGAAGGTCACTTCATTTGATCCCCGTTCAGCCAGATCGGGGAATTCATATTAGATTACCCACCTGCCTGTCTGGCTTCGGCCAGACAGGCTTTCTGTTGACTTTCTGTGGGTTGAGCGAATGAGTGCCAAGGGTTTTGATGTCTGTGTCAGCGGTTCCGGTGCGGTGGCCATGAGCTTGGCATTGGCCCTGTCTGCCGAAGGCTGGCACGTGGCTTGGTCTCGTGCACCTGAATCGAACAAGCCTCAGCAAGCCGATGTACGCACCTATGCCCTGAACGCTCGCGCCATTGCGCTGCTGGAGCGGCTGCGCGTCTGGCCCGCCTTGAAGGCATTTGCTTCGCCGGTCTATGAAATGGCCATCCAGGGGGATGCGGGCGGCGCCATGACCTTCTCCGCATGGCAGCAAAATGTCGCCGAGCTGACCTGGATCGTCGATGCCGCGGCGCTGGAGCGTCTGTTGAACGACGCGCTGCGCTTTGCGCCACGTGTGGAAGTGGTGCCCCCATTGTCCGAGCAGGGGGTGCCACCGGTGAAGGCTTCGCTGCTGGCGATTTGCGAAGGCAAGCACTCTGGCACGCGCGCCGCATTGGGGGTGGAGTTTTCACGCAAGGAATACGGCCACTGGGGTGTGGCGACGCGACTGAAAGCCACTCGCCCGCACAACGGGGTGGCGCGGCAATGGTTCCGTTCCCCGGACATCCTGGCCTTGTTGCCGTTCAATCAACCAGACCCCGAAGCCTCTTACGGCTTGGTCTGGTCCGTGCCACAGGATCGGGCTCGCCACCTGCAGTCCTTGACGCCCGAAGATTTTGCCGTCGAGCTCAACGATGCCATTCGACAGTCCGATGCCGCCGCCGCCGACCTTGTTGGCGAGTTGACGGTCGAGGCGCCCATTGCGGCTTGGCCGCTGGCCTTGGCTCAGGCAGATCGCTGGACCGGTGCCGGTTGGGTCTTGCTGGGCGACGCTGCGCATCAAGTGCATCCGCTGGCAGGGCAGGGGCTCAACTTGGGCTTGGCAGACGTGGACACCCTGCTCGAAGTACTGCGCGAGGCCAAGCTCAAAGAGCCCTGGCGCCAGGCGGGCGACGAGCGCATCCTCAGCCGCTATGTGCGCCGCCGTCAGTGGCCGACGCAAGCCATGTCTGGCCTGACCGACGGATTGCTGCACCTGTTCGCCGACGAGCGTGCCCCTTTGAAGGACGTGCGTAACCTTGGCATGAGCCTGGTTGAGCGTCTGGGGCCTGTCAAGCAATGGCTGGTCGGTCGCGCTTTCGATGCGTGAGCCGTTTCCTTTTTCCATCTCTCTGGATCATTCATGTCACGTATTTTGCGCAGCTTGCTGCCTTTGACCCTGAGCCTGATGTGCGCCGGTGGGGCGTTGGCGCAAACCGAGCTGAGCGCTGCACAGGTCAGCGCACTCAAACAAAAGCTGGCGCAGCGCATGCCGCAGTTGCCACCGCTGGAGTCCGCTCGCACCAGTCCCATCAATGGTTTGATCGAACTGAAGGCTGGCAGCAGCATCTTCTATAGCGATCCCAATGGCGAGTACGTCATTGAAGGTCAGATGGTGGAGTCGCGGACGCAGCGCAACCTGACCGAAGAGCGCCTGGACGAAATCAACAAGGTTGATTTCTCTACGCTGCCGTTCAAAGACGCGCTGGTCTGGCGCAACGGCTCTGGCAAGCGTCGACTGGTCGTGTTTGCCGATCCCAACTGTGGCTATTGCAAGCAACTGGAACGCGAGATCCAGCAGCTCAAGGACGTGACGGTCTACACCTTCATGATCCCGATTCTGGGTGGCGACTCTCGCGCCAAGGCCGAAGCCATCTGGTGTGCGAAGGATCGCACTCAGGCTTGGTTGGACTGGATGCTCGACGGTGTGCCGCCGCAACGCGCATTGGGCATGTGTGGCGCCACGATTCAGCGTAATCTGGCACTGTCTCAGAGCCTGCGCGTGACGGGTACCCCCGCGCTTTTCTTTGAAGACGGCTCAAGGCTGCCCTCCGCAGCCAAGGCGGCCATGCTGGAGCAGCGTCTGCGTCGAGCCTCTGCCAAATAAGGGGTCAGGGACTGGTGGGGGCGGGCGCCTTTTTGGGCGCATCGTCCGCCGCCATCTGCGGTGCGCTCTTGAGCTTCATGTCCATGAAGGTCTTCTCATCCAGTCGAACCAGAATTCGCACCGGCAGATACTGCAAGCCTGGGGCGACCCAAATGTCGGCAGGCAAGCTGCCTGCATCTGCTGACTCGGGGCGTCTGGGCTTGATGTGGATGGTCGGGATCTGACCGATCGGGGTGTTCAGAATCTCTTCGCCCACCACGTCATAAGCCAGCATTTCAGCCAGTTTGAGGTTCACCAGTGGAATCTCGATGGTCTTGCCGGTGGTCAGTAAATCAGGGTTCAAAATGAAACGATAGGCCAGTTGAATCAACTGACTGGCCGGGTCCTGAACCCCCTTGGCACGCGGAGCCCGCTTGCCTTTTTCCATGATGACCTCGTCATCCAGCAGCTGCACCATGCGCGGTGCACTCGTGCTGATCAACAGCCGGTTGACGTGCTCATAGCGTTGCGGATACAGCCCGTCTGGGCGGATTTCTCCCTCACTGGTCAATCGCCACGATCCAATGGGCGCAAAGGATGGGCCCAGGCTGGCATCAACGTGGACTTGATAGCGTTTGTCCTGCCGAATCCATTCGACCGATGCTTGTCCGTAAATGGGGCCACGGTAATAGCCTTCCAGGCTGAAGCTCACCTTGGTGGCTTTGGGCCAGACAAACACCGGCGTGGCAGGTTTGGCCTGACTGGCGCTGGCGAATGCTGCGGGGACGGATGCGGCGGGCGTGGGGGTGGATGCGGCCTGTGCGACATCCTGCGCGGCAGACGCAGGCGCGCTGGCGGCTTCTGCCAGTTGCGGCGCGGAGGCTGATTCGTCCGGTGCAGATGCCTTCGACGCTGCGCTTTCTGCCGCACGAGGCTTGCGGACTTTGGGCTTGACGGTGTTGGCGGCGCCTGCCGTCACGGGCGCCGCAACCGCGGCTGCACGAGGCGCCTGTGTGAGTTTCAGCTCACGAACGTAAGTGGCCTCCATGCGCTTGATGCCCGGCTGATCGGGGGACAGCTCGTCCATCTGCGTGGCAACTTCATTCGTGAGCAACAAATGCGCGAGCGTGACCAGAACAGTCAATCCGGCAAGCCAGCGCATGCGACGTCGTGTGATCATGCGTGGAGCCAAACCCGTCGGGACTGCAGTGCCGCGTCGCTTGCCTGAGAGGACGCAGCCAACGAAATGATGACACTTTGAGGGGTTACCAACTGGGTGATGGTCTGGCGCCCCTTTGATGCATGTGCTGGTTGCTGCGCATCCAACGCAGGCAAGGTCAATGTGAGCACGCGCTGATCTCTGCTGATCAGCAAAGGCTGGGAATGCTGGCTGCTGTGCCATTGCACCAGATCGTCTGGGCGTTTGATGCGCCAGCCATCCAGTGCCAACAACTCGTCTCCTGCACTCAAACCGGCTTGTTCCGCAATGCTGCCATGCATGACGGCTTGCACCTTGACCGCGCCAGATACGTCGCCAATCCGTACACCCAGTCGCTGCGCCAGTGGCGCCGGCTTGGCGGCGTAGTCCACCCCGTGTGCACGCAACAGGCTTTCCAGCGGCAAATCCTGGCATCCCTCCGCCCAGTCATGCAGCAGTTGGGCCCAGTCTGCGGCAGTGTGGCCAGTCGTTGGGTGCGCCGCCGCGGGCACGGGGGCCGAGCAGGCTTCTGCGGTCAGCGCCTCGGCCACGTCGGCGTGGGTGATGGGACGTGCCAATTGCCACAAGCGCTGCATGACGCCGTCCAGCGACGGCCGCTTGCCCTCGATTTCCGGTAGCAACCTCAGTGCCAAATCCAGCGCCAAGGCAATCAGCGCCCCCTTGGTGTAGTAGCTGACCGTGGCGTTGGCGGTGTTCTCGTCCTGGCGGTAGTAGCGCGTCCAGGCATCGAAGCTCGCTTGCGCGGCGCTGTACTGCAAGCGCCCCGGCGTGTTGTGAACCTGATTGATGGTCTTGGCCAGTAACTTCAGATACGTGCTTGCATCAATCAACCGAGTACGAAGCAAGAACTGGTCGTCGTAGTACGACGTGAACCCCTCAAAAAACCACAGCATGCGAGTGTGCGTCTCTTGGGTGTAGTCATACGGCGCAAACTCGACCGGCTTTAGACGCTTGACGTTCCAGGTGTGGAAGTACTCGTGACTGATCAAGCCCAACAGGGTGGTGTAGCTGTCTTGGTTGAGCGGCCGTCCCACGCGGGGCACATCTCGGCGACCGCAAATCAGTGCCGTGCTCTGGCGATGTTCCAGCCCCCCGTAGCCGTCGTCGACCACGTTCAACATGAACACATAGTGTTTGAAGTCGGGCTTGCGGCGGGCACCATGCCAAAAAGCAATCTGGGCCTCGCAAATTTTGCGGGTGTCATCCAGCAGCTTTTGACCATCCAGGTCGGATGTCGCCCCAGCAACGACAAACTCGTGGCGCACACCTCGCACCGTGAATTCACCTTGCCAGAAGGTGCCCATCTCCACGGGGTGATCGACCAGTGCATCATAGTCTGGGGCTTCGTAGTCGCCCACACCTTGTGCATTGACCTTCAATGAAGGCAAGGCGGTGGCCACGCGCCAGCCCTTGGGCAGGCCGCAGATCTTGACGCGTTGTGGATGATCCTCGAATCCTTCTGCCTTGAGGAACACGCTGGTGCCATTGAAAAAACCCCGCGATGCGTCCAGGAAGGCCGCGCGCACAGACGTGTCAAAGGCATACACCTCGTATTGAACCGTGACGGCGGCCGTGCCTTGTGTGTCCAACTGCCAAGTGGCTTTGTCTACCGGGGTCACATCAATCGATTGACCACCCTGCGTGGCACGCAGCGGAGACAAGTGCCGGGCAAACTCGCGAACCAAGTAACTACCGGGAATCCACACCGGCAAGCTCAGACGCTGCGCAACTTGCGGACGGGCAATGCGCAACGTGACCTGAAAACGATGGGCGTGCGCGTCGGCAACTTCAATGCGGTAGTCGATCATGGGCAGGCGACGAGGTCGTGAGCAATCAGATCTGGGCGGCGGCCAGGAAGCAGCACAAACTGGCCACCACAGTCAGTCGGAAGCGCAAGGTCAACCACCCTGCAACACCCAGTTCTGGGTATCGCTTGCGGTCAAACAGATAGCAAGCAATCAAGACAAAGCCCATGGCGGCCAGACCAGCATGGGGCGGCATGAGAACCGTCAGCCACGCAAAAAGCGAGTAGCCAATGCCAGTCCACAGTGCGCGCTTGTATTCAACGTGCTCAGGCTCAGGCGTGTTGGATTGCCACATGACCAGTCCCCAATGCAAGCCGCCCAGAAATGACACCACCATGGCGGCGTAGCAGGTCAGCCCCCGGACCACAAAGATGAATGGCGTCTCATCAATCCGACCGACCAGCAGCCAGATGAACAGGGCGCCACCGATGAAGGGCAGCAGCCCCAGGTAACCCAGGCGTCGTGCCAATTGACCGGGCTCGGCGTGGTGGTGGATGGACAGGCGAGGGGCGGTGTGGGTAGACATCAGGCGCAGGGCTCGAAGGGGCGTGCAATAAAAGAATCCGTGGCGAGCGAGCATTGTCGCAAGAAGCGCTCGCGTCTGTATGACATCAGGCGGCAAGCCAGCTGAAAACGGCAGGAATGTTGTCCGGGATGTCCAGTTTCTCTTGGCGCCAACGCGAAACGGTGTTGGTGCGTGTCCAGCCGCTGTCCAGCGTGATGCCGCAACTCACGCTCAGCAAGGTCTGTGGCTGCAAGTGTTGAACCAGAGACTGCCACAAGGCGGTGTTGCGATAAGGTGTTTCGATCACCAACTGAGTCTGGTGTGCCTTGCGCGACATCTGTTCCAGCTCACGAATGCGTTGCGCGCGCAGGCTGCTGTCCACAGGCAGGTAGCCGACAAACGCAAAGCTTTGGCCATGGAGTCCGCTGGCAGCCAAGGCCAAAACCAGGGAACTGGGGCCCGAAAGCGGAACGACCGTGATGCCCGCTCGGTGAGCGGCCAGCACGACGGCCGCCCCAGGATCGGCCACGCCGGGTAGGCCTGCCTCTGAAATCAGCCCGACATCATGGCCTTGCAAGGCCGGCTTCAGCAGTGCCTGGACGGCTTGTTCGTCTTCACGCGTTGCCTTGGCGCTGCCGCCGCCCTTCGGAGGGCGTGGCAGCACCTGAATGTCTTGCTCTTGCAGCGGTGTGGCCAAGGGGCACACTTCGCCCACCCGTTTGAGAAACGCCCGCGTGGTCTTGGCGTTCTCGGCAACCCAGTGGCGAAGTCGTGCCGCTGCAGTCAGCGCCCCCATGGGGATGACTTCCCGCAAGTCGGGCATGCTGCTGCCTTCTTGCGCAGGGCCGATGCAGCCAAAGTCCAGGGTGTTGGGGATGAGAATCAGGCGCCCTTTTCGTGGGGCATCTGCGCGAGTTGGTTCTTGGGACATGTCAGATTTCCTGGGTGGCCAGCCAGGCGAGGGGATTCAACCCCGCCTCGCTCAGCAACTGGCTGGTCAAAATCAACGGCAGACCGATCAGCGATGTGGGGTCATCCGACTCGATGCTGGACAGCAAGCTGATGCCCAGGCCTTCACATTTGGCGCTGCCGGCGCAGTCATAGGGCTGTTCCAGCTTCAGGTAGGTTTCGACCTCGGTGTCGCTGAGCGCCTTGAAGCGCACGGCCACGGTGTTGACGCGCGTTTGACAAAAATGAGTGTGCGGCCGGATCACGCAGACGGCCGTGTGGAATTGAACCACCTGGCCCCGCATGGCGCGCAACTGAGCGGTGGCCCGCGCGTGATCGCCTGGCTTGCCTAGCGGCGTGCCAGCCAGGTCGGCCACTTGATCTGAGCCAATCACCACCACATCGTCCGCCATCTGCTCGGCCACCGCTCGCGCCTTCATCTCCGCCAGCCGCACCGCCATCGCCAGCGGAGTCTCACCTGGCAATGCACGCTCATCCACATCGGGCGAGCCAGTGTCAAACGGCAGTCGCAAGCGCGACAGCAGCTCCCGCCGGTAAGTGGAGGTCGACCCCAATATCAAGCGGGGCCATGTCGTGTCGGTGCAAGGGGGAAGGGCGCGGGTTGCGTTGGGCATGGGCGATATTGTCTGTGGGAAACGCCGTCTGCCTCTAAACTTCAGCCCATGAAAGCACGCACATTTGTGCCCCGCAAGTTGGATGTCGGGGCCTTTATTGAATCTGGCGAAGTGTTGTCTGGCGAATCTGCCGTTGCGGACTTGCCTCGCTTGGCTGAAGGCATGGCGCCAGGGACGGATGCCTCAACGGTGGCGGCTGTGCGCTGGAAGGCGCAGGGGCGTCAAGTCGCTCAGCGCATGAGTGCGCCGCAACTTTGGTTGGACTTGAGTGCTTCGGTTGTGTTGCCGCTGGAGTGTCAGCGTTGTTTGCACCCCGTGGCCGAGTTGGTCGAGTTCGAGCGCAGCATCCGCTTTGCAAAGGACGAGGAGACTGCGGCCCAACTGGATGCCGACAGCGATGATGATGTGCTGGCACTGGCCCGCAATTTCGATCTGCTGGAGTTGATCGAAGACGAGCTCATCATGGCGCAGCCGATCGTGCCTCGCCATGACGTATGCCCGACCGATGTCGCTGCGTTGATGAATGACGAAACGGAGACGCCGGTTCCAGGCAGGCCAGCCGAACCTGAAGCAACGGAAGAAGTGCCTCTGGACAAGTCCGGCAAGCCAAACCCGTTCGCGGTACTGGCGGCCCTGAAAAAGGGCGGAAAGTAAATTTGTGAGGTCGCCATATCTCGTGCTAGAATGGCGAGTTTTCCGGCTAACCCCGGATCAATAAAGCTTCATTTTCAACACTTGCGGACTGCAAGGTGGGTCGGAATCGGTGGCATAGCCCTGTTCCGGCAACGGTGTGGTCTGACAAACCCACGGGCTGCCTGAAGCCCGTTTACCGGAGTCTAAAATGGCCGTTCAGCAAAATAAAAAGTCGCCCTCTAAGCGTGGCATGCACCGCTCGCACAATGCTCTGACCACCCCGGGCACCGCTGTGGAAGCCACTACCGGCGAAACCCATCTGCGTCACCACATCAGCCCCACCGGTTTCTACCGTGGTCGCAAGGTCCTGAAGACCAAGGCCGACGCCGCCTGATCAGGCTTGCCCGACGTTTGTCGGGCATGACTCAAGCCATAGGGCTGGACAGACCGATTTTTCGGCTTGCCAGCCCTTGTCTTTTGTGCCTTCCGAAATTGACCGGAAGCACCATCGGGTCACTCGCATGACCCACCATTTCCGTTTCTGCTCATGACTGCTGCCGAGAACCTGTTGTCGCCCGTTCGGATTGCCGTGGACTGTATGGGGGGGGATCATGGCCCTTCCGTGACATTGCCTGCGTGCAAGGCCTTCCTCGACAAGCATCCAGAGGCGGAACTGGTGCTGGTGGGCTTGTCGGACGCGCTGGCGCCGGCTCAATCCTGGCCCCGCACGACCATCGTGGCTGCCACCGAGGTCGTCACCATGGATGACCCGGTCGAAACCGCGCTGCGCCGCAAGAAGGACTCTTCGATGCGCGTGGCCATCAGCCAGGTCAAGGTCACGGCCGACAAGCCTGCGGCTGCGCATGCCTGCGTGTCTGCAGGGAATACCGGGGCGCTGATGGCGCTGGCGCGCTATCTGCTCAAGACGGTCGAAGGCATTGACCGTCCTGCGCTGGCCACCGTGATGCCCAATCAGAAAGACGGCTTCACCACCGTGCTGGACTTGGGTGCCAACGTTGACTGCACCGCCGAGCACTTGCTGCAGTTTGCCGTCATGGGCAGCGCCCTGGTTTCGGCCGTGGATGGCAAGGACAGCCCCAGCGTGGGCTTGCTGAACATCGGTGAAGAAGTCATCAAGGGCAGCGAAGTCATCAAGCAGGCCGGCGAACTGCTGCGCACAGCCCATGATCGCCAGCTGATCAACTTCTTCGGCAACGTCGAAGGCAACGATATCTTCAAAGGCACTACTGACATTGTGGTCTGTGATGGCTTTGTCGGAAACGTTGCTTTGAAGACGGCAGAAGGTCTGGCCAGCATGTTTGCGGCCTTCATCAAGCAAGAGTTCACGCGCACATTGGCCTCCAAACTGGTGGCTTTGGTCGCGATGCCCGTGCTAAATCGCTTTAAAAACCGTGTTGACCACCGTCGCTACAGCGGTGCTGCGCTGCTTGGTTTGCGCGGACTGGTGTTCAAGAGTCACGGGTCTTCGGACAGTTTGGCCTTTGAGGTTGCATTAAATAGAGCTTATGATGCGGCCCGTCATCGACTGCTGGACCGGGTTCATGACCAGATCGCAGCCACGCTCGAAAGCCTGCCACAAGCGGCTGACTCGAATGCGCAGGCGGATGTGGGCCGTGCGGCCTGATCCCATTTTCAATGTCCACAAGACAGACAGACGACAAGGCTAGTTCCTTTTCCCCCTCTCCGGTTTCCGGAGCACGTTACTCCCGTATCGCGGGCACAGGCAGTTGCCTGCCGCCCAACAGGGTCACCAACCAGGACATGGTTGACCGCCTTGCGCGAGACGGGATCGCCACATCAGACGAGTGGATCGTTGAGCGAACGGGTATCCGTGCCCGCCACTTCGCCGACGAAGGTGTCACATCCAGTGCCTTGGGCGTCGAAGCCGCCCGTCGTGCACTGGACGCTGCGGGCCTCGCGCCCTCGGACATCGATTTGATCGTCTGCGCCACGTCCACCCCGGACATGGTTTTTCCATCCACGGCCTGCCTGATTCAACGCGAGTTGGGTGTGCACGGGTGCCCCGCATTCGATGTGCAGGCCGTGTGCTCCGGCTTTGTGTATGCCCTGACCGTGGCAGACGCCATGATTCGCACAGGATCAGCGCGCCGGGCTCTGGTCATCGGCGCAGAAGTTTTTTCCCGTTTGCTGGACTTCCAGGACCGCACCACCTGCGTGCTCTTTGGCGACGGTGCAGGGGCGGTGGTGCTGGAAGCATCAGATCAACCTGGGGTGGTCGCGTCGCGCTTGCATGCCGATGGCCGTTATGCGGACATTCTCAATGTGCCTGCTGCCATCTCGTGTGGATCCATTTTGGGCGATCCCACGCTCAAGATGGACGGGCAGGCCGTCTTCAAGCTCGCTGTCGGTGTGCTCGATAAAGCGGCACATGAAGTGCTGGAAGTTGCTGGACGTGATGAGTCTTGTATCGATTGGCTTATCCCACATCAAGCAAATTTGCGAATCATGCAGGGGACTGCACGTAAACTCCGGCTTGGTCTCGACAAGATCGTGGTGACCGTGGATCAGCACGGCAACACCTCGGCTGCCTCCATTCCTTTGGCGCTGGATCATGCTGTCCGTAGCGGGCAGATTCAGCGCGGCCAGACGTTGTTGCTGGAAGGGGTGGGCGGTGGCTTCACATGGGGTGCGGTGCTGGTGGATTACTGATTTCTGCCAGATGCCCCTGTGGTTTCCCATATCAGAAGGACATACATGACCTCGTTTGCATTCGTTTTCCCCGGCCAGGGTTCTCAGGCCGTGGGCATGCTCAACGCCTGGGAAGGGCACGCAGCCGTGCGTGAGACCTTGGCTGAAGCGTCTGACGCGCTGGGCGAAGACATCGGCAAGCTGATCGCCGAAGGCCCCAAAGAGGCGCTCGACCTCACCACCAACACCCAGCCCGTCATGCTGACCGCCGGTGTGGCCTGTTGGCGCGCCTGGCTGGCAGAAACCGGCCTGACGCCAGCTGCTGTGGCGGGTCACTCCCTGGGTGAGTACAGCGCCCTGGTTGCTGCGGGTGCCCTGACCCTGAAAGATGCGCTGCCGTTGGTGCGCTTCCGTGCGCAGGCCATGCAAGAAGCCGTGCCCGTGGGCGTGGGTGGCATGGCTGCCATCCTCGGTCTCGACGGTGAGGCCGTGAAAGCCGGTTGCGCCGAAGCCGCTGCCGCGGTGGGCGAGGCCGTTGAAGCCGTGAACTTCAACGACCCCAAGCAAACCGTGATCGCGGGCACCAAGGCTGCCGTGGAAAAGGCGTGTGAAGTGCTGAAGGCCGCCGGTGCCAAGCGCGCGCTGCCGCTGCCCGTGTCGGCGCCGTTCCATTCCAGCCTCATGAAGCCTGCCGCCGAGCGCTTGAAGGAAAAGCTGGCGGCCACGCCGTTTGCCGTGCCCGCTATGCCTGTGATCAACAACATCGACGTGGCCGTGGTGTCCGATGCAGACGCGCTGCGCGATGCCCTGTACCGTCAAGCCTTTGGTCCCGTGCGTTGGGTGGAAACCATCCAGGCCCTGAAGTCGCGCGGTCACACTCATGTGATTGAATGTGGTCCCGGTAAGGTGCTGGCGGGTATGGTCAAGCGCATCGACGCTGAACTGATCACCACCACCATTTTTGATCCGGCCTCTCTGGCTGAAGCGAAGGGACTGTTGGCATGACCGCAGAATACAAAGGACAAGTGGCACTGGTCACCGGCGCCAGCCGTGGCATTGGTCGCGCCATTGCTGTGGCGCTGGCCGAGCGTGGCGTGAAGGTCATTGGCACCGCCACCACCGAAGCCGGTGCGCAGGCCATTTCCGAAGGTTTGGCCGCCTACGAGGGCAGCAAGGGCCTGGCTCTGAATGTGACGGATGCTGCAGCCGTGGACGCTGCGCTCGATGCCATCCTCAAAGAACACGGTGCGCTGCACATTCTGGTGAACAATGCTGGTATCACTCGAGACAACCTCGCCATGCGCATGAAGGACGAGGACTGGGATGCCGTGATCGACACCAACCTCAAGGCCATCTTCCGCCTCAGCCGTGGCGTGATGCGCCCGATGATGAAACAACGCTATGGCCGCATCGTCAACATCACTTCGGTGGTGGGTGCCAGCGGCAATCCCGGTCAAGCCAACTACGCTGCCGCCAAGGCCGGTGTCGCGGGGATGACACGCGCTTTGGCGCGTGAACTGGGCAGCCGCAACATCACCGTCAACTGCGTGGCCCCTGGCTTCATCGACACGGACATGACCAAGGCCTTGTCCGACGAGCAGCAGGGTGCGCTCAAGGCGCAAATCCCTCTGGGACGCCTGGGCCAGCCCGAAGACATCGCCGAAGCCGTTGCCTATCTCGCATCGCCGCAAGCCGGCTACGTGACAGGTGTCGAGCTGCATGTCAACGGCGGCATGTACATGAACTGAATTTGAGATGTTTCTGGGGAATCTCAATCCTTTTGCATGTGGTCAGCGTATTGACACGTTGAACCGCTAAAATCCCTGGTTTGTTTGCACAACCCTCCTGGAGGAGTCATGAGCGATATCGAAGCACGCGTCAAGAAGATCATTGCAGAACAACTCGGCGTGGCCGAGTCTGAAGTCACCAACGAAAAGGCCTTCGTGGCTGATCTGGGCGCTGATTCCCTGGACACCGTCGAGCTGGTGATGGCCCTCGAAGACGAGTTCGGCATCGAGATCCCTGACGAAGAGGCTGAGAAGATCACCACCGTTCAGTTGGCGATCGACTACGCCAAGGCCCACGCCAAGGCCTGAGCCGACTGACCCCTGTTCAAGGCCCTTCGGGGCCTTGTTCACATCCGACCTACTTTTTTGCAGATTCCAGCATGACCCGTCGTCGCGTCGTCGTCACAGGCCTGGGCCTGGTGACCCCCCTGGGCAATAACGTTCAGGATTCCTGGTCTAACCTGGTTGCCGGTCAATCCGGTATCCAAACCATCACGAAATTCGACGCTTCGGCGTTTGCCTGCCAGTTCGCGGGCGAGGTCAAGGGCTTTTCCATCGAGGATTACATCCCCGCCAAGGAAGCCCGTCACATGGACACATTCATCCATTACGGACTGGCTGCCTCGATGCAGGCCGTCCGTGATGCAGGCCTGCCCACGGGCGAGGCGCTGACTCCCGAGGTCGCCGAGCGCATTGGCGTCATGGTGGGCTCCGGCATTGGTGGTCTGCCTATGATCGAGCAGACGCACAAGGACTACATCGACCGCGGTCCTCGTCGCATTTCGCCTTTCTTTGTGCCCGCGTCGATCATCAACATGATCTCGGGGCACGTTTCCATCCAGTTTGGCTTCAAGGGGCCCAACATTGGGGTGGTAACGGCCTGTACAACCGGTTTGCATGCGATCGGTCTGGCTGCTCGCATGATCGAAGCTGGTGACGCCGACATCATGGTGGCCGGTGGCGCCGAGTCCACCGTGTCGCCTTTGGGTGTGGGCGGCTTTGCTGCAGCACGCGCGCTGTCGAGCCGCAATGACGATCCCAAGACGGCCTCTCGTCCTTGGGACAAGGATCGTGACGGCTTCGTGCTGGGCGAGGGCGCCGGCGTGATGGTGCTCGAGTCCTACGAAAGCGCCGTGGCGCGTGGTGCCAAGATTTACGCCGAGCTGGCTGGCTTTGGCATGAGCGGCGATGCATACCACATGACCGCGCCTGACGTGGATGGCCCCAAGCGCTCCATGCTGGCAGCGCTGCGCAATGCAGGTTTGAACACAGATCAGGTTCAGTATCTCAACGCGCACGGCACTTCCACCCCGTTGGGCGACGTCAACGAAACCAATGCCATCAAGCTGGCTTTTGGTGATAACGCCAAGAAACTGGTGGTCAACTCGACCAAGTCCATGACGGGTCACCTTTTGGGTGGCGCGGGTGGCATTGAGTCGGTGTTCACCGTGCTGGCCATCCACAACCAGATTTCGCCACCCACCATCAACATCTTCAACCAGGATCCCGAGTGCGAACTGGATTACTGCGCCAATACGGCACGTGAGATGAAGATCGACGCAGCTTTGAAGAACAACTTCGGCTTCGGTGGCACCAACGGCTCGTTGGTTTTCAAGCGCGTTTAAGCGCTGAGCCGGGCATACAGCAACAATTGGTGGCTGCTATGCCCGTGTTGCCACTGGCGCGACCTGCGTCCTGGACCTTGCATGCCGGTTTCCTGGCGCAGCCATTTGCGCGTGCTGGGGGCCGTTTGTTTCTGCTTGCCACGGGGGGCATGCTGACGGGGTGGCTGTCGAGCCTGGTCGTTGACGCGGTGCGGGGCAACGCTTCATGGATGAGTCCGATGGGGGCTTCGATCCTGGTGCTCTGGCTGATGCGGCAGGCCTATCGCTTGTGGCAAGGCAGCGGCGTGTCGTCGCCGTCCGCCATGGACTTGTCCTGGCGAGGCGTGGTCAAGGCTCATCGAGGCAGCCCCTCCAGTCAGCCCCCTCAGGCAGGTTGGGTCTTGGTGGTCGACGGCAAGCGCCCTCAACCTGTGAATGTTCGGTGCATTGTGAACTTGGGTGAGCTGCGTCTCCTCCGGTTGAGTGTGGCGTCTCAGTCGAGCGATGGACATCCAGCGTATTGGTGCTGGGTTGACCTGCGCCATGGCGACGATGCCCATTACCTGCGAACACTGCTGGCTTTGTCCTCACACCTCACGTCCGGGGGGCGCATCGAAAGTCATCGTGTATCAGTGGCATCATCCGTGGCGAACAAACATTTGGGAGTTGTCTTGCCATCACAGTCAACCTTGGCGGAGAGGCGCATCGCACGATCGCCGGTCGCTGCGACCGAGGAAGTGGCATGAGTCAGCAAGAGATGGGTGATCCACAAGCTCCCAAACTCTCCTCGGGTGAGGCGGACGTCATCCGTGGCGCCGCGCCGCCGATTGACGATGCCGACGCACCGTTGGTTGAGCGTGCGCAGCGAGGAGACCAGCGTGCGTTTGAAATGTTGGTCGTCAAATACCAGCGTCGCATTGAGCGCCTGTTGGCGCGGATGGTGCGAGATGTTGATTTGATTGACGACATCGCGCAGGAAACCTTCATCCGCGCATATCGGGCCTTGCCGACGTTCCGTGGAGAGAGTGCGTTCTACACCTGGTTATACAGAATCGCCGTCAACACGGCCAAGAAGGCACTGATCGGTCTTCAAAAAGACCCATTGTTGACCGAGGCGGCGCTCAGTTCGTCCAGCGATGACGACGATGATGCTCCTCGTGTCGAGCAGACTTTGACCGACGGTGAAACGCCTGAGTCGGTTCTGGCCAGTCGACAGATTGCTGAGACGGTCAATGCCGCCATCGAGGCGCTGTCCGACGATTTGCGTCAAGCCATTACCTTGCGTGAAATCGAAGGCCTGAGTTACGAAGAAATCTCTGAAATGATGAACTGCCCGATCGGGACGGTTCGTTCACGCATTTTCCGAGCACGAGAAGCCATCGCGACCAAGTTGCGGCCCTTGCTGGATACCAAGCAAGGTGAGCGCTGGTGATGCCATGGTGTCGCAAAGTAAAGTGTAAAGATGAGTGAACTTTTTGCCGCAACGGTGATCAGTTCCCTTAGCAAGGATGCCGGAGCCCCACGCCATGCCTAAACAAATCAACGACACGACCAAGACAAATGAGTTGCTGTCCGCACTGACGGATGGCGTAGTTCACGCCGATGAGGTGGGCGAAGTCTGTGCGTCGTGGCGAACCTCTGCTGAGACGCGCGCGGTATGGCACAGCTATCAAGTCATTGGCGATGTGATGCGCTCGGAGGATTTGGCACAGTCGTGTTCGGGCGCCGATTTTCTGAAGCGGTTTCAGTCTCGTCTGGCGGATGAGCCTGTGGTGCTGGTGCCGCAGGTGGCCGAACAAGTTCGCGCCGCTCAACCCGGCTCGGTGGCCGCCGTGCTCCCCTTGCGCAAGCGTGCATGGGCAGGGCCGATGGCGGTGGCAGCCAGTTTCGTGATGGTGGTCGGGTCTGT
>NZ_JBLIZW010000005.1:0-9578 GCF_048860245.1 Aquabacterium sp. | reverse complement strand
GCAGACCGCGTATCCCGTGGGCGTCAAGCTCGTGGGGCCCGATGTGCAGCACCCCATGACCGTGGGTGACCTGCGCATCGTAGGGCCCAACGTGGGGCATCCCAACTTCATTTACTGGGACAAGGACAGCACGTCCTGTGCGCCCACCTGATTTCGGCATCCATCCCTCTTCGAAGGATCAGCATCATGAACATTCAAGGTAGCGTGGCCGTCATCACGGGCGGCGGCAAAGGCATTGGTGAGGCCGTGGCCAAACACCTGGTTCGACAAGGCGCGAAGGTGGCGATTGTCGACATGGGGCAGGCAGACATCGACCGCGTGGTGGCCGACATTCAGGCCATGGGCGGCCAGGCCATTGGCATTCAGGCCAATGTCACCAGCGAAGCCGACACGGCGCGCTTCATCCAGGCCACCATTGCGGCATTCGGGCAACTCAACATTGCCGTGGCCTGTGCGGGCATCATCCGTGACGGCACCATGCTGTCGCTGGACAAAGAGACGGGCAAGGTCTCCAAAAAGCTCACCATGGACAAGTGGCAGTCGGTCATCGACGTGGATCTGACGGGCACCTTCCTGACCCTGCGTGACGCGGCCGAGGCCATGGTCAACGGTGGCTGGGAGGGCATCCTCATCCCCATCTCATCGGTGAACAAGATCGGGCAGATCGGGCAGCTGAACTACTCCTCGACCAAGTCGGCAGTGGCGTTGATGCCCAAAATCATTGTCGGCGAGTTCCTGATGCGTGGCATTCGCGGCATCCGTTGCGTCGGCATTGCGCCGGGCTACACCGCCACGCCCATGCTCACCGGCATGAATCAGGAAGCCTTGAAGGCCATCCTCAAGGATGTCCACCTTGACCGCCTGATCGAGCCGCAGGAAATCGCTGACCTCATCGGCCACTGCGTCACCAATCAGGCGCTCAATGCCACCACGCTCGAGATCACGGGCGGGCTGTGCTACCCGGGTGGCATTGCCAAGTGACGTGGATGGAACCCATCCGTGCGTTCTGGCCGGGTGGGTTCACACATCTTTACCCCGGGTCCACAGCCGGTTTACCCCGGCTCGCCAACATGGCTGCATGGTCAGTCGACGTGTGTTGACTGCAATGTTGGAGAAAATGCCATGTTTGAAAGCAAGTCTTCTGCTGGGGTGAGCAAGGTTGCGCGTCGCCCTTGGGTTGTCGGTGCCCTGGTTGCTGCGGGTGTCGCCAGCGTTGTGTTGAGTGTTGGCGCGATCGCGGCCGAGCGTGGTGAGTTCCGTGCCATGCGTGAGCACGGCGGTGCATGCATGCATGCGCCCGAACATGGTGGCGCCATGGGCATGCCCCTGATGGGTGGGCGAGCGCTGGATCGCATGCTCGACGATGTCAAAGCGACGGACGATCAACGCAAGCAAATTCGTGCCATTGCGGATCAGGCGCGTGATGATCTGCGTGCGCTGCACAAGCCAGAGCAGGCCGAAGACTTCCATCAGCGCGCCATGAACCTGTGGACGCAAGCCAAGGTTGATGCGGGGGCGGCTGAAAAACTGCGTCTGGAGGTGCAGGCACATCACGACCAGATCAGCAAGCGGATGACGCAAGCCATGCTGGACGTGGCGCGTGTCCTGACACCAGAGCAGCGCAGCAAACTGGCGCAGCAGATGCAGGCGCATCACGATCGCATGAAGGAGCGTCTGGCGCGCATGCGTGAACGTGCCCCGCAAGGTGGGGAAGAGGGCGCCTCGGCCCCTAAGACCCCACCTGCTGAACGTCGTTGAGCACAAAAGCCCGGAGCGCGCGACAATGTCCGACATGAGTGAGCACATCCTGCTGATTGACGACGACCTGCGCCTGAGTGCCATGGTGGGGGACTACCTGAGAGGCCATGGCTATCAGGTGGCCTGTGCCCCCAGCTTGGCCGCGGGCCGTGAGTTGCTGGCGCGCCAGAGCTTTGACGCTTTGGTGCTGGATTTGATGCTGCCAGATGGTGACGGCTTGGACCTGTGTCGAGAGTTGCGCGCAGCGCCACGCACGCGCGCGCTGCCGCTCCTGATGTTGAGTGCCCGCGGCGAACCCACGGACCGCATTGTTGGACTGGAGGTCGGGGCGGACGACTATTTGCCCAAACCGTTCGAGCCGCGTGAACTGCTGGCGCGCATCCGTGCCTTGTTGCGGCGCACCAGCGTCACGACTGACGAGACGGACACTTGGCGCTTTGGCCGTTTGGAAATTGATACGGGATTGCGTCAGGTTCGGCTGGACAACAAGCCCTGCGACCTCACGTCCTACCAATTTGATTTGTTGTGCGTGTTGGCCCAAAACCCTGGGCGTGTACTCAGCCGCGACCAGATCATGGACTCGCTGAAGGGTCACCCACTGGAGGCGTTTGATCGGTCGATTGACGTCCACATCTCGCGCATTCGTGCGGCGATTGAAACGGATCCCAAAGAGCCTCGTCGCATCCTCACAGTGCGTGGGGTCGGCTATGTCTTTGCCAAGAAGCAGGACGCGGATCTCGACGCTGCATGAAAACCTTGGCGCTGCGCATTTACCTCACCGTGGTGGCGGTGTTGCTGGTGTTCGCCTTGATCACCGGCTGGTTGGCGCAGCGTAACCTGGAGCACGAGCGCACGCAGTTTCATTCACAGACTGCTTTGGCAGAGCGTGTGGCGGCGTGGGGTGAGTTGCTGGAAAACAGTCTCCCCCCTGTCACGGCCCCTCGCGCCGAACAGGCGCAGGCTTTCTTGATGTGGGCTGAGCGGTTGCGCATGCCCATGGCGCTGGACGACCCGCAGGGGCAACGCCTCGCGATGGCGCCCGTCTTGCAGGAGCGCCTTCAACGGCATCCTGAAGCGGTGGATGCGCTGCGGCAGGTCAAGCTGTCCGATGGCCGCACGCTGTGGGTGATGTTGCGGGTGGTACCTGTTTTGAAAGACCGCGGCGTCACACCTTTCGAGCGAGGGTTTGACGGCCCGGGTGGACCCAATGGATCGATGGGGCCTGGGGCACCCATGATGGGCGAGCCCCCCCGGCGCGGTGATGGTGGCCCGCCGCCCGAACTCTCTGCGGCAGAGGCCTCGTCATCGTTCAGACCAGATCGTCGCCCGTCACCTTTGGCTGTGCCGCCGCCCTGGCTATATCCCTTGGTCGGCGTGGTGCCGCCCTGGTTGATCCAAGGCGTGCCGGCGCTGGTGTTATCGCTGGTGCTGCTGTTCGTCGCGGTTGCGATTGGTGCTTGGCCGGTCGCCACACATCTCACACGTCGATTGACCGCATTGAGGCAGGGCGTGGAGCGATTCGGCACGGGGCAACTACAGCATCGCGTGGCGGTGGAGGGGCGCGACGAAGTGGCCGCTTTGGCCAGCAGTTTCAATGAGGCAGCGCAGCGCATTGAAGACCTCATCACTGCCAACCGCAGCCTGCTGGCCAATGCCAGTCACGAACTACGCTCGCCTTTGGCTCGGCTCAAAATGGCCGTGTCACTCATGGCAGACCTGCCACCTGAGCGCGCTGCGCAAATGCGAGAGGAAATTCATCAGGACATCCGTGAGCTGGACGCCCTGGTCGAAGAAGTTTTGCTGGCCAGCCGGCTGGATGCCAAGGCGCAGATCCAGTGCAGTCCGGTCGACCTGATCGGGCTGGGGTCGGAAGAGGCCGCGCGTGTCGGGGCCCAAGTCGACATCCGCCCTGGCTTTCCCACGCAGCCCTATCAGGGGGATGAGCGCCTGTTGCGGCGGGCAGTTCGCAATCTGCTTGAAAACGCCAAACGCTATGGTGGCTCGGACATCGAGCTGGCGCTTGCCATGTATGCCAACCGGCTCCAATTGCGCATCATGGACCGAGGTCCGGGGGTGCCCGAAGACCTGCGCGAGCGCATTTTTGAGCCCTTCTACCGACTACCGGGCCATGCCGAACATGCCGGCGGTGTAGGCTTGGGCTTGAGCCTGGTGCGTCAGATTGCGCAACGCCATGGCGGCGATGTGCGCTGCGAAGGGCGCGAGGGCGGCGGCAGTTGCTTTGTGATTGAACTGCCGCACCCGTCTGTCGTACGCTAACCAGGTCAGCGACCGATACTTTCGTACCTCAGTCCGGCTTGAGCGACCAAGTCCGGGGCATACAAATTACGGCCGTCAAAGACCACGGGGGTTTTGAGTTCAGTCTTGATACGCTCGAAGTCAGGGCTACGGAACTCCTTCCATTCCGTCACGATGAGCAGCGCGTCAGCACCAGGCAATGCATCTGTCGGCGATTCTGCATACTTCAGTCGCGGCTCATCGCCAAAGATGCGCTTGGCCTCATCCATGGCAACGGGGTCGTAAGCCGTCACCGTTGCACCGCGTTTGAACAGCTCTTCCAGCACAACGCGGCTGGTGGCTTCACGCATGTCATCAGTGTTGGGCTTGAAGGCCAGGCCCCACAGCGCAAAGTGCTTGCCTGACAGGTCGGCACCGAACTGTTTCACCACCTTGTCCACCAGCACAAACTTCTGACGGTCGTTGGCGGCCTCGACGGCTTTCAAAACCAATAGTTCTTGTCCCTCATCGGATGCAGTCTTGATCAGTGCTTTCACATCCTTCGGGAAGCAGCTGCCGCCATAACCACAGCCGGCGTACAAAAAGTGTGTGCCAATGCGGGGGTCTGAGCCAATGCCAACGCGCACTTGCTCAATGTCTGCCCCCATCTTTTCAGCCAACAGTGCCAGTTCATTCATGAAGCTGATGCGGGTGGCCAGCATGGCGTTGGCGGCGTACTTGGTCAACTCAGCGCTGCGCACGTCCATCACGACCAGCCGTTCGTGATTGCGCTGGAAGGGCGCGTACAGCGCACGCATCAACAAAATGGCTTGTTCGTCATCCGCGCCAACCACGATGCGGTCTGGTCGCATGAAATCGTCAACCGCCGCGCCTTCCTTCAGAAACTCGGGGTTCGACACCACGGCAAACTTCACGTCACAGTTGCGCTTGGCCAACTCCTCCGCCACGGCTGCACGGACCTTGTCGGCCGTACCCACAGGTACAGTGGACTTGTCCACGACCACTTTTTAGTCTGGCATCAAGCGGCCAATGTTGCGGGCTGCCGCCAGCACATATTGCAGATCGGCAGAGCCATCTTCATCAGGGGGGGTGCCCACAGCGATGAACTGAATGGTGCCGTGCGCTACGGCGCGGGCCACATCGGTGGTGAAGTGCAGGCGGCCAGCTTTCACGTTGCGTGCCACGACCAGATCCAAGCCCGGTTCATGAATGGGGATGCCGCCGTTTTCCAAAATCTCAATCTTGCGTGGGTCAACGTCCAGACACAGCACGTCATTGCCCATTTCGGCCAAACAGGCCCCGGTAACCAAGCCCACATAGCCGGTGCCGACAACAGAGATTTTCATATTGGAATGATAGAAGGTTGAATTTCGTACTGACCGAATTGTGTCACTGACGGAAGTAGCTGCTGTACCAAGCGGCAAACCGTTGAATACCGTCTTCCAGCCCTACCTCGGGCGACTGCCCCGTCCAGGCAGCCAAGGCGCTCACGTCGGCATAAGTTGCGGCCACATCACCGGGAGCCATGGGCTGCATGTCCTTGACGGCCTCCTTGCCTAATGCGCGCTCAAGTGTCCCAATGAAGTCCAGCAGCGGCACTGGCTCACTGCGCCCGATGTTGAACACCTTGTACGGAGCCCACGACTCGGCAGAGGATGGGTGGGCGCGGTCAAAGCCCTCATGGGGTTGAGGCGTGCGATCCAGTGTGGCCACCACACCGCGGGCGATGTCGTCGATGTACGTGAAGTCCCGCTTCATGTCCCCATGGTTGAACACCTTGATCGGCTCACCCGCCAGAATCGCTTTGGTAAACAACATCGGTGCCATGTCCGGGCGCCCCCATGGGCCATACACCGTGAAAAAACGCAAACCCGTTGTGGGCAAGCCATACAGGTGGCTGTATGTATGCGCCATCAACTCGTTGGCTTTTTTGGTGGCGGCATACAGGCTAACGGGGTGGTCTACTGCATCGGTTTCAGCAAACGGCATGCTGACGTTTCCGCCGTACACACTTGAGCTGCTTGCGTAAACAAGATGCGCCACCTTCTGATGGCGGCACATTTCGAGCACATTCACAAACCCCACCAAATTCGACTGCGCATATGCGTGCGGATTGGTCAGTGAATAGCGAACGCCTGCTTGTGCAGCCAAATGCACCACGCCGTCGAACCGGTGTCCTTGAAACAAAGATTCCAGCGCAGCCAAGTCGGCCACGTCCAGCTTTTCAAAGACAAAGCGCTCTGCGCCCGACTGTTGGCGCAAATGCGCCAAGCGATCCAGCTTCAACTGCGGATCGTAATAATCATTGAGGTTGTCAATGCCAACAACCTCATCACCACGTGCCAGCAGCAGTTGTGCCACGTGCATGCCAATGAACCCGGCTGCCCCGGTTACGAGAAACTTGCTCATCCCGCTATTGTCCCTGACTGGTAGCCGAGTTACGCATCGATCACCGTCAGGCGCGAGCATCACCCCAACGCAAGTAGGTCGATTCATCACCGATGTAAGTCGTCTGCCCTTGTCTGTTCACCACATAAGCTGGCGACGCCACGACCTCGTCAAAAACGGTGTTCTCGTTGAGGCGGGTGTATTCAAACAGCACGCTGCGCACCACTTGACTGTTCTTGCGCAGCAGGCTGCCATGACCAATCCACGCAGGCCCCACAATCTTCACGCCAGGCTCAACTTCCACGCTCGAGCCAATGTAAACCGGCCCATCAATGGACACAGAATCCCAGTCGATCTTCGTGTTCAACCCCACCCAAACACCGGGGCGCACTTCTTTGCCTGGCATTTGCATTTGCGCCACTTCACCGCGCAACACCTGTTGGCATACAGACCAGTAGTCGCTGACACGGCCAATGTCGATCCAATTGAAAAAGCGATTCTGCGCATAGAAGGGCAGATCTTTCTCTACCAACAGTGGGAAGAGCTGACTGCCGATGTCGAACTCTTTGCCTTGCGGCACCAAATCCAACACAGCAGGCTCAAAGATGTAGATGCCGGTACTGGCCAAGCGAGACAGCGCTTCTTGCGGTGCAGGCTTTTCCTGGAACGAGGTGACCTTCCCGCTCTTGTCTGCCACCACGATGCCGTAGTTTTTAACCTGATCCTCCGGCACTTCCAGTGTTACCACGCTGGCAATTGCGCCTTTGGTTTTGTGTTCAAACAGTGCCGCATTGATGTCCAAATCGATGATGGCATCGCCGCACAGCACCAGTGTGGTGTCATCAAAAAAACCGCTGAAGTCCTGAATACGGCGCATCCCTCCGGCAGACCCCAAGGGGCGAGGCACGATCTCGCCATGCTCGCGCACACCCTCGTAGGCATAACCGATCTGCACACCCCAGCGGTGACCATCCCCAAAGTAGTTCTCGATCTTCCAGTGGTTGTAGGCCACGTTGATCATGATTTCTTTGATGCCGTACCGCGCCAATTCTTCGATGATGTATTCCAGCACCGGCTTGCCCAGAATTGGAATCATGGGCTTGGGGGTTTGCTTTGTCAGTGGGCGTACACGGGTCCCTTGCCCGGCCGCCAGGATCATTGCCTTAGCCATTGTTATTACGTGTTGTTACTTGTAGTGATGGGCTCATCATGCAAGAAGCCCTCCCGGTAGACGATGAATTTTCCCCTTTTTCCCGCATTTGGGTGGGGTGGGGCCGCCATAATCAGCCTCGAAAGTCTTGCCTCCCTCCCCAAAACAGCACAACAAATGCTTCTGATCACAGGCGGCGCCGGTTTCATCGGCGGAAACTTTGTTCACCATTGGTTTGAGCGGGCCTCCTCTCAGGGCATAGCGCCGGAGCCGATCGTGGTCCTAGACAAGTTGACCTATGCCGGCAATCCGTACACGATTTCAGAACACCTGCGCACGGGGCGTGCCACGCTCATTCAGGCGGACATTGCTGACCGCGATGCCGTGCGCGCCGCACTGACGACGCATCGCCCGCGTGCCCTCATCCACTTTGCGGCAGAGAGCCATGTGGACCGTTCCATCCTGGGGCCGGGCGAGTTCATCCACACCAATATGGTGGGCACGTTCAGCTTGCTGGAAGAAGCACGCGCCTATTGGTCTGAGTTGCCTGAGGCCGAGAAGGCCGCTTTCCGCTTTCATCACATCTCGACGGACGAGGTGTTCGGCTCTCTTGACGACACCGACCCACCCTTCAGCGAAACCACTCCCTATGCCCCCAACAGCCCGTACTCGGCCAGCAAGGCGGGGAGTGATCACCTGGTACGGGCGTACTTTCACACTTACGGTCTGCCGGTACTGACGACCAATTGCAGCAACAACTACGGCCCCTATCACTTCCCGGAGAAGCTGATCCCGCTGATGATTCTCAATGCGCTGGAGGGCAAGCCTTTGCCGGTGTATGGCGATGGTCTGAACATCCGCGACTGGCTTTATGTGCGCGACCATTGCGAGGCCATTTGCCAAGTGCTGGAAAAAGGGCGCTTGGGCGAGACCTACAACGTGGGCGGCATCAACGAGATCCGCAACATCGACGTGGTGACCACCATCTGCCGCAAGTTGGATGAATTGCGTCCTCGTGCAGACGGCACGCCGTACGAGAGCCTGATCACCTACGTCAAAGACCGCCCCGGGCATGACCGGCGCTATGCCATCGACCCCAGCAAAATCCAACGCGAGATAGGCTGGCAACCTGCCGAAACATTTGCTTCCGGCATCGACAAGACTGTGCGTTGGTTCTTGACCCACACGGACTGGATCGACACGGTGCGCTCGGGCGCCTACCGCGAATGGTTGAACCAGAACTACGCGGAGCGCACATGAACATCTTGCTGCTGGGCTGCAATGGCCAAGTAGGGTGGGAGTTGCAGCGTGCACTGGCGCCGCTGGGCATTGTGACCGGCCTCAGCCATGACACGCCCGGTCCCGTTCAATGCCCGGATCTGCGCGCCGACTTTGCACACCCGCAAGACGTCGCCGCGATGGTACGTGCCGTGCGACCCGATGTCATCGTCAATGCGGCCGCTTACACCGCCGTTGACAAGGCCGAGACCGATGTGGATCGCGCGCGCCTGGTGAACGCAATGACGCCGACCGCGCTGGCGCAAGAGGCCGCTCGCAGCGGTGCCTTGCTCGTTCACTACAGCACCGACTATGTGTTCGACGGCTCAGGCGGGGCACCTCGCGATGAGCAGGCCCCCACCGCGCCGCTCAATGTGTACGGACAGACCAAATTGGAGGCCGAGCAGGCCATTCAAGCCAGCGGGTGTCGCCATCTGATCTTTCGCACCAGTTGGGTGTACGGCACACGAGGGCAGAACTTTGCCAAAACCATGCTGCGTCTGGCGGCGGAGCGAGATCAACTCCAAATCATCCACGACCAGGTCGGTGCGCCCACAGGAGCAGACCTGCTGGCCGATGTCACCGCGCACGCCATCCGTGCCACGCGCCACAACGAAGCCTTGACGGGGCTGTATCACCTGGTCGCCAGCGGGCACACCACGTGGCATGACTATGCGTGCATGGTGATCGACTGGGCGCGCACGCATGGCTGGCCTGTGCGTGTGGCCGCCGACGCCATTTGCGCCGT
>NZ_JBLIZW010000004.1:0-16675 GCF_048860245.1 Aquabacterium sp. | reverse complement strand
CAAGATCAGGCCGCCACCATGGCCGCCTTGAAGGTCAAAAAGCTCAGCAACGAACTCCAGTTATCCCTCCTGTAGTGGCACGCTGACTAGGTCAACCTAGTCAAATCAACCACTTACAGCATTTGGTGTCGAACTCGGGCGACCTGGACTTCAGCGTCATCCCGGCTCTTGCCCATGTCCTTGATACGACTGAGGAAACTCATGTTCTTGTGCTCCAAACGTCAGATGCGAACAGCGAGACGGGCCGCCCCGTCAGACATCGATCTTCAAAAATACTTCGTCAGCCGCGAGCGCGGCCAAATCAAGCTCATACCAGGGCCGCCCCTGCTCATCGGTCATGTGTTGGCCAATAAAGTGGGGCTTCGCAATTTGCGCATCCCCCACAACCGGCTTCAACATGCTTGCGTTCCGCAAACCCAACAGCCGATCGACCAGCAGCGCGGCGTTCGTCTGAAGTGATGCATTGAATGCCACCAGACGGCCCGAATCTCGCCCAACGGTTTCAGCGAGATTGCGCGCAGGACGCTGGGCCAAGCCCAAAAATACCGCCAAGTCCACCACGCCATTGAGTTGACCACGGAGGTTGGCTACCCCGAGGAACCATGGTTGGCTGTGCGGTACGGACTGCGTTGCCGACAGGGGAAAAATTTCACCGGCCTGCTCCAGCGGGAGCAGGAAGCCGTGTCCTGCCACCTCAACGGCCAGCCAGTTACGTGCCGGAGCGTGCTCACGCACCGTCTGGAGGCGTTCCGCCAGACGTTGCTGCAGCTCTCTAAGTGCTTCTTTGTTGGCCATCTTGTGGATTGGTCGATCAGCCGAAGGCCTTGATCTTGGCGAGCAGTTCTTCAGGGTTGACGGGCTTGACGACATAGTCGCGAGCCCCCTGACGCATGCCCCACACGCGATCGGTTTCCTGGTTTTTGCTCGTGCACATGATCACCGGGACATCCGCAAAGTTGGGGTCCCGGGTGATGGCTCGCGTCAACTGGAAGCCGTTTTGGCCAGGCATCACCACATCCATCAGGATGAGGTCAGGCTTTTCTTCCGCCAGACGACGCATGGCTTCCTCGCCGTTCTCAGCAGTGCGCACCTGATAACCCTTCTTGGTCAGCAGGTCCGACAGCACATGCAGTTCGGTCTTCGAATCGTCAACAAGCAGAATTTTCTCAATGGCCATATGAAACCTTTAATCACTCAAAGCGCACAACCGTTTCACGGAGTTTGTCACACGCCAGACATTTATCCCCGATGATTATTTATGGGAATGATGGAGAGACTTACGAACCGTAATGGGCAACGGCCTGAAGCAGCTGGTCTTTCGTGAAGGGCTTGGTCAGGTAATCCTGAGAGCCCACCATACGCCCCCGCGCCTTATCAAACAAGCCATCCTTCGATGACAGCATGATTACCGGAGTATGCGTAAACCGGGGATTTCTTTTGATGATGGCGCAGGTTTGGTAACCATCCAGTCGAGGCATCAGGATGTCACAAAAAATGACATCAGGGTTATGGTCGTTGACCTTGGACAACGCGTCAAAACCGTCTTCGGCCAACACCACTTCGTAGCCACCCTGCTTCAGGAAGATTTCCGCACTCCGGCGGATGGTGTTGCTGTCGTCAATGACGAGTACCTTCTTGGGCCCCTGAACTCCAGGGTTTTCAGCTTCAGACACGTACACACTCCTCCACACTGCTCAGACTGCACTCTGCAGTCTGGGGCAAATCTGTCCGTTCTTCAACGTCTGTTCAGACCTGCACCATCTCAAAGTCGTCTTTACGAGCACCGCACTCCGGGCAGACCCAGTTCATCGGCACATCGGCCCACCGGGTCCCGGGAGGTATCCCCTCCTCGGGCAAACCCGCAGCCTCGTCGTAAATCCAACCGCAAATCAGGCACATCCAGGTACGAAATTCGTTCACGTCGACTCAAACCAGCTTGAATACAATGGATCGATTGTAGCCACCGCTCCAAGTAACAAATCCAAGGGTTTGTGGGCACAGGTTACGCCATTCTTCACAATTTCTGCCATGAATTCGCCTCATACCGGACACGAGCCCCCCGCAAACCTCGGTGATCAGGACGGGGGCGCACCGGCCTGCGTGCTGTCGTTCAACGCCAGCGACCCCAGCGGCGCATCAGGCATCGGTGCGGATATTGCAACCATCTCGGCGATGGGCGCACATGCCTTACCAGTGGTTACCAGCATCCTGGTTCGCGACACCGCAGAGATCTTCGAGTCCTTCGACATTGACTCGGACGCTGTTGTAGAACAGGCACGGTCCATCTTGGAAGACGCCACGATCGCATCCTGGAAAGTGGGTTTTCTGGGCACCGCCGAAGGTGTCAGCGCGGTGGCAGAGGTTCTGTCCGATTACAGCGACGTACCACTGGTGTCCTATCTTCCAAACCTCTCATGGATGGAAGAGGATGCGCAGATGGCCTATCTCGATGCCTTCCGTGAATTGATCCTTCCTGCCACCATGGTGTTGGTTGGCAGCCACAAAACACTCACCGACTTTCTGCTGCCCGAGTGGGACGCTGAACGCCCCCCCTCAGCAAGAGAGCTTGCCGTGGCAGCAGCAGAGCACGGAACCGATTACGTCTTGGTGACGGGCATCCCCCTGCCCGACCAGTTCATTGACAACGTGCTGGCCTCGCCGCAAGGTGCGATGACCGGCGAGCGCTTTGAACGTTTTGAAGCGAACTTCGTTGGGGCAGGCGACACGCTGTCGGCTGCGCTGACCGCCATCATTTCCACCGGCACGCCCCTTGATACGGCCGTGGCTGAAGCACTGAGCTTCCTGGATCAAGCCCTGGATGCAGGCTTCCGCCCCGGCATGGGGGGCGTGGTCCCTGACCGATTCTTCTGGGCGTTGCCCCCTGGCGAGCACCCTTCTGGCGAAGAAGGCCTCACAGACACCGACAATACTGCGGACGACACCGTCCCACCAGCACCTCATTCCCGTCATGTCCACTAATGCATCCCTGTTCGAGCGCGCACAGCGCGTCATTCCCGGCGGCGTGAACTCGCCTGTACGAGCCTTCCGCGCTGTGGGCGGCACACCGCGCTTCATCACCCGCGCCCAAGGCGCCTATATTTGGGACGCCGAAGGTCGCCGTTACCACGACTACATCGGCTCGTGGGGCCCGATGATTCTGGGTCATGGCCACCCCGATGTGCTGGAAGCGGTTCAGAAGGCTGCCATGGACGGATTCTCGTTCGGCGCCCCCACCGAGCGTGAAATCGAACTGGCTGAAGAGATCCTGAAACTGGTCCCCAGCGCCGAGCAAGTGCGCTTGGTCAGCTCGGGCACCGAAGCGGGCATGAGCGCGATCCGCCTGGCTCGCGGCTACACCGGCCGCAACAAGATCATCAAGTTCGAGGGCTGCTACCACGGTCACGCCGACGCCTTGCTGGTCAAGGCTGGCTCCGGCTTGGCCACCTTTGGTCACCCCACCAGCGCGGGCGTGCCCGCCGAGGTGGTGCAGCACACCCTGGTTCTGGAATACAACAATCTGGCACAGATTGAAGAAGCGTTTGCAACGCAAGGCAGTGAGATCGCCTGCGTGATGATCGAGCCCATTGCCGGCAACATGAACTTCGTGCGCGCCAGCGTGCCCTTCGTTCAGCGCATCCGCGAGTTGTGCGACCAGCATGGCGCCCTGTTCGTGTTTGACGAGGTCATGAGCGGCTTCCGCGTGGCGCTGGGCAGCGCGCAAAGCATTTATGCCAAAGCACTGCCCGGCTTCAAGCCGGACATCAGCGTGTTCGGCAAGGTGATCGGTGGCGGCATGCCGCTGGCTGCCTTTGCAGCGTCGCGCGAGATCATGAGCAAGCTGGCTCCCTTGGGTCCGGTCTATCAGGCCGGCACGCTGTCTGGCAACCCTGTGGCCACGGCCTGCGGCTTGGCCACGCTGAAACTGATCCAGCAGCCGGGCTTCTTCGACAAGCTGTCCTTGAGCACGCGCAACCTGATGGATGGCTTCACTCTGGCGGCGCGCGAAGCTGGGGTCCCCTTGGTGGCCGACTGCGAGGGCGGCATGTTTGGGTTCTTCTTTGCCGAAAGCCTGCCACAGAACTATCAGACCGTGATGGCGCGCGGCTCGGACACGTTCAATCGCTTCTTCCATCTGGTGCTGGAGCGCGGCGTGTACTTGGCCCCCGCGATGTACGAAGCCGGCTTCGTCAGCGCGGCTCACACCGAACAAGACATTGCTGACACCGTGGCTGCCGCGGCAGAGGCTTTCCGACTGCTCTGAGTTCCATGCACATCCACATCCTTGGTATCTGCGGCACCTTCATGGGTGGCGTGGCCGCGCTGGCACGTGAGGCCGGCCATCGTGTGACGGGTTGCGATGCGGGCGTCTACCCGCCCATGAGCGACCAGTTGCGGGCTTTGGGCATCGATCTGATCGAGGGCTATTCCGTTGATCAGTTGGACCTGCAGCCCGATCTGTTTGTGATCGGCAATGTGGTCAGCCGGGGCAATCCACTGATGGAGGCGATCCTGGATGCAGGGCTGCCCTACACCAGCGGTCCGCAGTGGCTCAGTGAGAACGTGCTGCAGGGCCGACACGTGCTGGCCGTGGCGGGCACGCACGGCAAGACCACGACCACGTCCATGCTCACCTGGATTCTGGAACACGCGGGCATGCAGCCCGGCTTCCTGGTCGGCGGTGTGCCTGAGAACTTTGGCGTGTCCGCCCGGCTGGGCCGCATTGACGCGGCCTCTCGCCCAGCGAGCGGGCATCCGTTTGTGATCGAGGCCGACGAATACGACACTGCCTTCTTCGACAAGCGCAGCAAGTTTGTGCACTACCGCCCTCGTACGGCCATCCTCAACAACCTGGAGTTTGACCACGCGGACATCTTTGCCGACCTGGCGGCCATTGAGACCCAGTTCCACCACCTGGTGCGAACGGTCCCAAAGAGCGGCCGCCTGGTGGTCAACGCTCGAGAAGAATCGTTGAACCGCGTGCTGGAGCGGGGCTGCTGGAGCGACGTGGCACGCTTTGGTGTGCGTGGTGACGCCCCTGGCTTCCGCGCACGCGGCGAACCCCATGCTTTTGACGTTCTGAAGGCCGGCGTGCTGGTCGGGCGCGTGGAGTGGGGGCTGCTGGGCGAGCACAACCAGATGAACGCGCTGGCGGCCATCGCGGCGGCCGAGCACGTGGGCGTGACACCTCAGCAGGCTTGCGAAGCGCTGGGCCAATTCGCCAATGTGAAGCGTCGGCTGGAGGTCAAAGGCTCAGCACGGGACATCACGGTCTACGACGACTTTGCCCACCACCCCACGGCCATTCGCACCACGCTGGACGGCTTGCGTCGCAAGGTGGGACCGGATCACCGCATCCTCGCTGTGTTCGAGCCACGCTCCAACACCATGAAGCTGGGCACCATGAAGGCGCAGTTACCGTGGTCGCTGGAAGAGGCAGATCTGGCCTTCTGCCACAGCGGCGGTTTGGGCTGGGACGCCAACGAAGCCTTGCTGGAGATGGGCGAACGCGCGGTCGTCAGTGACACGATCGATGGCTTGGTCGCCAAGGTGGTCAAGGCCGCTCAACCGGGCGATCACATCTTGTGCATGAGCAACGGCGGATTTGGCGGCATTCACGCCAAACTGCTGGCCGCACTGGCCTGAAGCATCAGACCAGCATCAAGTCGGTCGCCAGAATGAGGCGACCGGGATGGGCCCCCAGGCGTGCCTGGGGTTCAAACACATCAATGCGATCTGTGATCAGCCCATCCAGGCCGGACAACCAAAGCGTGGCAGCGCGATCCGCGTTGTTGACGGTGTACGTCAAGGCCTTCATGTCGGCCTGATGGATGGCGTCAATTTTGCGCTCGTCCAGATAACGGTGATTGACCACCATGGCTCGGCACCCCAGCTCTTGCGCTGTCCGGATGCTGTCCTGCGCCCACTGATCGATCAACAGCGCACGCGGCAAATCGGGCTGAGCGTTGCGAGCGGCTTTCAATGCCGTCACGTTGAATGAGCTGAGCAAGGGCATGACATGCGCCTGCGACCACAAACGAGCCACATGGTTGGCAACCACACGGCCGGTACGCTCTTCGTCGCCAGGTGACGGCTTGATCTCGAGGTTGACCATCAAACCCAAGGCAAGCAACCATCTGGCCAGCGATTCCAGACGCATCAGCGGTTCGCCCGCATAGGGCCGCCCGTGCCAGCTCCCGGCATCCAGTCGGGACAAGGCATCCCATGGCTGCAAGGCGGCCTGACCGCGTCCATTGGTGGTGCGATCCAGCAGATCGTCATGCAAGAGATAGGGCTCGCCGTCCGCACTCAGGCGCACATCACACTCGAACATGCCAAAACCATGCTCAGCCCCCAAGCGGAAGGCGGCCATGGTGTTTTCTGGTGCCAAATCCCCCGCCCCGCGATGGGCAATCCAGCAGGGATAGGGCCAGAGGGCGGTAGAGGAAGCGTTCAAGGTCATGTCGGGAGCCTGTTTCTGCTCGGGGCCCCGACGCGTTCTTCGCGTCGCACTACAACCCAGATCAGCATGGCGTCAGCTTATGCGCTTTCATTCTCTCGCAAACCTCGCCTGAAGAGGGTGACAGGACCCCTTTTCTGAGGAAGGACATGGTCTGCTGCGGTAACATCTCGCCTCAGGCGCGAAAACCACCCCCACATGCAGCGCTTGGGCGAGCTTCATGCCACCCAGGTGCCTTGCGCTTTTCTGAAATCCGGCCTTTTCGCGTCTGGCGCCCTCATGAACGCACCCACAGAGTTGACCCACATGATCGCCCAGGCCGCCGACGCCCACAACGACGGCCAGCCTCGCCTGCGCGAAATTCCGTACAACTACACATCGTTCTCGGACCGCGAGATCGTCCAGCGTCTGCTGGGCCAACGCGCCTGGGAACTGTTGAGCCTGCTGCGCTCAGAGCGCCAGACCGGCCGCTCCGCCCGCATGCTCTACGAAGTGCTGGGCGACATCTGGGTCGTGCAGCGCAACCCTTATCTGCAGGATGACCTGCTGGACAATCCCAAGCGCCGCAGCCAGCTGACCGAAGCCCTGCACCATCGCCTGGGTGAAGTGGACAAGCGCCGCACACCTGGCAGCGATGCATCCCGCGATGCCCTCGTTGGCGAACTGCTGAGCATGGCTCGCGCTGCGATCGATCGTTTTGCCAAGGCCTTTGACGACATGGGGGCGCTGCGTGAGCGCACCAACAAGGTCCTGCGCAAGGTCACCAAGCACGACAACATCAAGTTCGATGGCCTGAGCCGTGTGGCCCACGTCACCGATGCCACCGACTGGCGTGTGGAATACCCCTTCGTGGTTCTGACCCCGGACACGGAAGAAGAGATGGCTGCCTTGGTCAAGGGCTGCGTCGAGCTGGGTCTGACCATCATCCCGCGTGGGGGCGGGACGGGCTACACCGGCGGTGCCGTACCGCTGACCTGGAAGAGCGCGGTGATCAACACCGAAAAGCTCGAACAGATGACCGAAGTCGAGATGGTGAACCTGCCGGGCGTGAACCAGCCCGTGGCCACCATCTGGACCGGCGCCGGCGTGGTCACCCAGCGCGTGGCCGATGCGGCTGAGCGCGGCGGTTTTGTGTTCGCAGTGGACCCGACTTCGGCCGAAGCCTCGTGCGTGGGTGGCAACATCGCCATGAACGCGGGTGGCAAGAAGGCTGTGTTGTGGGGCACAGCGCTGGACAACCTGGCTTCGTGGCGCATGGTCACGCCCAATGCCGAATGGCTGGAAGTGGTTCGCGTGAACCACAACTTGGGCAAGATCCACGACGTGGCCGTGGCCCAGTTCGAGTTGCATTACTACGCGGCCGATGGCAAGACCCATCTGCGCACGGAAAAGCTCGACATCCCCGGCAGCGTCTTCCGCAAGGAAGGTCTGGGCAAGGACGTCACCGACAAGTTCCTGGCCGGCCTGCCCGGCATTCAGAAGGAAGGCTGCGACGGCCTGATCACCAGTGCGCGCTGGGTCGTGCACCGCATGCCCAAACACACGCGCACGGTGTGTCTGGAGTTCTTTGGCAACCCCACGCTGGGCGTGCCCTCGATCGTCGAGATCAAGGACTTCATGTTCGCCGAGATGAAGCAGCCCGGCGGCGCCATCCTGGCCGGTCTGGAGCACTTGGACGACCGCTATCTGCGCGCGGTGGGCTATGCCACCAAGAGCAAGCGTGGCACCCTGCCCAAGATGGTCCTGATTGGCGACATCGTGGGTGACGACGAAGATCGCGTGGCACTGGCTGCCAGCGAGGTCATCCGCCTGGCCAATGGTCGCGCGGGTGAAGGCTTCATCGCCGTCAGCGCCGATGCCCGCAAGAAGTTCTGGGCTGACCGCAAGCGCACCGCCGCCATTGCCAAGCACACCAATGCGTTCAAGGTGAACGAGGACGTGGTGATTCCGCTGCCGCGCATGGGTGAGTACACCCTGGGCATCGAGCGCATCAACATCGAACTGAGCCTGCGCAACAAGCTGGCCATTGCCGATGCACTGAAGGCCTTCCTGGCTGGCGGCAACCTGCCGTTGGGCAAGGTGGAAGACGCCGAAGAGCTGCCCAGCCCCGATCAACTGGCCGAAAAGGTCGCGCAGGCACAAGCGCACCTGGACACAGTGCGTGCACGCTGGCAGTTCTTGTACGACCACATCGACACCCCGCTGAGCGAGGTCGATGCGCAACTGGTCGCGCTGGGCTACGAACAACACCGCAACGGCACCTACACCCCTGAGGGTCAGGACACCGTCTTCAACCTGCTGCAAACGTGGTCCATCCGCGCCAGCTGGAAGAAGGAAATCCGCGACGAACTGTCCAAGGTGTTCAACGGTGCCGCCCTGCACCCCATCGTGGACGAGCTCAAGCGCATCCACAAGCAGGTGCTGCGTGGCCGCGTGTGGGTGGCTTTGCACATGCACGCCGGCGACGGCAACGTGCACACCAACATCCCGGTCAACAGCGACAACTACGAGATGCTGCAAACGGCCCACGAAGCCGTGGCACGCATCATGACGTTGGCCCGTTCGCTGGACGGCGTGATCTCGGGTGAACACGGCATTGGCATCACCAAGCTGGAATTCCTGACCGACGAGGAAATTGCCAACTTCACCGCCTACAAGCAGAAGGTGGACCCGGAAGGCCGCTTCAACAAGGGCAAGCTGCTGCGCGGCGCGGCCCTGAAGGCCTTGGGTGATGACGTCCACGCCGCCGACCTGACCGAGGCCTACACGCCGTCGTTCGGTTTGATGGGTCATGAATCGCTGATCATGCAGCAGTCTGACATTGGCGACATCGCCAAGTCGGTGAAGGACTGCCTGCGCTGCGGCAAGTGCAAACCGGTGTGTGCCACCCACGTGCCACGCGCCAACTTGCTCTACAGCCCCCGCAACAAGATCCTGGCCACCTCGCTGCTGGTCGAGGCCTTCCTGTACGAAGAGCAGACCCGCCGTGGCGTGTCGATCAAGCACTGGTCCGAGTTCGAAGACGTGGCCGACCACTGCACGGTCTGTCACAAGTGCTACACGCCCTGCCCGGTCAAGATTGACTTCGGCGACGTGTCGATGGCCATGCGCAACCTGCTGACCAAGATGGGTCAGAAGAGCTTCCGCCCTGCGGGGGCTGCGGGCATGGCCATGCTCAACACCAACAATCCACAAACCATCAAGCTGATCCGTTCGGCCCTGGTGGACGTGGCCATGCCGTTGCAGCGCGTGGCCAACGATGTGATGAAGGTGGTCGCACGCAAGCAGACCAGTGCCCCACCGGCATCGGTCGGGACGGCGCCGCTCAAAGAGCAGATCATCCACTTCGTCAACAAGAAGATGCCAGGCGGCCTGCCCAAGAAGACCGCACGCGCACTGCTGGACATCGAGGACAAGGACTACGTCCCCATCATCCGCAACCCTCAGAAGACCACGGCCGACACCGAGGCTGTCTTCTACTTCCCTGGTTGTGGTTCGGAGCGTCTGTTCAGCCAGGTGGGCTTGGCCACGCAAGCGATGCTGTGGCATGCCGGCGTGCAGACCGTGCTGCCTCCGGGCTACCTGTGCTGCGGTTATCCGCAACGCGGTGCCGGTCAGTTCGACAAGGCCGAGAAGATGATCACCGACAACCGGGTGCTGTTCCACCGTGTGGCCAACACGTTGAACTACCTGGACATCAAGACGGTGGTCGTGTCGTGCGGCACCTGCTACGACCAGTTGCAGGGCTACCAGTTCGACAAGATCTTCCCGGGTTGCCGCATCATCGACATCCACGAGTACCTGCTGGAAAAGGGCATCACTCTGCCCAACCAGGGCGGCTACCTGTACCACGACCCCTGCCACACGCCCATGAAGCTGCAAGACCCGATGAAGACGGTCAAGGCGCTGCTGGGCGATGGCGTGGTCAAGTCGGACCGCTGCTGCGGCGAAGCGGGCACCTTGGCGGTGAACCGTCCGGACATCTCCACGCAGATTCGCTTCCGCAAGGAGCAAGAAATCCGCAAGGGTGAATCTGAGCTGCGCGACAAGGGCCTGATCGGCGAGAAGGACAACGTCAAGATGCTGACGTCTTGCCCGGCTTGCTTGCAAGGTCTGAGCCGCTATGGCGAAGACACCCAGAACGGCCTGCTGGAAGCCGACTACATCGTGGTGGAAATGGCCAAGCAGATCCTGGGTGACAACTGGATGCGTGACTATGTCGACCAGGCCAACACCGGCGGCATTGAGCGCGTGCTGGTGTGACGATGGCCCACGACACCCGCATTCCCGGCTGCGAGCTGTGCGAACAGGATGGCGGCATCCTGCTCGCACGCACGGACAAGCTGCGCGTCATCCGCGCGGTCGATGCGGATCACCCCGCTTTTTACCGCGTGATCTGGAATGACCACGTAGCGGAGTGGACGGACCTGGTGCCGGCTGATCGCAGTCATCTGATGCAAACCGTGGCCAAGGTGGAAACCGTGCTGCGCGAGGCGCTGAAGCCCACGAAGATCAATCTGGCCTCGCTGGGCAACATGGTGCCCCATCTGCACTGGCACGTGATTGCGCGATACGACTGGGATGCACGCTGGCCCGCCCCGATCTGGGCCGGCAAACAGCGTGAGGTGGTAGACGCCGAGGCGCGCTTGGCCGTGCCGTTGTCGCAGCTGGATCAGGCGGTGGCGGCTGCCGTGTTGGCCAGCGCCAGCTGAGCTCAGCGGCTGAACCGACCGCAACAAAAAGGGCGCCCTCGGCGCCCTTTTTCATGGAGAGTGCGGAGGACGCTCAGTCCACCAGCCCCATGTCCTGACTCATCAACATGCTTTCGATGTCGAGCAGGATGACCATGCGCTCACCCACTTGGGCCAGACCGCGGATGTAGGTGGCATCGATGGCCGACGACATCTCAGGCGCGGGACGAATGGCCTCTGCAGGGATCTCCATCACATCGCTCACCGAATCCACCACCACACCGATGGTGCGCTGGCCGATGTGCAGCACGATGGACACGGTAAACGAGTTGTACTCAGCCGAGCTGCAGCCAAATCGCAAACGCAGGTCCACGATGGGCACGATCGTGCCGCGCAGGTTCACCACGCCCTTCAGGAAGTGAGGCGCGTTGGCGATGCGGGTGGGGTTTTCATAGCCACGGATTTCCTGCACCTTCAGGATGTCGATGCCGTACTCTTCATCGCCCAGGCGGAAGGTCAGGTACTCGCGCGCCAGTTCGTTCTGTTGCACGTCCACTTGTTCCATCATACCCATTACCTTTTTTCTCCAAGCTGTTCGTCACCGATCAGTGACGCGAGCGGCGCACGAGGCTGCCCACGTCCAGAATCAGTGCCACACGGCCGTCACCCATGATGGTGGCGCCCGAAACATCGCTCACCTTGCGGTAGTTGGTCTCGAGGTTCTTGACCACAACCTGTTGTTGTCCCAGCAGTTCATCCACCAGCAGTGCGACACGGCCACTTTCGGCTTCGACGACGACCATGATGCCGCTGTTGTGCTCCCAGTCAAAACGGGGCACGTTGAAGACCTTTTCCAGCTCGATGACGGGCATGTACTCGTCACGCACTTCGACCACGCGGCCCGAGCCACCAATGGTCTTGACCATGTCGGTGCTGACCTGGAAGCTTTCAACCACCGACGACAGCGGCAGGATGTAGACCTCTTCGCCCACGCCCACACTCATGCCGTCCATGATGGCCAGTGTCAGTGGCAGACGAACTGCCACGCGCATGCCGTAGCCTTCTGCCGAGTCGATCTCGACCGTGCCACCCAGCGAGGTGATGTTCTTCTTGACCACGTCCATGCCCACACCACGGCCCGACACGTCGGTCACTTGCTCGGCGGTGGAGAAGCCCGGGGCAAAGATCAAGCCCCACACTTCCTGGTCGGTCATCGTGTCAGGGGCATCAATGCCCTTTTCACGTGCCTTGTTCAGCAACTTCTCACGCGACAGACCCTTGCCGTCGTCGCGCACCTCGATCACGATCGAGCCACCTTGGTGAGAGGCCGACAGCGTGATGGTGCCCACGTCCGGCTTGCCAGCTGCCAGACGGTCAGCAGGCGACTCGATACCATGGTCGCACGAGTTGCGCACCAAGTGAGTCAGCGGGTCGGTGATCTTCTCGACGAGACCCTTGTCCAGTTCGGTGGCTTCACCCTGGGTCACCAGTTCGACCTTCTTGCCCAGCTTGTTGGCCAGGTCACGCAGCATGCGTGGGAAGCGGCTGAACACCGTCGACATCGGAATCATCCGGATCGACATCACCGCTTCCTGCAGGTCGCGGGTGTTGCGATCCAGATCGGTCAGACCGGTCACCAGTTGCTGATACACCACCGGATCCAGACCGCGGCTGTTTTGGGCCAGCATGGCTTGCGTGATCACCAACTCACCCACTAGGTTGATGAGTTGGTCGACCTTTTCAACCGACACACGAATGGTGGAAGCCTCCAGACCACCTGCGGCAGGCTTGTCGTGCTTGGGCGCAGCGGGCTTGGGTGCGACAGGCGCAACAGGTTTGGCAACAGCCGCCTCGGGGGCAGCAGTTGCGACAGCGACCGGAGCAGTTGGTGCGCCGGGGGCATTGTCAAAGAAGCCATAGCCCACCTCTGCAGCCGGGGCTGCCGGAGCAGGTGCGGGTGCGGCGGCTTGAGCGGCGACGGGCTCGGGTTCATCAAAGAAGCCATAGCCTGGGTCGGCAGCCGGCGCAGGTGCTGCAGCAGCGACAGGGGCCGCTTTGGGGGCATCGCCCAAGGCCACAAAGACCACTTGGTCCCGTGCCACGTGGAAAGTGAACAGGTCGATCAGTTCGGCCTCGTCGGTCGCAGTCGACACCTTGAAGCGACGAATGTTGGCCAACGCCGGATCGTCGGGCAGAGGCTCGATGGTGCCCAGATCGGTGATTTCTTTGAACAGCTCCAGCAGGTTGTCAGCCTGAGAAAGATTGCTCAGCGGACCGACACGCAGCTCCACGATGCGCTGGCCTGATGTGGGTGCAGCAGCAACCGCTGGGACTGCGGGCGCTTCAACGACAGGGGCGGCAGCCGGTGCCGGGGCTGGAGCCGGCGTGGGCGCAGGGCTGGAGGAAATGTCCAGCATCGGCGTTTCACCTGCGACCATGGCGCGGATGTTGACCAACAATTCAGTCGTATCCACCACCTCGCCGCCAGAGCCTTGGTGACGCGCCAGTTGCGCCTTGAGTGCGTCGCCAGATTGCAGCAGCACATCCACCATGGGTGCGGTAGGGACCAGTTCGTGGCGGCGCAGCTTGTCGAGCAGCGTCTCCATCTGGTGGGTCAGCTCAGCGACATCGCTGAAGCCAAAAGTCGCAGCGCCCCCCTTGATGGAGTGCGCGCAGCGGAAGATCGCGTTGAGCTCTTCGTCGTCAGCGGCCTCGATGTCCAGGTTCAGCAGCAGCTGCTCCATGTTGTCGAGGTTCTCACCCGCTTCTTCAAAGAAGACTTGGTAGAACTGACTGAGGTCAATGCCTGCGGCGGAACTGCTGTGGTCTGTGCTCATCTCTGCCATGTCTGGCTCCTGAAATTGGTCTTCACGACGCAGCGCGCGTCATCCGGGATCCGGGTTTAGCGGATCACCTTCTGAATCACCTCGATCAGCTTGTTGGGGTCAAAAGGCTTCACCAGCCAGCCTGTCGCACCAGCAGCACGACCGGCTTGCTTCATTTGATCACTAGACTCGGTCGTCAGGATCAGAATGGGGGTGGTTTTGAACTGGGGGTTTTCACGGAGCTTCTTGGTCAGACTGATGCCGTCCATGCGGGGCATGTTCTGGTCTGTCAGCACCAAGTCAAAGCTGCGGCCGCCAGCCTTCTCCCAGGCGTCTTGCCCGTCAACGGCTTCCACTACGTTGTAGCCGGCGCTCTTGAGCGTAAAGGAAACCATCTGACGCATGGATGCGGAATCGTCAACGGCAAGAATCGAATGCATGTCGCTCTCCGGTGCTTGAATGAACAGTGCTGGGGCGGATTGGGTAGTTAAAACCAGTCAGCGGCGAACCTGATTTCGGCTGGTGGGAAGAAATCTTTAGAAAAGCTCAATGGACCCGGCGTCCATCTCGTCCTGGGTGACCGGGTTGGGCTTCAAGGGACCTTCTTCCACGACAGCGGCGCCATCGGGATCGTCATCGCCAAGTGCGTCTCTGGCGATCTGATCCGCACAGTTGCGCAAACGTTTATTGGTGTGGGCAATCAACTGCGTGGCCATGTCCTGGAATTGCAGAGCCGTCACTGCTTTGAACAGCTTCTGGCGCACTTCCATCAGATGAGGCGTGATTTCATGCCCTTGGTCGATCACTTCACCCAACTGACCTGCAGACGTGTGAAAGCCTTCCATCAACGCCAGGCAGGCGTCGTCGAGCAAGCGCTGCAAGCGCTCCAAGTCGTTGGTCGCCGTCATCAGGTGATCCTGAAGCACAGCCGCCTGCAAGATCGACATCTCAGGGGGGGGGCTCTGTGTCGCGACGGAAACGTCGTAGCTCATCGTGGCTCCACTCAACCAGTTGAAGAACAGGCTCCCACAATGTGATAGCCCTTTGTTGTGAAGGTTGTCGGCACTTTGCGCAGATCCTTGATACCTGAATGCGCAGAACTTCAGCCGGTTGTTAGAATTTTTTCCATTTCCCGGAAATCTGGTGAACTTGATCACACAGTAAAAGCTGGTTCATATCCAGGGATTGAAGGTTGCACGTGCCCGATTGCCCGACTGACTCCTCCGCTGATCACCCCGCCATGGCCAGCAGCAGCGCCTCGCTGCCGCCTGTCCGCCTGCGTGTTCTTCACATTGAAGACAATGAAGAAGACCACGCGCTGGTCGCCATTCATTTGCGACGCGGAGGCATCAATGCCGACATCTTCCGTGTGGAGGATGAAGCAAGTTTGTCAGAGGCCTTGCACGAGGACTGGGACCTGATCCTGTCGGACTACAACCTGCCGGGCTACTCCGGGCTGGCTGCGCTCGATAAGGTGCGGGCGCTGGGCAAACTCGTTCCGTTCATTCTGGTGTCGGGAGAGATTGGCGAAGACATTGCCGTGCAGGCCATGCGCAATGGCGCCAACGACTACCTGCTCAAAAGCAACCTGACCCGTCTGGCCCCAGCCGCCTTGTTGGCCATCGAAGCCAACCGCACACGCATTGCCAAGCAGCGTGCCGACCTGGCCTTGAGCCGATCGCGCCAGCAACTGCGCGAGCTGGCACAGCATCTTCAGACCAGCATTGAGCAGGAACGTGCGGCCATCGCACGCGAAATCCACGACGACGTGGGCGGCGCCCTGACGGCCGTGAAGTTTGATCTGGCCTGGATTGCGCGCCACGCGCCCACCCCCCAGATTGCGGAGCGCGTGCAGCAAGCGCTGGAGTCGGTGTCGCACGCGCACGAGGCCAGCCAACGCATCATGCACAACCTGCGCCCGGCCATTCTCGAACAAGGCTTGGCCCCCGCCCTGCAATGGATGACCGACCGCTTTGGCAAGCGCACCGGCATCGAGGCCACGTTCCGCGCCAGTCATGAGCAGTTGCAGCATCTGGCCTCGGGCGTCCCACTGGTCGCCTATCGGTTTGCGCAAGAGGCGCTCACCAATGTCTCCAAACACGCACAGGCCACCAAAGTCAGTGTGGACCTGACGCAGGCGGGTGGCGTGTTGTCCATCGAAGTCACCGACAATGGCAAAGGCCTCAACAGCGAGGACTTGGCCAAGGCCCGGTCTTTCGGGATTCGGGGCCTGCACGAGCGCGCCGAAACCGTGGGCGGTTGGGTGGACATCAGCAGCAATCCCGGCGGGACCACGCTGATTCTGTCGGTCCCGCTGTCCGGCCCCGAAAACGGCTTCATCGATCAGTTCTTCCCCGCGCTCGACAGCGAACCGTCGAGCCCAGATAAAGACTCGGACGACCCCACTGCCTGGGGGAAACTATGATCAAAGTCATTCTTTGCGACGACCATGCGCTGATTCGACGCGGCATCCGCGACACCCTGGCTGACGCCGAAGACATCGAGGTGGTGGGCGAAGCCGCTGACTACGGCGAGCTGCGCACCCTCATGCGCGACAAGTCGTGCGCCCGAGTTCGACACCAAAATGCCGATTTCGCGTTTTTGGTGAAGCCGCTTCCATGTGAATCAACGACTTATGCACATTTTTGCGGAAGTTTTGTAGTGGCAACTGCATGAATGCTTTGTAGTGGCGCAATTGGGGT
>NZ_JBLIZW010000003.1:0-6582 GCF_048860245.1 Aquabacterium sp. | reverse complement strand
TGCGAATGATGATTTGCAGGTCCAGCCCCAAAGACCAATTGCGCAGATATTCCAAGTCGTATTCGACTCGCGCCTGCATTTTGTCAATGGTTTCCGTTTCGCCTCGATAGCCATTGACCTGGGCCCAGCCTGTGATGCCGGGGCGCACCTTGTGTCGCACCATGTAGGCTTTGATCAGTCGACGGTATTCCTCGTTGTGCGCCACGGCGTGCGGACGCGGCCCCACAATGCTCATGCGCCCTTGCAGCACATTGATGAACTGAGGCAATTCATCCAGCGACGTTTTACGAATGAAAGCCCCCAAGCGCGTGATGCGTGGATCTCCCTTTGTCGCCTGCTTGACAACGGGACCATTGTCTTGGGTTCGCATCGAACGGAACTTGTAGACGATGATCTCCTCGCCATCCAGACCATTTCGGCGCTGTTTGAAAATGACTGGCCCGGGCGAACTCAACTTCACTCCGATTGCGAGCCCGAGCAAAACGGGAGAAATCAGGACGAGGATGATGCTGGCCAAGACAATGTCTGACACCCGCTTGATCAACTCGTTGGTGCCTGTGAAAGGCGTTTCACAAATGCCGACGACAGGCACACCGTTCATGTCCTGCAGGCGTCCTTGAATGATGCTGATGCCGAACACATCAGGCACGAAATAAAGCGACGCTGTGGTGCCTTGCAGCGCCTCCATCAACTCCACGATCCGGGGCTGAGACCCCAGTGGCAGCGTGATGTACACCTCATGGATCCCATGTGCATAGACGTAGTTGGCTACCTCGCGCAGCCCACCAAGGCGCATGCTCACAGCTTCAGGCAACACACGGTGGTCGGTGCGATCGTCAAAGTAGCCAACGAACTCCAACGGTTGATCTCGACTGGTTTGCAGGGCTCGGGCGACTTTCCCCCCCAGCGGCCCAGCTCCCACCACCACAGCTTTGCGCTTGTATCCAGGCAATTGCGCACGGTGACGAAGAAAAGTTCGCCCCAGCAACACCACAAACCATTGCATCAAGGGCGTCAACACACACCAAGATGCAATGACGTGCAAATCGAAAAACCCCAGGCTGCCGGTCGCGTAGGCACACAACCAAAGGATCATCACCAAACGCAACCAGGAGCTGAAAATATCGACCCCGGCTTCCAGTCGCGAATCATGGAACCGATTCCGCCCCGGGAACGACAAGGCAAATACCATCAGGCAAAGAACCATTTCGGCGCGACTTAACGGCTGCCCAAAGATGGCCAAAACAGCGAGCAGCACACCCACCGTTGTCAACGGCTCAGAAACTGCCGCAACGAAAGAGGTTACCGACTGCGGAGCGCTGAAAAATGTGCGGGTATAGCTTCGATCGTTCAACATGCGATATGCGGCCTGGTACGACACACCGACGCGAGTTCAAGAAGGAGCCATCAGCTCCATCAAGCCCCCCATGAGTTAATGCCTGAGTCTTTGGTAACTATTGTGAAGCAAAAGGCGATCCCACCCGGGGTGGGTGACTCCAATCGATCCCCCTGTGTTGCAGGGGGGGGCTGTCATCAACCTACAATGCCCGACATGGCACTTCACCCCCTCTCCTGGATCGGCCCGGTCGCACTGCCGCGCCTGACGCTGCTGCTCAACCACGTGATCTCCCATGAGCCCGTGGCCATGGCGAAACTGCAACCGCACGCCGGTCGAACCATCGACATCCGCTGGGCTTCGGATTTCACCCCCAAGCTCCCTCGGTTCTTGAATCCATCGCAAGATGGCGGCCCTTTGCTGCCCCCCGCCATGCGTTTCATGATCACGCGCGCCGGCCTGCTGGAGTTGTCTGAAGCCCACGATGCCCCCAGCGCAGACGGTTTGACCTTGACGGTGCACCTGTCCAACCCCTTGAGCGTGATTCGTCAGGCATTCAAGGGCGAGCGCCCCGAGGTGCAGATTGAAGGGAATGCCTCACTGGCTGAAGCGGCCTCCTGGCTGATGAAGCACTTGCGCTGGGACATTCAGGACGATGTCGCACGACTGGTCGGCAACACGCCCGCGGAAATGCTGCGGCACCTGTCCAATGCGGTGCGTCAGGCACTCACGCGCTGGCGTCCAGGTGACTCGACGCAGTCGTCTGCGCATCGCTGATCGAGGTCGCCCGGATGCGCGCCCTGTTTCGCCCTGCTTTCATCGCCTGGATCGGCTTGCGCTACGGCTTGGACGGCCTGCTGCTGGACAGCTTTCGCCATCCCGGCTGGAGTCGCGTCGGCCGCGTCCTGTCTTGGGGGCGTCGCCTTCACGAGCCCAGGGGGCAACGCCTGCGTGAAGCGCTGGAACGTCTGGGCCCCATTTTTGTCAAGTTTGGTCAGATGTTGTCCACGCGGCGCGACCTGCTGCCGCCCGACATTGCCGATGAACTGGCCAAATTGCAGGACAGGGTGCCCCCCTTCCCCAGCGATGAATCTGCACGCCTGATCGAAGAAGCCTTGGGCAAACCCATCGCCGAGGTGTTCCAGACCTTCGAGGCCGACCCGGTCGCCAGCGCGTCGATTGCGCAGGTGCACTTCGCCACCTTGCACAATGGCCGGGAAGTGGCCGTCAAGGTACTGCGGCCCGGTATGCTGGCTGTGATCGATGACGATCTGGCCCTGCTGAGAACCATTGCGGGCTGGGTGGAACGTTTCTGGGCCGACGGCAAGCGACTGAAACCCCGTGAGGTGGTCGCCGAATTTGACAAGTACCTGCACGACGAGCTGGATCTGGTGCGGGAAGCCGCGAACGCCGCGCAATTGCGCCGCAACATGGATGGTCTGGATCTGGTGCTGGTCCCCGAAATGATCTGGGACTACTGCACCCCCACCGTGATGGTGATGGAGCGCATGAAGGGTGTGCCCATCAGCCAGATGGCGCGCCTGCGTGAAGCCGGCGTGGACATCAAGAAGCTGGCGCGAGACGGTGTCACGATTTTCTTCACCCAGGTCTTCCGGGATGGCTTTTTCCATGCCGACATGCACCCGGGCAACATCCAGGTCAGCCTGGATCCCGAGAGTTTCGGCCGCTACATCGCACTGGACTTCGGCATCATCGGCACGCTCACCGAGATTGACAAAGACTATCTCGCCCAGAACTTCATTGCTTTCTTCCATCGCGACTACAAGCGCGTGGCCGAACTCCACATCGAGAGCGGCTGGGTCCCGGCCAGCACCCGGGTGGACGAACTGGAAGGCGCGGTGCGCACCGTGTGCGAGCCCTATTTCGACCGACCGATCAAGGAAATCTCGCTCGGCCAGGTGCTGATGCGTCTGTTCCAGATCTCGCGCCGCTTCAACGTCGAAATCCAGCCACAACTGGTGCTGCTGCAAAAGACCCTGCTGAACGTGGAAGGCCTGGGGCGCGAACTGGACCCCGAGCTGGACCTGTGGAGCACCGCCAAGCCCTTCCTCGAAAAGTGGATGCACGAGCAAGTGGGCCTGCGAGGGCTGTGGGCTCGCCTCAAACGCGAAGCCCCGCGCTACGCGAAGATGCTGCCCGAGCTGCCTCGCCTGATTCACCACAATCTGGAACACGGCGACGCCAACTTGCGACGTGACCTGGCGGCCATGCTGGCTGAACAGCGTCAAACCAACCGCCTGCTGTCCACCGTGGTGTGGGTTGGCGTGGGATTCCTTCTGGGTCTGCTGACCGCGCAGCTCTTTGTTCGCCTGCACATGCTGGGTGTCATCTGACCCCAAACTGGCACTACACTGCGCCCCGCAACCCTTCCTTCAACCGCCGACGGCTTTTTGGTGTCGGCGGTTTTCGTTCGTCGGCCTGTCAGTTGAAAGGTTTTAGCCGAATATGAACACCACCCTGCTTGCGTTCGTGCTTCTGTACCTCGTCGGAACGATGGGGATCGGGATTTATGCGGGCACGCGCATCCAGAACACCACCGACTTCGCCGTGGCCGGCCGCAGCCTGCCGCTGGCGATGGTGATCACCACCACGTTTGCCACCTGGTTTGGTGCTGAAACCGTCATGGGCATCCCAGCCAAGTTCGTTCAGGGTGGCCTGAATGCCGTGGTGGAAGACCCGTTTGGCGCATCCATGTGCCTGGTGCTGGTGGGCGCCTTCTTCGCCAGCAAGCTCTACAAGATGAGCCTGCTCACGATCGGTGACTTCTACCGCCATCGTTACGGTGAAGGCGTGGAGATCTTCTGCTCGGTCGCGATCATCCTGAGCTACCTGGGTTGGGTGGCGGCCCAGATCACCGCACTGGGTCTGGTCTTTTCGATTCTGTCGGGAGGCGCCATTGCCCCCGCTGTCGGCATGACCATCGGGACGGTACTGGTGCTGATCTACGTGTTGATTGGTGGCATGTTGGCCGTGGCCTGGACCGATTTCATCCAGATGATCGTGCTGGTGGTCGGCCTGTCGTTCATCGCTGTGATGGCGGGTGATCAGGCCGGCGGCGCCGACAAGGTGCTGGACATGGCCGTGGCCAATGACTGGTTCAAGATCCTGCCAGAGCACACTGCGGAGGGCTGGATTGCCTTCATCGCAGCGGCGATCACCATGATGTTCGGCTCCATCCCGCAACAGGACGTGTTCCAGCGTGTGATGTCGGCCAAAGACAGCGAAACGGCCAAGAAGGGCGCCATCATCGGCGGCTTCAGCTACCTGGCTTTCGCGTTCGTGCCCATGTTCATCGTGGCCTCAGCACTGATCATCATGCCGACCGAAACCCGCGAGTTGCTGGCCAACGATCCACAGAAGGTGCTGCCCACGCTGATCATGAGCAAGATGCCCCTGATCGCGCAGATCTTCTTCTTCGGTGCGCTGGTGTCAGCCATCAAGTCGACCTCGTCGGCAACGCTGCTGGCCCCCTCGACCAGTTTCGTGGAAAACATCCTGAAGAACATCCGTCCGGGCATGACCGACCGCCAGATCCTGCTGTCCTTGCGCATCACCATCCTGGTATTCACGGCGCTGGTGCTGACGTATGCCATCAAGATGCAAGGCACGGCCATTTACGACCTGGTGTCGTCGGCGTACCAGGTCACGCTGGTGGGCGCCTTCATCCCGCTGGTGATGGGCTTGTACTGGAAGCGGGCCACCACCCAAGGTGCGCTGCTGTCGATCACCGCCGGCATTGGCGTGTGGGCGGTCTTCCTGATGAACGAAGCCTGGGGTGAGATGTTCCCATGCCAACTGGCCGGCTTGCTGGCCGCCATGGTGGGCATGCTGGCGGGTTCGCTGGCACCGCAGTGGATCAAGGATCGTCGCACCGAACTGGCCCACGCTGCCTGAGTACGGCACCGGTCTATTGGCGGGGTCTTGAAACCCCGCTGACCACCCCCATTAAAATGGCGTCTGAACGGGCTCACCCCGAAGGTTTGATCATGCCGATTTACGCTTACCGCTGCTCGTCCTGCGGCCACACCAAGGACGTCCTGCAAAAGATTTCCGACCCCGTCTTGACCACCTGCCCAGCTTGTGGTGCCGAGGCGTTCTCCAAGCAACTGACCGCTGCTGGCTTCCAACTGAAGGGTTCCGGCTGGTACGCCACCGACTTCCGTGGCAGCCAGAGCGGCACGGGCGGTACCAGCGCGACTGCGACCGGCCCGGCTGACTCCAGTTCGGCTTCCGACACGGCCAGTGCCGCTCCCGCGACACCCTGTGGCGGGTCGTGCGCCTGTCACTGATCTGGACTGACAATACGCTGGTACGGCGGGCAGCGCTTCGTGCGCGGGCCCGCCGCTGTGTTTGCACCGCACCTTTCGTCGTGTCATACGATGCGACGCCCGGCACCTCGCCGCTTAACCTGGTTTCGCCGTGAAGAAATACATCCTCACTGGTTTGCTCGTCTGGCTGCCCCTGGCCATCACCGTCTGGGTGCTGAAGAACGTCATTGGCACGCTCGACGGCGTGTTCGCCTGGTTTGTCGCGGTAGCACAGACCATCCTGCCCGTCAGCCTGCATCCGTTTCTGGCTGATCTGCAGCGCATTCCCGGGCTCAGCGTCATCATTCTGGTCACCGCCCTGTGGCTGACCGGCATTGCCGTGACCAACATGGCCGGCCAATGGCTGCTCAAGCAGTCCAACAAGGTGCTGTCGAACATCCCGATCGTCAAGAGCATCTACACCTCGGTCAAGCAGGTGTCGGACACGCTGTTTTCCAGCAGCGGTCAGGCCTTCCGTGAAGCCGTGCTGGTGCAGTATCCCCGCCAAGGTTCGTGGACGATCGCTTTCGTCACCGGCAAGCCGGGCGGCGAAGTGGCTGACAAGCTGCCTGCCGACATGCTGACCCTGTATGTGCCAACCACCCCCAACCCTACCTCGGGTTTCATGCTGATGGTGCCTCGCGAAGAAGTGCGCTGCCTCGACATGACGGTGGACGAAGCGCTGAAATACATCATTTCGATGGGCGTTGTGGCGCCTGCGGCCACGGAAACAGCCCAATCCTGAACGACAATGGAGGGTTTGGAGCTGGCGATTGGTTCAGCTCAGCGACCCTCACTCCCCGGAGAGAACAACAATGCGCACCACTTACTGTGGTCTGGTCAGCGAAGCGCTGATGGGCCAGACCGTGACGCTGATGGGCTGGGCCCACCGTCGCCGCGACCACGGCGGCGTGATCT
>NZ_JBLIZW010000002.1:0-19856 GCF_048860245.1 Aquabacterium sp. | reverse complement strand
AGGAGAACAACTCATGAAGGTTCTGGTTCCGGTCAAGCGGGTTGTGGACTACAACGTGAAAGTTCGCGTGAAGTCTGACGGCTCTGGTGTCGACATCGCCAACGTCAAGATGTCCATGAACCCCTTCGACGAAATCGCCGTCGAAGAAGCCACCCGCCTGAAGGAAAAGGGCGTTGTTACCGAGATCGTCGCCGTCTCCGTCGGTCCAGCTCAGTGCCAGGAAACCCTGCGCACGGCCATGGCCATCGGTGCTGACCGTGGCATCCTGGTTGAAACCGACGAAGAAGTTCAGCCTCTGGCCGTTGCCAAGGTGCTGAAGGCTCTGGTCGACAAGGAACAACCTCAGCTGATCGTTCTGGGCAAGCAAGCCATTGACGACGACTCCAACCAAACCGGTCAGATGCTGGCTGCTTTGGCCGGTCTGCCTCAAGGTACTTTCGCCTCCAAGGTGGAAGTGGCTGGCGACAAGGTCAACGTGACCCGTGAAGTCGACGGCGGTCTGGAAACCGTTTCGCTGAGCCTGCCAGCCGTGGTCACCACCGACCTGCGTCTGAACGAGCCTCGCTACGTGACGCTGCCTAACATCACGAAGGCCAAGAAGAAGCCCCTGGAAACCGTCAAGCCGGCTGACCTGGGTGTGGACGTGGCCCCCCGTATCAAGACCCTGAGCGTGGCAGAGCCTGCCAAGCGTTCCGCTGGTATCAAGGTTGCCGACGTGGCGACCCTGGTCGACAAGCTGAAGAACGTCGCCAAAGTGATCTGAGGAGATAACGCATGACCGCTCTCGTTATTGCTGAACACGACAACAACAGCATCAAGGGTGCCACCCTCAACGCCGTGACCGCTGCCAAGGCTTTTGGCGACGTCGTCGTTCTGGTTGCCGGCTCCAACGCTGGTGCTGCTGCCGCTGCTGCCGCTCAAATCGCTGGCGTTTCCAAGGTTCTGCACGCTGACGGCGCTCAACTGGCTGATGGCCTGGCTGAGAACGTTGCTGAGCAAGTGCTGGCCGTGGCTTCGGGCTACAGCCACATCGTGTTCCCCGCAACCGCTTCGGGCAAGAACGTGGCTCCTCGCGTGGCCGCCAAGCTGGACGTCGCTCAAATCTCCGAAATCACCAAGGTGATCTCGGCTGACACGTTCGAGCGTCCCATCTACGCTGGTAACGCCATCGCCACCGTTCAATCGGCTGACGCTGTCAAGGTGATGACCGTTCGTGGTACCGCTTTCGACGCTGCTGCTGCCACCGGTGGTTCCGCTGCTGTGGAAACCGTTGCTGCCGCTGCTGACTCTGGCAAGTCCTCGTTCGTTGGTCGCGAAGTGACCAAGTCCGAGCGTCCTGAGCTGACTGCTGCCAAGATCGTCGTGTCCGGTGGCCGTGCCCTGGGTTCTGCCGAGAAGTTCAACGAAGTTCTGCCTCCGCTGGCTGACAAGCTGGGCGCCGCCATCGGTGCTTCGCGCGCTGCTGTGGACGCTGGCTACGCCCCGAACGACCTGCAAGTCGGTCAAACCGGCAAGATCGTTGCGCCTCAACTGTATGTCGCCTGCGGTATCTCCGGCGCCATCCAGCACTTGGCCGGTATGAAGGATTCCAAGGTCATCGTGGCCATCAACAAGGATCCAGAAGCCCCGATCTTCCAAGTGGCTGACTTCGGTCTGGAAGCCGACCTGTTCGTGGCTGTGCCCGAGCTCGTCAAGGCCCTGTAATTTGGGGACTCATGGCAGACTCATGGTCTGACTGAGAACACCCTCAGGGGCGTCTTTCGAGGCGCCCCTTTTGTCGTTATTGGAGAAACACATGTCCTATCGCGCTCCCGTTAAAGACCAGCTGTTTTGCATGAAGGAACTGGCTGGCCTGGACAAGGTCGCTCAGATCCCCGGTTTTGAAGACGCTGGCTACGAAACTGCCCAAGCCGTTCTGGAAGAAGCCGCCAAGTTCAACGAAGAAGTCGTGGCTCCCCTGAACTGGAGTGGTGACCAAGACCACGGTTCCTGGGACGACGGCAAGGTCCGTACCTCTGCTGGTTTCAAGGACGCCTACAAGGCCCTGACCGAAGCTGGCTGGCAAGGTCTGCAACAGCCCGTCGAATACGGCGGCCAAGGCCTGCCCAAGATCATCGGTGCGGCTTGCATTGAGCACACCATGGCAGCCAACCTGAGCTTCTCGCTGTGCTCGATCCTGACCACCGGCGCCACCGAAGCCCTGTTGACCGCTGCCAGCGAAGAGCTCAAGCAGCGCTACATCCCCAACATGATCTCCGGCAAGTGGACTGGCTCCATGAACCTGACCGAGCCTCAAGCCGGTTCGGATCTGGCTCTGGTGCGCTCGAAGGCAGTCAAGCAGGAAGACGGTACCTACCGCATCTCCGGCCAGAAGATCTTCATCACCTACGGTGAACACGACATGGCCGAGAACATCGTCCACCTCGTGCTGGCCCGTACCCCTGACGCGCCTGAAGGCGTGAAGGGCATCTCCCTGTTCGTGGTGCCCAAGTTCATGGTCAACGAAGACGGTTCGCTGGGCAAGCGCAACGACGTCTACTGCGCCTCCATCGAAGAAAAGCTGGGCATCAAGGCGTCGCCGACTGCCGTGCTGGTCTACGGTGACAACAAGGGCGAAGTCGGTGAAGGTGCCATCGGCTACATCGTGGGTGAAGAAAACCGCGGTCTCGAGTACATGTTCATCATGATGAACGCTGCTCGTTACGACGTGGGTCTGCAAGGTCTGGCCGTGTCCGACCGTGCTTATCAACACGCCGTGGCCTATGCCAAGGACCGCGTGCAATCGCGTCCTGTGGACGGTTCGCAACCTGGCTCTGCTGCCATCATTCACCACCCTGACGTCAAGCGCATGCTGCTGACCATGCGTGCCCTGACCGAAGGTGCGCGCGCCATGGCCTTGGTCGGCGCGGCCGCTTACGACACCGCTCACCATCACCCCGATGCGGAAGTCGCCAAGCAAGCCCAGGCTTTCTACGAATTCCTGGTGCCGCTGATCAAGGGCTTCTCGACCGAGAACTCCGTTGAAGTGACCTCGCTGGGCGTGCAAGTGCACGGCGGCATGGGCTTCATCGAAGAAACCGGCGCCGCTCAGTACTACCGCGACTCGCGCATCCTGCCGATCTACGAAGGCACGACCGCCATTCAGGCGAACGACCTCGTGGGCCGCAAGACTGCACGTGACAAGGGCGCTGTGGCCAAGGCCGTGGCTGCTCAAATCGCGGAAGTCGAAGCCCAACTGGCTGGTCGCGACAGCGCTGCAGGCAAGAAGCTGGCAACCCAGTTGAAGGCCGCTCGCGAAGCCTTCCTGGAAGTGGTGGAGTTTGTTTTGGCCAACGTCAAGACCAACCCCAACGCGGTGTTTGCTGGTTCGGTGCCTTACCTGATGCTGGCTGGTAACCTGGTGTCCGGTTGGCAAATGGCGCGTGCACTGATCGTGGCCGAAGACAAGCTGGCTGCGGGTGAAGACGCTGACTTCATGACCGCCAAGATCGCGACCGCTCGTTTCTACGGCGATCACATTCTGGCGCGTGTGGCTTCGCTGCGCGACATCATCCTCAATGGTGGCGACAGCGTGTCGGCCATGCCTGTGGATGCCTTCTGATCGATTGATCAAGGTTTAACGCACAATCGGTGAAAGCCGTTTGTGTGATGAATTCGATGCCCTCACTCGGCCTGTCCGGTGAGGGCATTTTTCTTGCCCATTTGCACATCGATTGGGAGATTTGAATGTCCTTGCCGTCCGTTTTGCAGCGTGTGCCGTTTCCGGTGATCGCCTCGCCCATGTTCATCATCAGCACCCCCAAGCTGGTGATCGCTCAATGCACATCAGGTGTCGTGGGATCCATGCCGGCGCTCAATGCGCGACCCGCGGCCCAGCTTGATGACTGGCTGGCAGAGATCACCGAGTCTTTGGCTGCATGGGACGCTGCGCACCCGGATCAACCCGCCGCACCGTTTGCCATCAATCAGATCGTTCACAAAAGCAACGACCGACTTGAGCACGACATGGCGCTGTGCGAGAAATACAAAGTGCCGTTGGTGATCACTTCTCTGGGTGCCCGTGAAGAGGTCAACCAAGGTGTGCACAACTGGGGTGGGGTTGTGCTGCATGACGTCATCCATAACCGGTTCGCACACAAGGCGGTGGAAAAAGGAGCAGACGGCTTGATTGCCGTGTGCGCTGGTGCGGGCGGACATGCCGGGACCACGAGCCCGTTCGCCTTGGTGCAGGAAATTCGCGAGTGGTTTGACGGCCCATTGGCCTTGTCTGGGTCGATTGCGACCGGGCGTGCCATTCTGGCCGCGCAGGTGATGGGGGCAGATTTCGCCTACATGGGCTCCGCGTTCATTGCGACGGATGAAGCACGTGCAGTCGATGCCTACAAGCAGATGATTGTGGACAGCAGCAGTGCCGACATTGTGTACGCCAGCAAATTCACCGGTGTGCACGGCAACTACTTGCGTGGCTCCATCGTCAACGCGGGCCTCGATCCCGATCACCTCGACGAGGGGGATCCCAGCGAAATGAGTTTTGGCAGCGCCGAACCCAAGCTGGCCAAGGCATGGAAGGACATTTGGGGGAGCGGACAGGGCATTGGCGCCATCAAGGCCGTGCAGCCCACCGCCGCTTTGGTGGCGCGCCTCAAGACCGAGTACGCGCAGGCCCGATCCGCCCTTTGCCGGCCTTGAACGAGGTGCGCAACGCTTAGCGGACGCGCCAGCCTGCAACCGATGGGCCGGCAGGTGTGGTGCCGTAAGCGGCAGTTCGGTACGGGTGCCCGATGCCACCAGGCGCTGGTGCCTGTGCGGGTTGCTTTTGCAGGATCTGGCTGACCGCGATCACGGCTTGGGTGCGCGAGTTCACGCCGAGCGCGCGCAACACAGCCGCCACGTGATCTTTCACGGTTTCGACCGACAGGCCCAGCTCACGTGCGATCAGCTTGTTGGGTTGACCCTTGAGCAGTAGGTTCAGCACATCAGTCTGACGCGGGGTGAGCCCCAGTTCGCTCAAGGACGGCATGGTTTGATAGCCGAAATCCTGAGCCTCTTGCCGGACTTGCTGCAGTTGAACGGAGCCCGTGGCCGAGCCATCGCCACTCATCGTCATGGGCGGCACATAGACGCCCCCCGACATCACCTGCTGCAAGGCCTCGAACAAGGTTTCGTTGCTGGCACGCTTGGGCACAAAACCCATGGCGCCGAGGTCAATGGCGCGGATGACATCACTGGTCCGGTCGGACGCGGAAATGACCACCACCGGAATGGCCGGGTAGCGGCTGCGGAATTCGCCCAGCAGGTCAAAACCATCGGCGTCGCCAAGGTGCAGATCCAGCAGGACCAGATCGTAATTGGCGTCTGCACGGAGGGTGTCACGTGCTGCGCGCCCGCTGTCTGCAGCGTCGACGGTGACGTTTTCGCCCAGGCCTTTGATGACCGACTGCAGGGCAGCCACGATCAGTGGATGGTCGTCGATCAACAATACCTTCATGACGCGAAACTCCTGCTTGTGTGCCAACCCCGTGCCATCGATTCAGCGTTGAATGCCGGTGGGGCGGCTATTTTTTGAATGAGTCGATCATAGAGGCGGAACGTCGCGAAGAAGTCCCCCATGCGTGGGGATTCCGGCGCTCTTCGGCAAAAGGGGCAGAACCTTACATGCGCCAGATGCGAGGCGGGCAGGGGGGCAATTGCCAGGCTTCTTGTCGCCAGGCTCCCCAAATCTGCGTCAGCAGGTTCATCAGTGGCTCGACCTTCTCGGACAGCACGCGAACGACCACCACCTGCTCGTGTGGGCTGGTGCTCCCTGCTGTGGTCGCGAGCGTGTGCGTGGTGTGAATGCTGCGAGCAGACTCAAGCAATGACTCACGCCGGGTGCGACTCATGGCTGCGCCGCTGGCCAGCCACAAGGTGCCCATGACGCGGTGCCCAGCCCAACCCAAGGGGCTGTCCAGCAGCAGTTTGTCGGTGCTGCGCACGGTGCCACGTTCCAGCCAGACACCGGGCAACTCGATTTCCTGGGTGAAACGGCCGTGGGGGTGGCTGCAGGCCTCAAAGGCTTGATCGGCGGCGGGCAAGCCCAGTGCGACCACATCCCAGCCCATCATTTCGGCCCCAGGTGCCAGCTCGAACCGCATCTTGTTGAGGGCGATGCTGTCCTGGTAGGCGATGGTTTCCAAGGGCAGCCATTCCAGGCGAGCGCCTTCAGCAAGCTGGGCCTTCAGATTTTGAACGGCCTCGGGGCCAGCACTGCGATAAAAGCGTGTGGCACCGGGTGTCGTGATGACGGCATGGCTGCCGGGCGCTAGCCGGGCGTCGATGTCCAGCACGTCGCCGCCCACAATGCCGCCCGGTGGGTGAACCAGCACATGGTGGCAAATGGCGTCGCCTTCCGGGTAGAGGCGCTGCAACACGCGCAATGGGCCGTGATGGCGGTCGTGGGCAATGGTGCGTGCACCATCAAGTCGGTAATCCAGAGTCAGGTGGCCGTGCCAGCTCATGTAGCGCATTCGCCCGATGACAGGCGCGTAAACAGACAACAGTGTGATCAGTGTAAAGCGGGGTGAGTCTGGGGTGACAATGTGACCATGAACTTCGACAAAGACACCATCGTTGCAGACACGCGTGACTGGCTGGTCAAGGCCGTGATCGGCTTGAACCTGTGCCCGTTTGCCAAGAGCGTGCACGTGAAAAATCAGGTCCGCTACAGCGTGTCGGAGGCCACCACGCCGGGCGATTTGCTGACCGATCTGGTGCATGAACTGACGCTGCTGCGCGACGCGGATCCGGAAGAGATCGATACGACCTTGCTGGTGCATCCCGCTGTGCTGCAGGACTTTTTCGACTTCAATGATTTTCTGGACATCGTGGATGCCGCAGTCGAAGAGCTTGATTTAGGGGGGCTGATTCAGGTGGCCAGCTTTCACCCAGATTACCAGTTTGCCGATGCGAAGCCGGATGACATCGAGAACTACAGCAACCGGTCGCCTTACCCGACCTTGCATTTGATCCGTGAAGCCAGCCTGGACAGGGCGGTGGAGGCGTTTCCGGATGCAGCCGACATTTACGAAACCAACAAGGCCACCTTGCGCAAGATGGGGTTGGAAGGTTGGAAGAAACTCTGGCAGGTGTGACGCATGGCTGGCGCATCAGACAAGCACCCTTGGTGGGGCCCCGCACGGGTGCCATTTTTGTTCTTGACGCCGGCCTGCATGTCGCTGGCCGTGGCGTGGAGTTGGTGGCAGTTGCGACTGCAAGGCTTGCAGATGGACGGCGTCCAGGCGGCTTTGTGCGTGTTGGGGGCCTTGATGGCGCATGTGGGCGTCAATGCGCTCAATGAGTATGCGGATTTCAAGTCGGGCCTGGACCAGCGCACGCGCAAGACCCCTTTCAGTGGCGGCAGCGGCACCTTGCCTGCACGGCCTGATCTGGCACCCATCGCGCTGAACATGGGCGTGAGTGGGCTGTCGCTGACGGCCCTGATTGGCCTGTACTTCTTGTGGCAAGAGCCGGGGCGCATGCTGTCGCTCGCGCCTCTGGGGGTGTTGGGCTTGATGCTGGTGGTGGCTTACACCCCTTGGGTGACCCGTCAGCCGTGGCTGTGCCTGATTGCCCCGGGTCTGGGCTTTGGTCCTTTGATGGCCTTGGGCACCGAGATTGTGCTGACGGGGCAGGCATCGTGGACCGGTTTGATGTTGTCCGTCTTGCCTTTTGCGTTGACCAACAACCTGCTGCTGCTCAACCAGTACCCGGATGTGGAGCCCGATCGGTCTGTCGGGCGCCGCACCTTGCCCATGCTGTGGGGGCGAGCCGGCTGCGTGCCTTTGCTGGCTGCGCAATACGGCGTGGCCTACGGTGTCTTGCTGCTGGGGCTGGCCTTGGGCTGGTGGCCCATGGGCACGGGCTTGGCGGTGCTGACCATGCCGATGGCGCTCACCGCTTGGCAAAAAGCCAAGGCGCATGCTGACGACATGGCCGAGTTGCTACCCGCCTTGGGTTTGAACGTGGGGGTGGCCTTGGCCACGCCAGCGCTGGCTGCGCTGGGCATGGTGTTGTCTCACGGTTAAGTGTTGGGGGTGTCGGCAGCATGCATGCCCAGCTCGGCAGCCAAACGTTGAACCAGTGCCCGCAAGTCAGCCAGCTCGGCCGCCATGTGGGTTTGTTCAGCTCGCAACTGTGCGACCTCGTCAGCCAAGCCTGCTGCATCAGCCGCCATCGTGGGAGCGGGTGCGTCGATCGAGACCTCGCCACACAGCAGGTGAGCCCAGCGCGATTCGCGGGCACCGGGCGCTCGGGGCAGCTTGACCACGCGTGCCGGCTCTTTGCTCGCCAGCTCATCCAGAAACGCTTCGACCGATGAGGTGTCTGCAAAACGGTGCAGGCGCTCGCTGTGCAGGCGCAACTCGGCGGCGGTCTGCGGGCCGCGCAGCATCAGGATGGTCAGCAGTGCGACCGATTGACTGGGCACGCCCAGGCCACGAGCCGCGTTGTGGTCAAAGCGGACGACACGGCTGCCACTGACTTCCGTGACCAGGCTGAGTTCGCGCAGGCCGTTCACGGCTTCGAGCACTTGTGCTTCTGTCAGATTCAGAACAGGCTCGCGCGCGGTTTTTTGATTGCAGCCCAAGGTCAGGGCGTTGAGGGACAGCGGGTAGCTGTCTGGAACGGTGTGCTGCTTTTCAACCAGCACGGCCAGAACGCGTGCTTCTTCAATGCTCAGGGGGCGCAGGCTCATGGATCGCATTCGCGTGGTTCAGTCAGGAGGCTGACCTTACCACGCGAGGCGTTTGGAGCGCGGGTCAGTGATTCTGGCTGCCGCGGTGTGCCCAGGCCGTGGTGCGGGTTTCGACGATCGAGAACAGCTCGTACATGATCATGGCCATGGCGCCCACCACCACCAGACCACCAAAGGCCAGGCCCATTTGCATGGACGAGCCGGCGGAGATCAACAGGTAGCCAATGCCTTCGTTGGATGCCGTCATTTCTGACACGGTGGTGCCCACAAAGGCCAGTGTGATCGCCACCTTCAGCGAGGCGTAGAAGTAAGGCAATGAGCGGGGCAGGCCTACTTTGATCAGCACGTCCCAGCGGCGGGCACCCAGCACGCGCAGCACGTCTTCCAGTTCAGGCTCCAGCGTGGCGAGGCCTGTGGCAATGTTCACCATGATGGGGAAGAAGCTGATCATGAAGGCGGTCAGGATGGCCGGGCCCACCCCGATGCCCACCCACACCACCAGAATCGGGATGAAGGCGGCCTTGGGCAAGGCGTTGAACGCCGTCATCAGCGGATAGATGGCGGCATAGGCCAAGCGGGAGCTGCCAATCAAAAAGCCCAGCAGCACGCCCACGACGATGGCAATGCCAAACCCGACCAGCGTCACCCACAGGGTGCGCCAGGCGTGCTTGAGGATTTCGTCGTGAAATTCGTAGATCTGGCTGGCGATGCGAGCGGGGCTGGGGAAGATGAACTCGGACACGTTCAAGGCCGAGCACACGATTTGCCAGAAGATGACGATGGCAAACAGCAGCACCCAGGGGGCCCAGCGGGCAAGGTGCTTGGGAGGAATTTTCATCATTGCGCGATCTCCGCGGTGGTGCTGATGGAAGCTGGCTTGCGCATGGCCCCGATGTGGGCGCGCAGTTCATGAACCACCGCCGTGAACTCGGGGGTGTAGGTCACTTCCAGGTCGCGTGGTCGAGGCAGTTCAATGTCGCGTTTGGCGAGGATGCGTCCTGGGCTCTTGCTCATGACGTACACGGTGTCGGCCAGGAAGACGGCTTCGCGCAAGTCGTGCGTCACCAGGATCACGTTGAATTTCTGCTGCGCTTGCAGGTCACGCAGGGCGCACCACAACTCTTCACGGGTGAAGGCGTCGAGGGCGCCAAAGGGCTCATCCAGCAAGAGCATTTGCGGTTCGTGGATGAGGGCGCGGCAGATGGAAGCGCGCTGCTGCATGCCACCTGACAGCTGCCAAGGGAATTTGTCTTCGTAGCCCGCCAGCCCCACGCTTTGCAGCAATGTGCGGGCCTTGGCTTCGTACTCCTTGCGCTTGGCCTTGAAGGTGGAGCGATACGGCTCCACGATCTCGAGCGGCAACAAGACGTTGTCCAGTGTGGTCCGCCAAGGCAGCAGGGACGGGGCCTGAAAGGCCATCCCGGTGATCTTGAGCGGGCCGGTGACGTGCTCACCGCCGATGGTGATGCGCCCCCGAGAGGGCATCTTCAAACCGGTGGTGAGTTTCATGAAGGTGGACTTGCCGCAGCCCGATGGGCCCACGATGGCCACGAATTCGCCTTGGCGAATCTGGAGGTTGAGATCCTCCACTGCGAACTGGCCTTTCTCCCACAACTCATCGTTGTAGGCCAGCCAGACATTCTGAAAATCGACAAAAGCGTCCATGACCAATCCTTGTGCGGCTGACGGCGGCTTACTTCTTGGCAGGCAGGATGTTCAACTCTGCGGCCGAGGGCAGGTAGGCTGGAGTCCACACCGCATCGGGGTTGACGCGGGTCTTGGTGTTGAAGGCATCCCCCACCTGCGAAGCCATCAGGGCCAGACGAGGCAGCTTGACCTGACCGAAACCTTCTGCGCGCGCATCGGGGCTGGCCACCACTTGGTCAATGGCCATTTTCAGGCGACGCTTTTCCAGTTCGACGTTGATGATGCCGTCACGGGCTTTCACGTGTTCAATCGAGGCGTCGGGGTTGGCCAGCACTTCCTTGGCACCCTTGGTGAAGGCCTTCAGGAAGGCTTTGACCGCTTCGGGGTTCTCTTTGAGGATCTTGGGCGAGGCGATGATGGCGTTGCCGTACAGTTTCACGCCGTATTGGGCGAAGGGGAACATGACCAGCTCATCGGACTTGGCGCCACGGGCCTCAAGGTTCAGCAGCGAGGTGAACGAGAACCCGGTGATGGCATCGACATCGCCACGCACCAGCATGGTTTCACGCAGGGGCGGGTCCATGCTGATCCAGGTCACAGGGCCCACTTTGTTGGCCTTGGCAAAAATCGTCCAGGCCTTGCGACCGGCATCAAAGACCGGGGCGCCCAGCTTCTTGCCGGCCAGATCTGCCGGCGTCTTCACGCCGGACTTCTTCAAGGCGAACACGGCGGCGGGCGTGTTGTTGTAGACCATCATGATGGCCACAGGTTTGTTGGGCGCGTCGGGGTTGTTGGCGTGGAACTCCATCAGAGCGGCCATGTCGGCCAGGCCCAGGTCATAGGTGCCGGAGGCCACACGTGTCACGGTGCCGCCCGAGCCGCTGCCCGCATCCACCGACACATCCAGTCCTGCTTGCTTGAAGTAACCCTTGGCCACGGGTTGCAGGAACAGGGCGGAGGGGCCTTCAAAGCGCCAGTCGAGCTGAAACTTGATGGGGGTTTCGGCGTGCACTGTTGTGGGGGCTGCGATGCCCCATGTCAGTGCGGCAGTTGCTGCCAAGGTGCTCAGAACGGAACGACGGGTGCGCAGGACGGTGGCCATGGATCAAACTCCGGTGAGTGTCAAAACTGTATACAGTCTTGATTGCGAAAACCGTGCCAACCCGTGCGCCTAGAATGCGCTTCTCGATAGTTTGTTGGTGGATGAAGCCGTGTCTGATCGTTTGTTTGTCTGGATGCAATACCTGCTGCCCAAGGTGGCGCTGACTACCCTGGCTGGGAAAGCCGCATCTGCCCGAGGTGGCGCGCTGACCGAGCGATTCATCCGTGCGTTTGTGGATCGCTACGGCGTGAACATGAGCGAAGCCGCGAACCCCGACATCGCCAGCTACGCCACCTTCAACGAGTTTTTTACCCGGCCATTGAAGGCGGGCGCTCGGCCCTTGGCCAAAGCCGATCTGATTTGCCCGGTGGATGGCGCAATCAGCCAGTACGGCCCGATTGCCAAAGACCAGATCTTTCAGGCGAAAGGTCACCACTACTCGACCACCGCGCTGGTGGGCGGGGATGCCGAATTGGCGGCGCAGTTTGACGATGGCCACTTCGCCACCATCTACCTGAGCCCAAAGGACTATCACCGCATTCACATGCCATGTGATGGTCGGTTGACTCGCATGATCTATGTGCCGGGCGAGCTGTTCTCGGTGAATCCCGCCACGGCCCGTGGCGTGCCCGGACTGTTTGCGCGCAACGAGCGCGTGGTCTGTGTGTTTGAAACGGCGAACGGGCCTTTCGTGTTGACGCTGGTGGGCGCCACCATCGTGGGCAGCATGGCCACGGTGTGGCATGGCGTGGTGAACCCGCCGCGCAGCAAGCAAGTGCGCGAGTGGCGTTACGACGACCAGAAGATCGAGTTGAAGAAGGGCCAGGAAATGGGCCGCTTCCTGCTGGGTTCGACCGTGGTGATGCTGTTCCCCAAGGGGGGCTTGCAGTTCAACGAGGGCTGGGCCCCGGCAGCGCCAGTGCGCATGGGCGAGGCCATGGCGAAGCAAGGCTGACGCACATCAATCACCGCTTCCACCGCATGGCGTGGGCGGTGCTATCGTTTCTGCCAGCTAGTAGGGAGAAGCGATGGACCGCATGTATGCCATGGAGATGGACGCCCCAGGCCGTCCTCTGCAACAGGTCTGGCGGCAGCAATGGCCGCAGCCCGGTCAAGGGCAGGTGCGCCTGCGCGTGAAGGCGTGCGGCGTGTGTCGTACCGATCTGCACATCGTGGATGGGGACTTGCCGTTTCCGGGGCGCACCGTGGTGCCTGGCCATGAGGTGGTGGGTGTCATTGACTCGGTGGGGCCTGAGGTGCAGGGGCTGTCCGTGGGTCAACGTGTGGGTGTGCCCTGGCTGGGATGGACCTGTGGGACCTGCGCCTTGTGCCAAAGCGGGCATGAAAACTTGTGTGAGCAGGCGCGCTTCACCGGGTACCAATTGCATGGCGGCTACGCCACACACGTGGTAGCGGATGCTCGTTATGTGTTCCCGATTCCTGATGCCTACAGTGACCTGGAAGCGGCGCCTTTGCTGTGCGCTGGTCTGATTGGCTATCGGGCTTTGTGCATGGCCGGTGATGCCCTGCAAGGGCTCAAGCCTCGGCTGGGTTTGTATGGCTTTGGTGCCGCAGCCCACTTGGTGATTCAGATGGCGCGCTTTGAGGGTTGCGAGGTGTATGCCTTCACCCGAGACGGTGACGAGGCCGCCCAGGCGCTGGCCTTGCAGTTGGGGGCGGTGTGGGCCGGTCCGTCCGAAGCACGGCCACCCGTGGCCTTGGATGCGGCTTTGCTGTTTGCCCCGGTGGGGGACTTGGTGCCACTGGCCTTGCAGGCCATTCGACCGGCAGGCGTGGTGGTCTGCGCAGGCATCCACATGAGCGACATCCCATCGTTTCCATATGCCTGGCTGTGGAAGGAGCGACGCATTGTGTCCGTGGCCAACCTGACCCGTGCTGATGGCGATGGTTTCATGGCGCTGGCCACGGCCTGCAAGCTTGATGTGACCACGCACGGCTATGCCATGAGCGATGCCAACCAGGCGCTGGATGACTTGCGGGCTGGGCGCTTCAGCGGGGCCGCGGTGCTGGTGCCTTGAGCGCTGATTCACGCATGGAAACCGGCCACTTCCGCCAATCGATGTCGCTGCTGCTGACGCGTCGGTTTGGCACGTTCTGGTTTGCCAGCTTGTTGGCCAACATCGGGACGTGGGCCCAGCAAATGGCGCAGCCTTGGCTGATGCTCAGTCTGGGGGCTTCGCCATTTCTGTTGGGGCTGGATTCGTTTGCATCGGGCGCGCCGGTGTTGCTGCTGACCCTGGTGGGGGGCGCATTGGCGGATCAAGCTGACCGGCGCCGGACGATCGCACTGTTTCAGTCCATCCAGATGCTGTGTCCGGTGTTGCTGGTCGTTTTGATCGTGACGGGGCAGGTGTCCCCCTGGATGGTCATCGTGATGTCGTTGATCGTGGGGATCACCGACGCCTTGTCGATGCCATCGTTTCAATCCATCGTGCCCAGCATCGTCCCGCCAGCCCAAATCCCCACCGGCATTGCACTGAACTCCACTCAGTTCAACCTGTCGCGAATCCTTGGGCCGGCCATCGCGGGTGTGCTGATGGCCAGTGTCGGAATGGCCGGGGCCTTTGCGGTCAGTGCTTTGTCCTATGTGCCGTTCATTCTGGTGGCGCTGTGGGTGCTGCCGCCATTGCCCGCAGCCAAAGGGCGGAGGGTTGCGTTGAACCATCGGCAACTCTGGGCCAGTGTGGGCGAGGTGGCGCGAGAGCCCCAGTTGCGAGGCGGATTGCTGACGGTGTTGACGACAGCACTGCTGTGCGCGCCGCTTATCACATTCTGCCCGATTCTGGTCAAGGACGTCTTTCAGGGCCGTGCGGGTGATTTCAGTCTGGCTTTGGGTGCCTTTGGCGTGGGTGGGTTGCTGGGTGCATCGGGACTGCTGGCGGTGGACCCGCTCAGCGATCGGCGCACGCTCAGTGCGCGGTTTGCCTTGGCCTATGCGGGTGTCGTGGTGTTGGCCGCGGTGAATCCGTGGTCAATCGGTCTGGTGGGTTTGCTGCTGTGTGCCGGGGTGACCATGACAGTGTCCAATGCCTCGGCCAATGCGGTGCTGCAGTCATGTGCGCCCGCACATTTGCGTGGGCAGGCGGCCAGCATGTTCATGCTGGCCATGCGTGGGGGCATGTCGTTGGGCAGCCTCCTCACCGGGGTCACGGTGCACGCCTGGGGCGTGCGCGAGGCCTTGGTGCTCAACGGTTTGGTGGCATTGCTGCTGCACCTGCTGGTCGGCCGCCAATGGGTGAGGGCCCCACTGCTGACACCCAACAGGGGCGATCAAAGCAAGGCATGCAAGCCTTGATAGCCCACATAAAGCCCCAGCAGGCCAATCAGAGCCCCGGACACGTATGGTGCTGACCGCGTCAGGTCACCCAGGCCGTGCCAGCGCTTGGCGGCGTGCTGAACGCCCAGGGCGGCAATCACCCCAGAGGCGACCAAGGTCAGTGCCAACCCCACACTGAAGCCCAGAACCAAGGTGGCCCCCAGCGCAACCTTTTTGAGCTGCAGGCAGATCAGCAAGACCGTGATGGATGCTGGGCAGGGGATCAGGCCTCCGGTCAGACCAAACAGCACGATTTGCCCTGTAGTGACCTCACGGTTGGCAAATCGCTTGCGGATGTCTTCGGCATGTGCCCGTGCATGGGCATCGTCCTGTCCCAGGGAATCAAAGTTGAGGTGGGCGTGTCCATGGTCATGGTCATGGTCATGGTCATGGTCATGGTCATGGTCATGGTCATGGTCGTGGTCGTGGTGCTGACCATGCCAAGTGCGTGCCAGCATCCACACGGCCACCAGCACAATCACCACGCCTGACGCGACTTGAAAATACGGTTCGATGGACTCCGCCTGCAGGTCGCCGCCAAAGTGCAAACCCACCATGGCGACCGTCCACACCACGGCCGTGTGGGACACCGTGGCCGCCAGTCCCAACAGCACTGCCTGGGTCAGGGTGCCACGCACGGCCACGATGAACGCCGCCATCATGGTTTTGGAGTGCCCAGGCTCCAGCCCATGCAGGGCCCCGAGCACGATGGCGCTGGGGAAAAACAGCCACGCATTACCGTGCTGGAGCATTGCGTTGAAATCGAGCATGAGTCGTGAGGTGTTTGGGGTCAGTTCAAAGCATGGGCCGCGATGGACTCTTCTGCTTTCCGAGTACGGGCGTCCATGATGAGGTGCAGATTGTTTTCAATCCAGTCGGCCAAGCTTTCTACGTGCTTGCCCACCTGTTCGCCCAACGGGGTCAGGCAGTATTCGACGTGGGGCGGCACGACCGGGTAGGCTTGCCTCAGCACAAACCCATCGGCTTCCAGTCGTTGAAGGGTTTGCGCCAGCATCTTCTCGCTGACACCACCGATTTTGCGCCGCAGATCGCTGAATCGATGGGTGCCATCGAGCAGCGCTACCAAGATCAGTACACCCCATTGACTGGTCACATGCTTGAGGATGTCACGTGAAGGGCACTGCTCGGCAAAGACGTTGCCACGTTGCAAGGCCTCGCGCAAAGACTGTGGGCGATTCATATACTTACCTTTTGGTGTGTACTTACTAAAAGTAAGCTTCATCGATATTCTGACAGCACTTTCTCTTTTTGACGACTAAGGAGTGCTGAACATGATCGTTGTGACAGGTGCATCTGGCCAATTGGGCCGATTGGTGATCGAGTCTTTGCTGACCCGTCTTCCCGCTCATCAAATTGTGGCCGCGGTCCGCAATCCCGCCAGCGTGGCCGACCTGGCAGCCAAAGGCATTCAGGTCCGCCAAGCGGATTACACCCAGCCTGCGAGCCTGGACGCTGCGCTGCAAGGTGCTGAAAAGGTGTTGTTGATTTCGTCCAGCGAAGTGGGGCAGCGTCTGCCTCAGCATCGCAATGTCATTGATGCGGCCAAACGTGCGGGGGTGGGGCTGCTGGCCTACACCAGCTTGCTGCATGCGGATACCAGTCCACTGGCACTGAAAGATGAGCACTTGGCCACCGAAGCGCTGTTGCAGTCCTCGGGCGTGCCGCATGTGATATTGCGCAATGGCTGGTACACCGAAAACTACCTGGCCAGCATCCAGCCCGCGTTGCAGCACGGGGCGTTCATTGGCAGTGCCGGGGCTGCGCGCATCGCCTCGGCTGCGCGTGCAGATTACGCACAAGCTGCTGCTGTGGTGCTGACCTCACCAGATCAGGCGGGCAAGGTGTATGAATTGGCGGGCGATGTCGCCTACACCTTGGCGGAGTTCGCCGCGGAGTTGAGCCGTCAGTCTGGCAAGACCATCCCTTATGTGGATTTGCCTCAGGCGGAGTTCAAAGGCGCGCTGGTTGGTGCGGGCCTGCCCGAGCCCTTGGCGGATTTGCTGGCCGACTCGGACGTGGGGGCGTCAAAAGGAGGCCTCTTTGATGACCTGCATCAGTTGAGTGCGCTGATTGGGCGCCCCACCACGTCGCTGCAAGCCTTGATGGCGGCTGCGTTGGCCTGATGAGTCGCCAGCGGGGCCGGCCAACTGGGGCCCCGCTGCGTGGGGTTCTTAAAACTCCTGGACGGTCGGACGCAGCACGATTTCGTTGATGTCGACCTCGGCCGGCTGTTCAATGGCGTAAGCAATGGCCAATAAGCCTGCGTCATTGACCAAAACGTCCATGTGTCCCAAGGCATTGACCGTGACATCGACCTGCTGATAGATGGCCTGACCACTGTTGGCTGTGATCTCGTCGGCAGTCTGAGTGAGTTGCTCCATGCGACGAGCGGTCAGCACGACCTTGGTGCCCAGGCTTGCTGCCAGTTCAATTCCGTGTCGTGGCGGCGCCGTCATTGCTGTCTGGCCTGCTCACTTGCGCAGTGATTGTGCGGCATCCAGAGGAGCCGCTAACTCAGCACTTCGGACCTGATTGCGACCACCATTTTTGGCCGCATAGAGTGCAGCATCCGATGCATGGATCACCCGGGTGCTGTCTTGTCCATGCATGGGGTACGACGCCACACCAAATGAAGCGGTCACCTTGATTGGTATGTCGCCATGAATGCCGGGGCTCGATGCAATTTCGCGCCGCAACTGTTCGGCGCGCAGTCGTGCTGCTTCGGGGGGCATGCCAGGCATGAGCAGCAAGAACTCTTCACCACCATATCGGCAGCAAATGTCGCTGGCCCTGGCGTTGCGCTTGAGGACGTCTGCGACATGGCGCAGCACCATGTCACCTGCCGAGTGGCCATAACGGTCATTGACCGACTTGAAGTGGTCAATATCGACCATCACGATGCTGACGGGGCGGTGATAGCGCTGTGCCACCAGCATCTCGCGCGCCAACACCTCGTCCAGATGGCGGCGGTTGTACAACCCGGTCAACGCATCCCGGATGGACTGCTCGCGCAACTGGCTTTGTAGCGCCAGCACTTCGCGTTCCGCGCGCACGCGCTCGGTCACGTCCAGCGTCAGACTGATCAGGGCGATCCCCCCCTCAATCTGCATGGAGCTGCCATGGAGTTCAACGTCGATGATGTCGCCATCCTTGCGTCGAGCCCGAAAGCTGTGCTGAACGTTTGACAACTCGCCACTCAAGCGGCGACCGAGCAGCGCTGACGCCTTGGGGCGATCTTCATCGACCACCACCGACATGAATCCCAGCGTGTTGAGTTCGTCTGCGGTGTAGCCATACATCTCCTGCAGGCGCGGATTGATGTACGTGACCTTGCCGCACTCCACGATGGCGATGCCCACCATGGACTGATTGGCCAAACCGCGAAAGCGCGCTTCGGACTGCCGGAGCTCTTGCGTGATGCGCTCGTTGTGACGCAAGGCCCCTTCGAGGTCTTCGGTTCGGCGTCGGACCAGATCCTCCAGCATCAAGGTGGTCTGGAACTGGCCGAATTCGGAGCCAGCGGTCTGGGTGCTGCGTTCGGCGCGGTTCATCAGCGCCTCGACCACTTTGTTCAGCCGGGCAATTTCGGTGCGCAGGGCCGTGTTTTCTTCCGCCAGATTGGCGGGGGCAGATGAGGGCTCAGACACGGGCATCCCCAATGGCCACGCCGGTCAGGGTCTGTGTCACGTGGACGCCGCAATACTGCTCGCCGTAGGTGTTCAGGCCCACAGTGTGGTGATGTTGAAAGATGGACGACATGTCTGAGTTCAGCCCCAGTCGCTGGTTTTCCAGTTTGCGCAGAATGCAGTCAAAACCGAGGGTCAGGGCGGGCGGGCCCATCTGCGCGCGGATCTCGGCGAACGACTGCTGGATGTTGGACAGAATGTCCTCGCTCTGTGCCACACGCATGACGATGCCTTCTTCGATGGCACAGAAGAACGTGAGGCTGCCGTCGGGGTTGGCTTTCTGGATGGACCGGGTGTAGGAGGTGCCATCGATCAGGACCAGCAAGGGCACGGCAGCGAAATGCTCGGCGCTCAGCGCGTCGACCGGCACACCAATCAATCTGGCGTATTCCTGTGCCGCCGGCAGCCCATTGATTTCGGTGACGAGTCGCTTGGACATGTCTGCAGCAGTCACCACCAGACGCTCGCTCGTTGGCCGGAAATGCTGGATTTTGAAAATACGGAAAGGCAGGGGCGTGCTGATCAGCACCATGGCGGCTCGATCGGACTGAAAGGTGCCATTCCAGTACACCAGTGTTTTGGAAAAATCCATGCCATCACCGGCCGATCCGCCGATCAGCCTGATTCGGCCCAATGCATTTTGCAAAGAACGGGTGATTTTTTCTTCTGCCAGAGACAGCCCGTCAATCAACATCAGAGCAAAGCTGTTTTGAGCGTCTGCGTTGGGTGTCGATCGATTCAGGCGACGGAGTTGCTCATCGACGAATGCCTTGCCATCGGTGACTTCGAATTCGTGAAGTGAATCAATGCACCCAACCGTGGCCGTAAAGCCCGCCCGACTGAGGCTCACGCCCGAGATACTGTGATCCAGGCATCCCATGGGGCCAATTTCTCCTGCAGTGGAGCAGCCCAAAACCGGGAGGTCCGTAAATCGGCGGGCCAATTCGGTCGCCACCAGGTCCAGGTCGTAGGCATCTGAGCAAAAAAACAGGACCAGAGCCGGATCAGGTTGCTGAATGGCATCGCAGAACGCTTGAACGGCCTCAAGCGTTTGTGGGCGATTGGAGTGCCCCATGCGAATGAGGTGACCTGAGCTCATCAGACCATGTCTCCAGAACAGTTTGTCGCCAAGTGAAACTTTGTGACACTCTATATTCGATTTATCGGACGCGTCTAGGCGTTCACCCTGAGCCCCCGAGTTCGACACCAAATGCTGTAAGTGGTTGATTTGACTAGGTTGACCTAGTCAGCGTGCCACTACAGGAGGGATAACTGGAGTTCGTTGCTGAGCTTTTTGACCTTCAAGGCGGCCATGGTGGCGGCCTGATCTTG
>NZ_JBLIZW010000001.1:0-19389 GCF_048860245.1 Aquabacterium sp. | reverse complement strand
CAAGATCAGGCCGCCACCATGGCCGCCTTGAAGGTCAAAAAGCTCAGCAACGAACTCCAGTTATCCCTCCTGTAGTGGCACGCTGACTAGGTCAACCTAGTCAAATCAACCACTTACAGCATTTGGTGTCGAACTCGGGTTGCCCTGAAAGAAGCGCCAGCGCAGCAGCTCGGCACAGGCTCCCGCGTAGTCCTCTGCGTTGAGTTTCCTGACCAGCGTGGACTGGCAGAACGCGCGACTGCCGACGTTGTAGGAGAAACTCACCAGCGCGTCGTACTCGTGCTGGGCCAGGGGCACGGTCACGCATTGCTTGAGCGCCCCCTCGAATTGCTGCACGTCGGTAAGTGCCCGAGCCAGCGCCTTTGGCGGCGTGGTGGTGTCGCCCAGCTTCACCCCGGTGGTGGTGCCGAAACCAATGGTCGGTACATCGCCCTTGACGGGAATCACTGCACGGTCGGTGTAGCCCTCGTGCAGCACGATGCCAACCAGGGCGGCAGCGGACAGCGTCAGTCCGGCCACCGTCCTGCGCATCGCTGGTGATGGTGGCCGGATCATCGGTGCATCTCCGGCTGCGCCACGATGCGTGCAACGGTCGCGCCGATGCTGGCGGCGAAGGCCAGCAGCACAAACGCGCCGCGAGGCAGTACGTCCCCGAACAGCGGCACCACCACTTCCGCCGCCGTGAAGGCAGCTGCCAGCAGCGAGAAGCGGATGCTCCAGGCCCGTCGCAGCACGCGCCGCCAGTCGTCCAGCAGGCAGATCTTCGGCTTGGCGGTCATTGCACGCCTCCCATCAGCCTCAACTTGATGGCGGCCCCCACCAGCAGCGCCGCCAGGATGCCGGTCGTCACGACCTTGATGGTGGTCTGCCACGCCGTGCGGCGGGCATCACGCCACGCTTCCAGCAGATCGCGCAGTTCGCGGATGTCACGCGCGGCGTGGCCGTTTTCTAGGCCGAGGTGGGCCAGGCAGCGCTCGGCACCGCGTTCAGCGGCGCGGGTGAGCAGATCGTCTAGGTCATCGGGGCGCAGGGTGATGGGCTGCGCCACGCCGTTTTCGTCTACGTTCTCCATGGTTGGGTATCCAAAATGCAAAATGCCCGCACTGGATCTCTCCAGGCGGGCTTGAATAACGGGTCTGTGCTTCAGGCGAAGTGATCGGCCGTGGCCAGCGGCTTGATGAAGTCAGGAAGGTGGTTGGGATTGATGCCCGCCGGAATCATGGCGGGATCGACGATGTCTTCCACACGCTCGCCATCACGCAAGGCGTGAATACACGCGGCAACAGTGCCCCCCTCCAGCGCGGTGAGGGTATGGACCTTGTTGCGGGCAATGAAGATGATGTGAGGCGCGGTGAATTCCGACACGGTACCATCCACATCCACCAAAAGCCGCCCCTTGACCAGCAAAGTGGGGTGATCGAAGGCGTGCTTGTGGCCCTCGTTGACGTCACCTGCCCTCTCGAACGTCATCAGCTTGATCCAGAGGTTGCTGATCAAGCTCAGTTGGGATTTAGGGCTGGCCATTGCTACCTCCTGACTCTGGCTGTTCTGTGATGGGAATGGATGGGTAGGTGATGACCGGATCAAGGCGGCCGGCAACGGCCTTGAAGCTGATCATCTCCATGGTCACGTCGTCCGGAATATCCGCGTTCGGAAAGCTGGTTTCGTCCTCGATCGCCGGACAATTCGCCAGGGGGACGAGCCGGACATCCCCTTTTTGAAAGTTGAAATAAAGGCGCTGCATCGTTCCTCCTCAAACGAACTGGATGTAGGTAGCAGTGAAAGAGTTCACGTAGATCGAGTCGCCACTGGAGCCACTCAGGATCGAGCCATACAGGTCAAACGTGACCGTGCTGTTGGGCGGCACCGTGAACGTGCCGAAGTTGTAGGTCTGCACGCCTCGGGCCGAATACGTGCCATAGGTGCCGACGATGGAGCCGTTTTGGCGAATCTGAAACCCGTAGGTGTCGTCGGCAGCGAAGTTGATGACTGCCGTCAGATTGATCTGCATCGACTTGGTGGTGCTGTAGTTCCAGATCGTGTGCCGACAGTTGCCTACGTTGACCTGCACAGTGCTTTTGCCCTGCGACGCCATGTAGAACATGTTCGTGTAGTAGGTGCCGCGAGACCACTGCGTGCTCGAATAACTCGACCAGATCATGTAGCTCGGTGAGCCAATGGAACGGCTGGCTCCTGCTGCCAGCGAACTGAACGTCTGAAACAGGCTGAAGCTCTGCTTGACGTATTCGTCTGTGGCAAAGGATGTGGTGAGCACCCGACCGGATGTTCTCCAGGCTGTTCCGGTGCAATACAGGTCATAGGCCTCGCCCGGCGCGAGTGTCACGGTGGCAACCCCGTCAATCAACTCGGCTCCGCTGGGATCCAATGTCACCACCCCGGTGCCTGAATTGCGCACAGCGATGGTGAAACCAGCACCCAGCGTCGCAGCGGCGGTCAAGTTCAGCGTGAAAGTCCCGCTGCAGTCGATCATCCGGCCACGGTCGCCTGAAACCACGGTGTAGGTCGCCGTTTTGCTGACATAGCCAGAACCGAGCGAGCCCAGCGTGGTCAGGGCGGTCGCAGGGTTTCCGTCTGTACCGAGCAGTCCTGCAAGGTAGGCGCGCAAATCGTTCAACGCCGTTTTGAACTGACCCTCGGTGACCGTCGAGCCCGTGAAATTGGAAATGGGTGGCAATGCAGGCATGCATGTCTCCCGTTCACTGCGACCACATCAAGGTGTTTTCGCCTTGAGATGCGGTTGACGCAGAAACTGTCACGATCGATTCGGTACCGCTCACGTTCTTCTTGAAGTAAAGCTTGCCGTCCGTGGTGTTCAGGGCCAGTTCGCCCAACTGAAGCTGCGTCGTCGTCGGGACCTTGCCCGCCACAGACGATTGTTTGACCTTGATGACTTGAGCCATAAACAGGCCTCCTTTTCTCTAAGCAGAGGGGTTGAAGAAATTTCAGAACGTTCCGCCATCGATGGCAGCACTTGTGGACAAGGCATCAGTGATGCCGTAGCCAGCCAGCGTCGTGGGCTTGCCCGTCACGCTGCTCCAGGCGGGGGTGTTGGTGGTGGTGCCTGCTGAAGTAAGCCGTCCCTTGGCATCCACCGTGAAGGTGGGGATCAGGGCCCCAGAGCCGTAACTGGAGGCGGCGACACCAGTACTGGCCAAAGTGGCTGCGCCCGTGACGTTGGCCGAGCCATCAAAAGCAGCGGATGTCCAACTCACATCGCCCGTCATGGCGATGGTTCGAGCAGTCAGTAGCTTCGTGGCAGTCCCCGCATTGCCCGTGATGGTGGTGATGGTCACAGCGCCCGTTGCGCCGTTGACGCTGGAGACGGAATCGGTGTTGTCGATCTTGTCCCAGGCGCTGCCGTTGCTCACGATCCAGTCACCGATTTGCCAGTCGGTGATGCCACTGACGTTGGTGCTACCAGCCGTGGCCACCTTGTAGTAGAAGCCCTTGTTGCTGCTAGACGCCGTCGGGATGGTGGGTGTGTTGGTGCTGGCGTTCCAGGTGCCCTGGTAGTTCAAGCCTCCAATAGCCACATCGGGCAATTGCGCCGTGGGCACCTTCCCATCCGCTCCCAGGCCCGCCACACCGTTGGCAGCACCAATGGCCGTCGATGGAATGGCCCCAATAGCTGCTGGCGTAGGCAGGGCATGCACGTGGTCCGCTCGCGCTGCGGTGGTGGCGGTACCCACCGAGGCACTTGCAGCCAAGGCACTGGGCGCTGCCGTGGTCAGGGCCAGGGCATCGGTGATACCGTAGCCAGACAGCGTCGTCGGCTTGCCTGTGATCGAAGTCCAGGCCGGGGTGATCGAGACATTGGCTGCAGCAGTTAGTCGGCCTTTAGCATCCACCGTGAACTGGCCCACCTGGGTGGCGCTGCCATGCGTTCCAGCGGTAACGCCGGTAGCCGGCAAAGCAACGGCGACGCCAGATGCCACGGTGCCCGTGCCAGACACATCACCGGTGATGGAGAGGCTGTCGGCCTTGCGGGCAAAGGTGCCCGCACCCGCAATGGGCGTGACGACGTTGCCGCTCTCGCCAATGAAGAGGTTGTCAGAGACCTCGGACCAGGCCAACTCACCTGCCGCGAGCGAAGGCGGCGTGGCGGTGGTGGTCGAGCGCTTGATTTGAATGGTTTGTGGCATTCGTGTGCTCCTGGGATTTCAGGTCGGTTGGTTCAGAAATAGCCAGCGTCGATGACGGCATCAGGATCGAGCACGCCCTGATCGCCTTTGTCACCCTTGGGGCCGGTGGGACCCGGGACGCCAATGTTGGTGAGCACCGTGCGCACGCCTTGCTGATGGACACGCACGGTCTGGGTGTCGGTTTGCACCGTGACGCCGGGCTGCCTCGGTGTGGTGATGGAAATTCGGATGGCCATAGGTCACCACTGCTCAAACACGCGTCACGCGCATCGCCACCAGCACATTGCCTTTGAGCAACTGGGTGCGAATGCCCGCCGGGCTGGTCATGAAGAGGTCGTAGACACAGGCGCGCACCGGTAATGCACTGGTGACCGACGCGGACAAGGTGATGGCCACCGTGCCACTGGCCAGCCGACTTTCATCAAAGCCAAAGCTCGCCAGCACCGTTGGGTCCTCTGGCGTGGCGCGGATCTGTCCCTCGAAGGCATAGCCAGTCAGGTCCATGACCGCCCCGCTCTCATCAAGCGTCAGTGCCGTATAAAACGTCTCGCCTTGCGCCAGTTCGATGTCGTACTTGGGGGCGCTCATCGTTGTACTCCTGTTCGTTGCTTGGGCTCTCAATAGCGCCACATCAGCGAGGCGGCATCGGCCTGCCACATCAATTGGTCATCGCTGACCCACATGTAGTCGGCACTGCTGCCGTAGAAAAGCGCTACCCATGGCCCGGCTGTGAGGCCCACGCCACGCACCCGGATCAGGGTCTGCGCGCCATAGAGCGCGGTGACCGCAAAGTTATTGGCCGAGGTCTCGCCCACCCGGGTCCAGACCAGGTTGGCCGCGTACGGGTTGCTGCCCGCTGCCATCTCGATCTGGTAGGTTTCAGCCCCCGGTGCGGGCGTCCAGGTCAGCAAGGCCTTGCTGTTGTCTGTCGTGGATGACCTCAGGGTCAGGTCCGCAATCAGCGGCGTGGTGTAGAGCGTGGTCAACTGGCTCGTCACCACCGCTGGTGCCGTAACCCCCTGGTCGGCGGTATGCACCGATGGGTCTTCGTTGATGGCTTCGATCTCGACCTGGTGCAGCCCACGCGGGCGCACGGCAATGACCTTGGCCAACTGCCGCCAGGTGTCACTCCAGCCGAAGGCGATGTGGGTGCGCTCGTAATCCTGTCCGGAGTAAGGCACGGTCACGGGATGGGTCGTCAGCACCATCTCGTTGTCTGACGCCCCACGGCTGACTGCATAGGGTCCGTCCACGCCACCGGCTTTGGTCCTAAAACCAATGTAGTGATTGGCAATGCTCCAGGTCAGCGGCTCAGACACCGTGAGCGTTCGGCTTGCCGCGTTCCACCCAGTGCATTCGGCAAACTGGCCCCAGGCGGGCATATCGTGCTGGATGGCGATCAGGTCGCCGAAGGCCGGTATGAAACCTTCCATCTCGGTGGTGAACTTCACCAACCGGCGACGGTAGCGGTTGCTGGCCGCCTGATACAGGCCTTCGCGGTAGGCCTGCTGGCGGCTGGTCACCCCAAAGAGTTCGATCCTGGCCGGTTTGCTGGCTGCGCTGTCCGTCAGCTTGGCCGTGACGCGGCGCGATGCCCAAACTTCAGCGTCCCAGTAGCCCACCTCCACCGCATCGGCCATGTCGTCCGAGGGCAGCAGGTACTCGACACTGAAACTGCCGCGCACGATGTTTCGCATCGAGAACATGGCCACCGGTAGGCTCTGCGCACCGTCGCGCGCGAAGCGAATGATGCCGCCGAGCATGTAAGGCTTGGCACGACCCGCCTGCGCGATCTTGGTGATCGCCTCCCAGAAATTCAGCGCCGAATCAAATCGGGCATTGAACTCATCCCCTCGGCTGGCCCACATGGCGTCCAGCACCTTGAGCCCGGCCAGATCCAAGCGGGCGTCCGCAAGCTTGGCCCCGTAGGTGGTGTTGCGGCAGGCGTCCGCCAGCGCCCAGGCAATGCTGCGCGTGGCCACCGGTGCTGACCAACTGCTGCCATTCCAGACCTGCAGTTTGCGGGTGCAGACGACGTTGATCTTGCGCGAGGCCTGCGCTGACAGGTTGTTGGACGCGCGCATGCGCATCGCGATCAGCGTCACGTTGCCAAAGGTCCGTGTCTCGGGCAGGTAGGCCCTGAGGCCTCCCCAGAGAATTTCATGGCCAAAGCGTGTATCGGTCTGCTTGGCATCCAGGCGCCGCACACGGACTTCGTAGCGGCCAGCGGCCACGGTGAATCGCTCCGAGTAACGCTGCGGCGTGGTGGTTTTGGCCGTGTAAAAGCGCTGGCCCAAGACGGACCAGTTGCCCGTTACCACGCCCAGGTCGTTGACCGTCCGCGCCTCAATGGCGACCGACAGCGTCAATTCGCTCAAGGTGCCGTCAGTTTGGGCCTCATACAGACCACGCGAGAGCACGAAGTCCAGCCCCAGGGTGTTGGCCTGGGAGCCAGCGGCATTGGCCACGAAGCCACCGATGTAGTGCTGCAGGGTGACGTTGCCACCGGTCGAAAGACTGCTGGCTGCCGTGACCGTGAAGGTATCGGCGCTTGGCACTGTGGCAATCGAATAGGCACCGCTCACCGCCGCACCAGATGAGACATCCAGGTACAGCACCCGGCCCACGGCGTAACCGTGCGCAGCCAAGGTGACGGTGATCGTCGTACCGGACTGGCTGTAGGTCGCCCCAAGGCTTCCCGCCAGTTCCTGCCCAGAGACCTCCACCGAACTGACCACATTGGTTGGGAACTTGGTGATCGCACCGCCCGGCGCAATCACTTCGTAGTCGATCTCGGCAAAGTTGGCGACCGGGGTGTCCTCGATGCGGATGGCCTCGATGGCGTATTCCCCCATGCCCAGACACAGCAGCTGGTACAGGTACTGCTCGTTACCGGCGTATTCGACATACGGCTGCGCAGCGAAGTCGGGGTACGCACAGACCCTGCCGTACTGCACCGGAATGGCCTGATCGAGCCGCGCCATGTTGCCCTGCGCTTGCAGGTTGTAGGTGGGCGACGGAGCAGCCAAACTCGCCGCCTGCTGCGCCGTGGTGGGCTTGGGCGGCGGAATGACCGCATTGACCAACGCCATACCCAGCATGGTGGCGCCGGCCTGCACGGCCGATACGCCCATCGAACCGAGCACGGCCGCGCCGTTGATGCCGATGAACTCAGATGCCAACACCGGCGCGTAGACCATCACCGCCAGCATCAGCACCATGCGCAGTGGGTTAGAGCCACCGCCTCCTCCGCCCTGAGGCAACACAATGATGGCGATCAGGTCGCCGCCGCACACCGGTTGATCCCAGGTAGCTCGCAACTGGGCCTCGCCATTGCGCAGAACCAGGATGGGCTGATCCGTCTCGGGCACAAGCGAACGCAAAGCCACCGGCCCCGGGATGGCCGTGATCTGGCGGTCCTGGTGTGGATGGAAAGGGTTGCGGACAGTGATGCTGTGGGCGAACGGATGGCTGGGTGAACTCAGCGCCGTCGATGCCATGACAGCACCCTCAAGCCCACGCTGGGCAATGCCGACACCGGCGTAAAGACCACACCCACCGTTTCCAGGGAGTGCAGCACGCCCCCTCCATCTGCATCCAAATACACGCCAATGTGACTGGGTCGCTCAGATTTGCCCATCAGGCAGGCATCGCCCTCGCGCGGGTCTCTGACGATCTGCCAGTGCGCGTACTCAGGGTGATCGTCAAAAGCGCGTAGTGATGACAGCCGACTGGCGACATTGACATCGACGGCAGCCACATCCCAGCCAAACTGCTCGCGCCATACCTGGCGCGCAAACGACCAGCAGTCGCTGCTACCAGCCACCCAAGGCAGGCCGATGTACTGGATGGCCCAGTGAGGGGTGTGTGGGTTCATTGCGCAATCAATCCAGGAAAGACTTCGGCCGTGTAGTCCAGGCCAGGGAATCGCCGGTTGGCGAGGTTCGGAAACCCACAAGTGGCACGTACCCGAAACACCGTGGCCGAGATCGACATCACGGTCAGCGTGAGCGGTGGGTTGTTTTGCGGGGCAGTCAGGTCCGATGACAGGAATGCCCGGTAGGTCACGGTGATCAACTCACTGCTTCCAGGCTGTCCGTTCATGGATGCTTCCACGTTGGCCAGGATGTCGCGGCTGACGTTGTCGATCTCGATCACGCACTGCGGCACGGCGGTGTGAGTCACCTCGGGCGGCACGACATCGAAGGCATAGCCCACAAAGGTGACGTACTCTCCGGCGTTGCGCGGGGCGCTGGATTCCAGCTTGGCGGTCAGATCCACGTGATCGCGCACCACCCGAATCGGCGTCGAGAAATTCGGATGCCAGATCTCCAGTGTGTGGTGAATGACCAGGTTCGATGGCGCGCTGGCGTAGGCCTCTTTGATCGCCAGGCTCAAGGTGTCATCTGGCATGAATCAAGACCTCCATCTGCGAACCTCCATCATCGAATCTCCAACTTCGCACTGACCTGCCAACGCGGGCCAGGCTGCATTTGCGACTGCCAGGGACCCACAAATCGGGCCTGAACAGAACGCAAGCCCGCGTCTCCAGTGTTCAGATCCACCGTGAACCAACTGGCTCCATTGGCACAGTCGCCATCGAACCAAGCCCGAAACGTGGCCATTTGGGCATCCGTGAAACGCCAGCCAACACTCACCTGATCATTGCGTGCTGCACTGCGGCGGCGCACGCGGGGCAGACCAGCCTCCATGTCAGTGCGCACGGTGACATCCAGAGGCGCGATCGCGTATCCCGCGACCTGCGGCCGGGGCAATGTTGTGGGCCAGGTGGCCATGTTTTTCTCCCGATCAGTACGCGCCTGCCACGCGGTTCAGGCCGTAGGTGTTGGCCAGCACGCCAGGGCCGGGACCGGCACCACGCGCCACATCGCCCCAGACCTTGGCCGTGATTTGTTCCACCCAGACGTCGATCACCTGGTTGCCGTTGCTGTCGGTGCGCTGCTGTTGCTGGCCACCTTTGCCGGCCGCCTCGATGACATTGACGATGACGGTGCTGCCTCCGCCGTTGACTTTGACGCCCAGATCGCCATCGCGCATGCGCGTGAGCGGCATGATGGCTTCGCCCGGGCTGCCAGGTTTTTCACCCATGAGGCCGATACGGGGCAGGCTCGTGAAGCCTGCTCCTTGGGCAAAGGGGAACACTGTCGGACGGTCGACCACCGTGTTGCGGTAGACCGAAAGCGCCGGGGCGTTGAACACATTGCCCTGCGCGGACGGAAACAGACCGCCCCACATCGAACCCCAGTCCATGCTGGACATTGCATTGGCCAGCGGCAGCGTGATAGATCGCTGGATCTGGATGCGGACCAGGTCCGAGATGATGGAATCGGCCAGGCTTTTGAAGTCCAGCTTACCTGTCGTCACGAACTGTGTGAGCGCCGCCTCCATCCCTCGAAACGCATTGGCTGTGACCTGCTGGGCACGCTTGGCGGCGTTGGTCGCGTCGTCGATATAGGTTCTGAGTGCCGACTTGGCACCGTACTCAAAATTGCGCTGATATTCCGTGTTGGCCCGCACCAGGTCTTCAACGATGGGCAGTTGCCTGGCCAACGCATCGTTGATGGCTTCAATGGTCTGAGCCCGCAGACCCGGGTCTTCGATCTGGTTGGCTTCCTTCCGCGCATTGGCCGCTGCCTTTTCCAGATCAGAGCGGGCCTGCAGGGCGGCTTTTTCGCCATCGGTCATGTCCAGCATCTGGCGCTGCAACTGCAGGGCTTCGATGCGTTGGCGGTTGCCGCCAATCAGGCCTTCGGTGATCTTGCGCGAAGCAGCTTCTTCTTTTTCAAAGGCGTCGAAGGCTTTGTTGGCTTCCTTCTGGCGCTCGATGGCTTCGAGGACCTGGATGTACTGCTCGGCCTCAGTTGCCACCCCCTTGTAACCCTTGGCCTCGATCTGTAGTGCCCGGGCACGCAGTTCGGCCGCTTCGCCCTCTTGTGTGCGGATCAGGCGCGAGCGCAGCTGGTTGAGGAAAGCTTCGCCTTCGTTGATTTTTTCGGCAGGCTTGGGCTTTTCAAATCCTGAGAGGTCCAGGTTTGGATGGGCCTTGCGCGGCAGCGTCGGCAAGAACTTGTCGTAAATCGCCTGCACTTCCTTGGCCTGGGCCTCCGTGTCCAGCACGAACTTCTGACCCATGACACGGACCGTACGGCGCTGCTCGTCGAAGAATTTGGCTACTCGGTCCGCATAGCCCGGGTTCTGGTTGATGTTCAAGAGCCGGTCGTTGGCAGCGCGCACGTAGTCGTCACGTGCTCCTTGCAGCTTGGCGATTTCGGCATCGATGACCTTGGGGTCGTAACCCATGGACTTCATCGTGCGCAGCAAATCGGTCTTGAACCAGGTCTCGATGTCTTTGCCCACCACCGACAGACTGTCAAAGGGCTGGGCAATCACCCGCTTGGCCAGCACAGCCGATTCGGCGATGAAGGCCAGGCCCGAGGCGACAGACTCCAGGAAGGCCAGGATGGCTTCGCGGTTGGCGGAGATCTTTTGCAGCTCGTTGCTGAAACTGCCGGTTTCGCCCTGGGCCAGAATCACCTGCTCGGTGAAGTCGGCCAGCACCGGGATAACGACTGCGCCGATCTGGCGCTGCACACCCTCGAAGATGGCAGATAGGCGCGTCAGGTTGTCATTGAAGACCTCGGATGCCCGGGCGACGTCTTCAGACATGACCAGGCCCAAGCGCTGGGCTTCTTCCATCAGCGCCGTGATGCCTTCTCGACCCTGGTTCAGGAACGGGATGATGGCCAGGCCTTCTTTGCCGAAGAGTTTCACGGCAAGTGCTGCCTTGTCGGCCCCATCGGGCATGACCGCGAACTTGTCGGCCAGATCCAGCAGCATCTGTTCGGTCGGGCGAATCTGCCCGTGTACATCAGTCGCCGACACACCCAGCGCCTTCAGGGCGGCGCTGCCCTCTTCGCCGTTGACCTGGGTGTCGAACATGGCGATCGACAACTTCTGCATCGCCTTGGTCAGGCCTTCGGTGCTGACATCCGAGAGCTTGGCGGCGTAATCCAAGGCGGTGAGCGCCTCGACCGAGACACCGGTTTTCTGGGAGAGCTTGAAGAACTCATCGCCCACCCGGGCCACCGGCATGACGAGCGCTGTGATGCCCACACCGAGTGCTGCGATGCTGGCACCAGCGATCAGACCGGCAGGGCCAAGCTTGCCCAGCACCGAGCCCAGCATGCCAAGTCGGTCCGTGGCGGCCTGCAGTTGGAACTTGGCATCGTTGGCGGCGCTTGACAGGAGCTTGAGGCCACCGGAGGCTGGGGTGGCAGCCGCTTCTATTTTCTTGAGCGAGCGATCCCCCTTCTCGCCAATTTCGGACAGCTCGGCTTTGACCTTGCCGCCGTCGATCACGGACAGGCGAATGGAGAGATTGCGTTCAGCCATGGGGAAACACTCGGATCAAGGCAAAGAGATCAGTCATCGCGTTATTCGTTTTGTTCAAAAGTACTCATCAGGCCCGCCTCTGCAGCCGGAAACAGGTCAATCGCCGTGGCTTTGTCCAATCCAGCGCACTCGCAGGTCAGCATCCAAGCGTTCAGATCCAGACCCACGACACGACCCTGGTTCATGCGCAACTGACTGGCACAAACTTCCATGGCACAGGCCGCTTGCCAGCCTTCTAGGCTGAGGGGTGCATTCATGGTGTACGGACACTCGGGACATGGCTCAGCACAGCTTTGAAGGCAGGCACTGCAATAGTTCGGCCCACCACCAAAGTGCCATGCGGTGCGGGCCTTCAGGCGTTTTTTTCCGATTCCAGTGCGTACAGGCCAGCAAGGTATTCGCGCTCGAAGGCATCGGCCAACAGCCAGTGCTCCATCAAAGCGGCCACGCCTTCTGGTGTGACGGATGCTGGTTGACCTTTGTCATCGGCCACGCCTTCCCAGGACAGAACTGCCAGCTTGGCCAGTTCGGTGATGAGGGTGGCGGTGCGCTCGCCAGCAGCCGCGATGTCAGTGCCGGCCACTTTGGCGGCGGCATGGCGCGCAGCCATCACCAAGGCAGTGGTGGCGGGCCTGACCTGCAGGCGCACGCCAGCAGCCAGTGTGATCCAGTGCGGTTCACGTGGAATGTTGAGTTTGATCATTGGAAAGTCCCGGGTATCAATACGTGGTCACGTCGTTGAGCAGTTCGACGGTGAGCATCTTGTTGGCCGCCACGTTCTTGGCGGCTTGCCACTCGAAAGTGGCTTGAATGCCACCTGGCCCAGTGATGGAGACTTTGGGCTTGGGCAGGTAGACCTCATGCGCGATGAAGGTCAGGCGCTTGGTGGCGTCGATCGTGTAGGCGAACGTCAACTCCAGTGGCGTGTTGTTGGTGGCCGCATCGATGAGCTGGGTATCGGCAAAGCGGACCTCCAAATTGCCAGTCAGGCTGGCCACCGTGGGGTCAGCGCCATCGATCTTGCCGTCGGAGCGGATAGTCTCGATGCGCTCGAGGTTGTTGGAGTAGGTCAACTGCGCCGATACCACGTTACCCAGCGCAGTGCCCCCCTTCTTGATGGATCCCTGAAACTGGTTGAACCGCAGGATGTCTCGCGTCGTCGGGGTGGCATCAATGGTGGCGGCCTGCTTGACCTCACCCTGCGCGATCAGGCCGACTGTGGCATTGGCCGCACCCGAGCGAGCAAAACCCACCTGCAGGCTGTTGACCATGACGCCAGACGCCACAAACCAGGCCGGGATATCGGGAAGACCCGTCTCAAGACTGAGGCTTGGCAAACTGGACTTGCCAGAGATGAATGTGTGGGTGAGGGTGCCTGTGCCCGTGGTGGTGGCGCTGCCCAACAGGGCTTTGAGCCACATGCCGATATTGCGCACATCCACGGGCACGACCATGTCGCCTTCGACCTTGATCACATCTCGAATCGGCGCATTGGGCTCACGCCCCAGGCCAATCAGGTCGTTCGCAATGAGCCCCTGCTCGGAGCCGAGGGTGGTGGATACAAAAGGCAGTTTCCAGTAGTCGCCCACTGGATTGCTGCCATAGGTAGTTTCGAACGCGGCCAAGAGGCTGGCGTTCGCGCCATAGGCACGGGCCATGAGGTTTCTCCTTGGGAAATAGGTTTCAGTTCAGCGGACCTGAGCTGCTGTAGTGCAGGACCACGGGTAGCAAGCAAGCCTTGATGCCGCTGACCCCATCGGGTGCCAGTTCATCGAACTTGGGTGGACTGATTTCGGCGTACTCGATGACGCCGCCAAGCGTGCGGTCCGCTTCGATCAGGGCTGCCAGTTCGACCAATAGGCCGTCCATGCGCTTATCGCGCTCGCTGGCATCCGGGTCGGCAACGAAGATTTCGATCGCCACCTGGTGCTGCCAGTGGTAGATCAGTGGCGAGAGCGACACCTCAGGCTCGCCCATCTCGCCGTCACGCAAGACGGCCATGGCATGCTCTGACAGCCTCTCGGGCAAGGATGCGTTGCGTTTGGCCATCACACCCAGAGACAGCTGCCCGAGCACAGCGAACAGTGCGCCGATGGCACTCTCACGTTGACTGGGTCGTTGACTCATCAGCTTTCACCTTTGCGTTCAGCCTCATCGAAGCGGTTGGCGATCCGGTTGGCCAGGGTGCTGACCCAGCGGCGCGAGGCGCTGTCGATGTCGAATTTCTTCTTCAGGGTGACTTGGGGTACCAGTAAGAACATAGGCACTGTCACCAGGCCTCGGCCGGTGGCTTGGGCCTTTTGTGAGGCAGTAGAGAAACCGCCGCGCTGACCCTGGCGGGCACGCTGGTTCTCGGCAACCAAGAGCGAGGGCTTGCCACGGCGGTAGACGAAGCGCAGGCGCTGGCCACGGAGCTTTTCCCAAAGACCGGGGGTCATGCGTTTTCCACGCGGGCCTTTGCCAGCTGCGGGCAAGGGAATCGCCAGCCAGAACCCGTCCTTGGAGCGAATGGTCGCGCCCTGGTCATGGGCGCCAACCACCTCTGGAGCCCGGCTGTAGACCAGCCCCGCTGCCTTGATGCTCATCTGGCCTTTGGGATAGACCTCACCGCGCCAGGTGTTGGCCAGGCGCTGGCCCAGGCCTGCGCCGGTGATCTGGTTACGCAGTTCGGTCTTGAGACCGTCAGTCGCCTCGCGGATGGACTGCGTCACAGCCTGCTCGGCAATGCGCACTTCATCCGCCAACATCTGGTCCAGGTCGCCGGACAAGGCCGCCATCAGCCTCATACCGGTGCTCCGGTCAGCGTCCAGATCAGGCGATCCCGATCGGCCAGCGGCTCACCCACCACTTGGTAGGTCTGGTCAGCAACAGTGAAACGTTCCCCCTCGCGGGGAGACATCACGTCACGTGACATCACATCAAAGCGGTGGGTGGCCAGCGCCAGCCGCGTGTCGCCGAAGGACTCCACGACATCGGCCTGCTTGGCGATGAACCGTGTGGGGATCTCTCGGCCATCGGCCAATCGGTAGGTACCTGGAACGCCAAGGTGAAGAAAGCTACTGATACAGAGGCGAACGAAGGGCTGCATCGAGTGATGCAGCACAAGATCAGCCATTACGCCACCTTGAGTTTCACCAGCAACTGCGGCCGATGGCACAGTGGCAGCGGGTTGGCCTGCGTGTGCAGGTCGGTGCCCCGGTCGAATTTACGCGGCTCCTGCTTCGCGTACAGCGGCAGCGCCATCGTGTTGGCCGTCTCGTTGAAGTCGGCGGGCGCGTAGTACGTGGCAAAGGTGTCCATGGTGCCCAACGGGAAGGCGTGTCCTTCGTCCTCCTCGACGAATCGGCGTACGGTGCCCCCGGGTGCCGTCGCGCGACCGCGATGCTCCTCGAAGGTGATGCCACAGAAAGTAAAGCCGGTTCGCATATCCGTGCGCAGCGCCTGGCCGTCCTGCCAGCGTTCATAGGCCGCAATGACGTCGTCGTGCGTCGTGAGCGCTTCGAAGAAGTCCTTGCCGACCAGAACGTGAATGCCTGTCATCCGTTCGCCCTGCAAGTTGTCTTCGACATAGCGCAGCAGGTCGCGGCAGGCCTTGCCAACATCAAAAGCGCTATCGTGCTCGGCAATGTCCCACCCGAAGGTCTGCGGGGTGATACCGAACTCGTCGTACAGGTTGTAGATCACGCTGCCGTCGGCATCGAGGATCAGCCCCTTGAGCGCACCAAAGCGCAGGTGCTCCAGGGTGATCGCGTGCTTGTTGCGCATTGTCTGCAGGTGCTGCGCCATCACGCCCGCGACCGTCTGCAGTTCCGTCTCCGAGCCGAAGGCGCGGATACCCTGGACCTCCTCGGGCAGCACCACGTCATCGTGTGGAATGTGCGGAATGTGGAACGAGCGCACATTGCGCTGACCGCGCACACCGACGGTGCCGGGCGAGCCCACGGGCATCGTGGGCAGCAGGGTCAGCACGTTGTTTTGCTTCTCGACGATGATTGAGCGGAAGCGCTGCGGGCGGTCGACGAACAGCCCCATTTGGGCCAAGCGGTCGTAGTTGTTGGGCAGGATGTTGATGGCGGCGGTCAGCGCCGACATCGAAAACGCCGGGTTCTCGAAGATGTTCTGCATGGTCAGACTCCTTGACGGACGAGGACGCCCAGCGCCTTGAGCTGGGCAATGGCCGACGCCTTCTCGGCAGCGGTGATGGCTTCGGGCCACTGCAACGCGTGGTCGGACACGATGGCGTGACGCGCGACGACGAGGCCGTTGTCACGGTCGGCCAACGTGGCGTCGCAGGTCTGCAGCAACACGCCTGCGGCGACCTGCGAGCCGTCCTCAGCGGATGGGTCAATCTGCTTGTACTTGCCACTGGCGGTGACGATGCCGAGCACCGCACCCAGCTGCAGGTTCTGACCTGCGGCGACTGTGACGCGGTCGCGCGAGTACAGGCTGGGCGCTTCGAACTTGAGCAGGTCGCCCAGGTTCATGGCCTCAATGAAAACGGTCGGCATTTCAGATCTCCTTCTTCATAGCGGACGACTGCGCCGCGAGGTTCCGGGCGGCTTCGAGCAGTGGATTGGCGGGTGCGGGACGGGAGGCGTCAGGCGGTATGCGGCTAACGATTTCCGGACTGGCCTCGGCCTTGGCCGAGAGCAGACGGCTGCGCACAGTGGCGGGTGCGGTGTTGGCTTCGAGAAAGCCCGCGATCAGGTCGGTGCGACCGGCAAGCGTGCAGGTCTGCGCGATCTCGACGGCGTCGGCCACGTTCAGCGTAGCGGCGGGCGGTTGAGCAGCACTGCCAGCAGGATCAGCATTAGGCCGATCAAGAGCAGCGGGGTCGGTTCGATCATTCATCAATGACTCCTTGGGGTGGTTGCTGAGAAAGCCCGCCCGCGCGGCCACAGCCACCGGAGTCGGGTTGGGGGAAAGGGATGCGAGCAGCTGCGCCAGTGCGTCGTCGAAGGTGCCGACGGCATCGGCAAGGCCCATGGCGACGGCGGCCTGCCCGAAGAACAGTCCGGCCTCGGTGTCCCGCACGGCCGAGGGTTCGATGCCCCGGTAGCGGGCCACCGTTTCGACGAACAGACCGTAGATGCGATTGACCTCGGCCTTCAGGAAGGCGTGAGCCTCGCTGGAGATCGGCTCGTGCGGGTTGAGGTCGTTCTTGCGGTCGCCCGCGAACACGGCGGTGTAGTGAACGCCGTCCTGCGCGTCCTTCTCGGACTGGTCGACATGCATGGCGATCACGCCAATCGAGCCGACACCACCGGTGCGCGACACGAACACCCGGCTAGCGGCGGACGCCAGCGCGTAGGCTGCCGAAAAGGCCATGTCGTTGGCCACGGCCCAGACAGGCTTGATCTGGCTGGCTGCGCGGATGCGGTCGGCCAGATCGAACACACCGCCCGACTCGCCACCGGGGGAATCGATGTCGAGCAGGATGGCCGACACAGCCGGATTGCTGATGGCGGCGTCCAGTTGCGCGGCGAGGCCCGCGTAGCTGGTCAGTCCCGATTCGGCTTCCAGCCCCACGGTGCGGCGCACCAATGTGCCGTGGATGGGGATGATGGCCACACCTTGCGGCAATCCAGACGTGGCGCTGCTATCACGTTGGGGCGACGTGTAGCCCGGGGCGGCGGCCAGATCGGCAAGGCCGACCCGGGGACCGAGAACCGCCAGGATCACGTCAAGTTTTGGGCGATGGATGGCCAGCGGCACGCCAAAAAGGCGCGCCGCCAGATGCGGCAGTAAAGTCATGGAAAGTCCTTCAGGCAGTCGAAGTACTGCCGGATACGTCGGCAGCGTTTTCGGTATTAGCGGCGCTACGGTTGGGCTCAGCGCTACCGCCGTCCTTGGACGTGTAGCGAGGATCAGAATCGAAGATCAGGCCAAGGTCGTCGGCACGTTGGTTGTCGGCGGCGATCTCGCGATCAACATCCTCGGCGTCGTAGCCGAAGGCCGAGATGGCTTCCGAGCGCGACATCAAGCCCGCGCGGATGGCCAGCAACATCGCCTTAAACTCCTTCTCGGGATCGACCCACTGCCAGCCCTGGGGAATCCACTTCACGGCAAGGTACTGGCGACGACGGGCGGGCCCGCTACGTGCGAAGCCTGGCGCATCCAGCGCTCCGGCGAGCACGGCCTGATTCATCCAAGCCGCCCACACCGGACGGCACAGCTGATGCACCAGCACGCCGTGCTGCACCATCTCGCAGCGTCGGCGGAACTCCAGCATCCCTGCGCGGATGGACGAGTAGTTCACGCCCGTTAGATCGCCGGTCAGTTGTTCGTAGGTGATTCCAATGGCGGCAGCGACTGCCCGGAACTGCGTGCGCAGGAATTCGGAGTACGAACCGCCAACGTCGGCCGGATCGGAGAACTTGATGTCCTCACCGGGCTCCAGAATCTGCAGCGTGCCCGGCTCCAGTCCGGCAAGAGCAATCCCGTCGGCGTCCGCTGCACTTTCGCCCATCAGGTTGTCTTCCGGGTTGGCGCGCGTGACGAAGCCCGCGAACATCGCGGCGGTCTTTTTGCGCACCAGCTCGGCATCGTCGTACTGGTCGAGCTCGTTGAGCTTGACCAGGGCACGAGACAGCCACGGCTCGCCGCGAATCTGGCCTGGGCGCAGCACACGGAACAGATGGATGATTTCCGCAGCCGGGATGCGCACCGTGTCCATGCCACCCTGGCCCGACATCGGTGCAAGACGCCCGTCCTCGGGGTGCGAGCGGTACAGGTGGTAGGCGACGCGCCGCCCCAGGCTGTCGAACTCGATGCCCGAGCGCACGAGGTTGCCCGAGGGCAGATCAGTGTTCAGATTGATCGGCAGGTGCTCGGGCTCCAGCAACTGGAGCTGCAGCGGCACCGACAGGCAATCCTCCGGACGGCGTGGCCGCAGTCGGATCAGGCATTCGCCACCTTCGAGCATCGCCCGACAGGCCAGGGCCTGCAGGCCATAGAAGTCGGTCTGTCCGGCCGCGTCGGCTTCCTCGACCCAATCGCGCCACAGTGCCTGCACCTCGGCCTTGAACCGTTCGTCGCCTGACAGGCTTTGCGGCTTGATGCCGGTGCCGACCGCATTGGCCACGAAGGCTTCGATACCGGCCTGCGCCCAGGCATTGCGCCGAACGAGGTCCCGGCTCTTACCGCGCAGTTCGGCGTTGGTCGCCAGCATCGCGGCGACCGCACCCGGATTGCCGGGCATCCAAGCCAGCGAGCGACGGCCACGACCCGCCGCCTCGTGAACAGGTGACTGGCCAAAGAGGCTGCGGATTTTGGAGTACCAGGCCATCAGAAGCCCTTCGCCGTCGTCACCCGGATCTGGCGCTTTGGGCTACCTGCCGCTTTGCGCGAGATCTCTGCCTCAATCGTCTGAATTGCGGCTTTGAGCTCTTCAACGCTGCGGTATTCGACCATCTTGTCACCGAAGCTCACACGCCGCTCACTTTGAGCAAGTGCCTGCTTCAGTACTTCGAGTTGAGTGGTGGTGTAAGTCACGAATTTCTCTTCAGTTTTTGGTTATCCCAGCCAGCGACTCTTGATGACACGCCGACCGGCCGTGCGTGTTCCAGAAGCAGCGAGGCCACCGCTGGGGGTGGCCTCGTTCAATGCGATGTCCTGGATGGGCGGTGGCTCATCCGGTGGGGGCGCTACCCCAAGTTGCCGCTCCAACTCCCGCCAGTGGCGTTCCTCGAAGCGATCCAGTCCCGCCGCCGATGCGGCCGCGCGGGCGTAGAAGTAGCAGTCGAGCGCCTCGTTGCGCTCGCGCCTCTTTTGCCACTCGCGCACCGGGAAGCCGTTGCGGTCGCGGCGGGTG